>DATAMF010000601.1:0-18266 GCA_036260665.1 Aggregatilineaceae bacterium | reverse complement strand
CGTTTCGAATTCGAGGCCCTTGCTTTCCTCGACCGTGATCACGCCGTCTTTGCCGACTTTGTCCATCACGTCCGCGATCAAGGTGCCGATTTCTTTGTCCTGCGCGCTGATAGCAGCAACCGAGGCGATCTCTTCCTTCGTATTGATCTCGTGCGCCATTTCGCGGATCGCGCTGGCAACCTTATCCGTCGCCGCGTCAATCCCACGCTTCAACAGCATCGGATTCGCGCCCGCCGCCAGGTTCCGCAGCCCTTCCATCACCATATAATAAGCCAACACCGTCGCGGTAGTCGTGCCATCTCCAGCGATGTCATTGGTTTTGGTCGCCGCTTCCTTCAGAAGCTGCGCGCCCATGTTTTCATACGGATCAGATAATTCAATTTCTTTGGCAACCGATACACCATCATGGGTGATCGTCGGCGCGCCGAATTTTTTGTCGATGGCAACATTACGGCCTTTGGGACCGAGCGTGGTCATGACCGCTTGAGCCAGCGTATCAATACCGGATTTCAGTTTATTCCGTGCTTCTTGCTCAAAAACGAGTTGCTTGGGCATAGTATTCCTCTTTCAGTTGGTATCTTCTCAAGCCAAAGTGGATGTCGAATAAGACCGCACCCCCATAGATACCGCATCTTTATAAGAAATACATATGAGTTTCTTCAGAACACTGTCAGAAAAACAATCTCGCCCAAGCGTTTATGCTGGGCGAGATCGTACAATGAGACGAGGTACCCCACAGTGTTCCGCGTCACTGTGGCCCTTCGATACATTCACTATAATGCCTCTGTCCTTCCTTTTCATGTGCCCTCTGGCTGATTCCGTTATAGGACACATAGCGGAATTGCTCGCCATATGTTCGTTTCTTCTTAACTCATCTTTGTTTGGTATAGTTGTACACCACTCGTCTTTTACCCGTTCCAATGCCAGGGAGAATCTGATGCAGTTTGAAAGCCAGGCCAAACTTGACCGTGTTCGTGCGCTGATGGACGCCCGCCGTATCGATACCTTGTGGCTTCGCCGTGTCGAAAATGTCGCATGGATCACAGGCGGAATCGATACCGCTGTGAACACTGCTTCAGCGCTGGGTACAGCCAGCGTCGTGATCACGCAGGATGATTTGCAAATCCTGACCACCGTCATCGAAGCGCCGCGTCTGACACTCGAAACCGACCTGGAAGCAGTCGGCTTCGAAATCGTGGCTTTCCCCTGGGAAACTGGCGTCACGCCACCTGTATCGCGCGCCCTCGGCGTCGATTTTCCTTATCTCTCCGCTGTAGACATCGACTTAACCACCTTGCGGATTCATCTGCTTCCCGCCGAACAGGATCGCTTTCGGGCGTTGGGCGTGGCTTGCGCCGATGCCATGCAGCACACCATCCATCGCGTTCGCCCCGGCCACAGCGAACACGAACTCGCCGCCGCGCTCACGTACGAAGCGCGCGGACGCGGCATCACACCGCTGGTGACGCTCGTTGCTGTCGATAATCGCATTTCGCGTTTTCGCCATCCCCTGCCCACGCGCGCCGTTCTGGACCGTTACGCCATGTTAGTGTTAGGTGGCCGCCGCGACGGGCTGCTTTGTTCGGTAACACGTCTCGTCCATTTCGGCCCTGTCCCTGCTGATCTCCGCCGCCGCATGGATGCTTGCGCCGAAGTGAATGCCGCCATGATTGCCGCCTCCCAACCCGGCGCAACATTAGGCGATGTCTTCCGCATCGCGCAAGAAACCTATGCCCGCGTGGGCTTTCCGGATGAATGGAAACTGCACCATCAAGGCGGAATCGCCGGTTACACCCCGCGTGAAATCCTGGCTGGTCCCGACAATCCCACCGTCCTGGAACCCGGCATGATCTGTGCCTGGAATCCTTCTATTACAGGTACCAAATGTGAAGATTCGGTTCTTGTCGGCCAATCTCCCGAAATCGTCACCGCGATGTACGGTTGGCCCACCCAAAAATTCACACAGGCTGGCCTGACGATTGCCTCTCCCGTGATGATGGAACTCGAATAACTTTTCAGATCGCCCAAGCTGGCGTATCCTTGTGATACAAAATGGAGGTGTCAAGTTGTCTACTGAACACGAACCCGAACCCACCAAGTCTAAGTTTCGCTTGACCGTTCTCGATGCCCAGCTTGGAGTGACTGTGCTTGCTGTTGTGATCGCATCGCTGGCACTGTTTTATGCGCTCCGCAACGAACGCCGCGTCCGTCTGGTGGACAACGAAGTAGCCACCGAAGATGCCGCTTTCATCCTCGAACGCGCCAACGATGCTACCGCATTTGCCGACAGCATCCTCAGCTTTTTGGAAGGCGCATCGGTGGTGATCGGTGCCGGTTTAGCGGTCGGCGCGTGGATTTTGCGCAACAGCATTCAGAAGCAGTTCGAAGAATCCCGCGCGTTTGCTGACCGCGCCGAAGCCCGTATCCGCGAACGGGAGCACCAGTTAGACAATTTGGAGAAAATGCTGGTCGGCCAATTGGACGGCATGGTCAAAACGACCACCGGCCAGATTGCGGATGTCCGTCGTCAGGGGCGCGATTCATTTCGCCTATTGTCCTTGCTCGTGCTGGCCGAGCAGCAGGTTCGCGCCCATAACATCGAAACCGCCATCCGCACCCTGCAAGACGCCTATAAGCTCGACGCCGACAACCACGCCGCCAATTACTTGCTGGGTTATCTTTACACCACCCGCAAAGAGTTCGACAAGGCCATCGAGCGCCTGCATCATGCGCTGGAACAGGACCCCAATTTCACACCCGCGCTGGCCGCGTTGGGTTTAGCCATGCGCCGCAAAGGCGACAGCCTGCATTCTCAGGGCCAGTTTGCCGCCCGCGATCAGCTTTGGGCGCAGGCCGAAACCAAGCTGCTCGAAGCCCTCAGCCAGGACCCGCGCCTGACCGATGCCGACGGCGAATCCTACTACGGCACATTGGGCGGTCTCTATCGTCGCCAGGGCCGTTATGATCAGGCGATCCAGGCCTACGAAAAGGCGCACGCCATCACGCCCAATTCATCCTACCCGATTGCGAATCTCGCCACCCTGCATATTCATCAGGGCCATGCCGAGCAGTCCACACGCTTTTTCCATCGTGTGCTCAAAACCGCCGAACTTCAATTGGATGATGACCCGCGCGACGTGTGGACCCGCGCCGATTACGCCCAGGCCAAGTTAGCGTTAGGCGACCCTGACGAAGCCCTGGATCAAATCCGCATGATTCTGGACCAAAAACCCGAACGAACCGTGCTCGATACCGTGCGCAATGGCTTGCAGTTTTTGGCCGATTCCCGCCAGCCCATTCAAGGCCTTGATGCCATGATTGAATTGCTCAATCAGGCGATTGATAAGTTAGATGCGGAGTCCGCCCAGCAGCAAACATGAATGACTATTCCGACATCGATTGTATTCTGCGCCTTGCCTTTGGACGTGCCGTACCCGTCAATCCGATTCCACTTCCCCAAGGCCAGAGTGAGCGCGGATTGGCTTTTGCCTTGCACGACACCCGGCTTCCGCCGCATGTTTTCCTCATGCGTTACAGCCCGCAGCATCAATCGCGGGCCTTTTGCGCCTTTACCGTGATGCGTGCCCTGCGCGGCCTGAATTATTGCGCGCCCGAAGTTTATTATTTTGGTTGGAGCATTCACAACCGTTACATCTACCTGCTGGTCGAATATATTGAAGGTCGCAGTGTGGAAGGCCAGTCGCACGCCTTTTTCGCCCGCATCAATCCCAGTTTTGCCCACACTCTCGCCCAACTCCATCATCTGACGTGGGATACCCTGCCCGATCTGGCTATTCGCCCGCTTCGTTTTATTTTTAATGACCTCACCCGCCAGGTGATCGACCTGCAAACGCCAGAATTATTGAAGATTCTCGTCTGGTTGGAAGCGCGCGTGGATCGTATCCGCGAACAGCCGCATACCGTGCTGCACGGCGATTATATTCTCGATAATGTGCTGGCCGACTATACCCAGGTCATCGGTGTGTTGGGCTGGGAAAATGCCGTATTGGGCGACTCTCGTTTCGACATCGGTCACACCAGCGCGACATTAGGCGCGTTTGGTGTGGCGCTCAGCGACCAGTTTTTAGAGGCTTACCAGGATACACCCATCAAGGATATTGTATTTTGGGAAGTGCTGGCCGCGCTGCGCCTGCTGGCTGGCATCGCCACCACGATGGCCGGCATCCACACATCTCAGCTAGCCGATATGCAAGAGCAGGTGATGCCCGTTTGGATCGGTTTGTTAGGTTTTGTCATGCATCGCACCGGCCTGGAATTTTGATTCCACCCGTGCGTTGGTTAGAATGAATTGTCTATTTTATATTGTTACGGAAGGATTACATGGACAACCGCATTCAAAAAATGGCCCAGGTGCTGGTCAACTACTCAGTGGCGCTCAAGCCGGGCGAACGCCTCTTGATCCGAAGCCTGAGTCCCGAAGCCGAACCGTTGGCCCAGGCGTTGTATGAAGAGGCGTTTCGGGCTGGTGGTCTGCCGTTCATTTATATGCACATTAAACAGGAAGATGAATACGCCCTGGAATCCGGCGCATCTGTCGCCCAGCTTGAAACCATCAACCCCATGCTGGAACTGGCGTATAAAAATTTTGAAACCGTCATCCGCATTGAATCGTCGCAGAACCCGCGCGCGCTGTCTCGCTATCCGATGGAACTGCAAATGGCCCGCGCCAAACACCGCGACCAACTGATCCAGATTCAGATGCGCCGCGAAGCCGCTAAAGAACTGCGCCGCTGCACGACCCAGTTCCCGACCTTCGGTTATGCGCAGACAGCAGGCATGTCGCTTCGCCAGTACCAGGATTTCCTCTTCGGCGCGTGCAAACTCAACGCGGATGATCCGGTAGCGGAATGGAAAAAAGTCTATGCTTCTCACGAGCGCCTGATCGAATGGCTGAAGGGCAAGAAGAAAATTCAGGTCCGCGGCGAACACATTGACATGGAACTGTCGATTGATGGCCGCATTTTTAAGAACGCAGGCGGCATGGAGAACTTCCCCGACGGCGAAATTTTCACCGGTCCCGTCGAAAACAGCGTGAACGGCTGGGTACGTTTCACCTACCCGGCTTACTATCACGAAAACGAAGTGAAGGGTGTCGAACTCGAATTTAAAGATGGCTTAGTGGTGAATGCCAAAGCCGAAACGAATCTCGATTTCCTGCTCGCCACCCTGGACAGCGATCCCGGCGCGCGGCGTCTGGGTGAATTCGCCATCGGCACCAACACCGACATCAAAGAATTCACCGGATCGATTCTCTTCGATGAAAAAATTGGCGGTACTGTTCATATGGCTGTGGGTCAGGGTTACGCCGAAACCGGCAGCGTGAACCAGTCACTTGTCCATTGGGACATGATCTGCGATATGCGTCAAGGCGGCGAAATTCTGGTCGATGGTACCCTGATGTACAAAGATGGAAAATTCGTAATCTAACCTCAGCTATATTAAAGAGGCGAGCGGCGAAACACTCGCCTCTAATCATACGCAAAGCCAAACGCCCGCAGCGCCGTGAGTATCTCTGGAACCCAGCCCTGAACCGGTTCCGGCAGTTCCTTCGCCAGCATCAACCGCACATACAGCGCCCGCAGAAAGTTTTTGGTGTTCACATACGCGCTGTGCGGCGCGTCGTCGATCATCAGATTCTGGCGTGAGGTCCGCTGCATCAATCCGGCCAGATTCCCGATCCATGCCGTCAAAAATGCCCCGGTATACATTTCCCGTTTGAGCGCTGTCACGGCTGCCACACTCAACCGTTCATCCTCGTCGTTATGGAAAATATAACCCGACGGCATCATTACCTTTGCGCCAATCGCGTTCAGGATACGTTCCAAATCCGCTGGCTGCAAATAGCGGCTCAACGCCAGTTCATCCACCCAATCCGCTGTATGGGCCGCCGAATGTGCCCAGCCTTTTTCCACCACATATCCGCGCAGATCATGTTCATGGGCCAGATAATCCAACGCCGTGTCGAGCAGAGAGCGCACTTCCGTTTCGCTCAGAAATTGCTCATGATGATTATCGTAGTACAGAATACTCGCCAGCATCAACGCCGAAAAGGATCGCACAAACACATTATCTGTTCCCTGCTCGCCCAGCCCAATTTGCAGGTTAATGCACATCTGCCCGATCATCGCGCGCAGTTCGTCCGGCTGGTACTCACCCCGTGTGATCCACCGGATTAGCACGATATAAGCGATGTCATCCCGCAGCACGGGATCCGGTGAGCCAAGGTAGCTGGTGAGTTCGGGAGTCAAATCAGAGATCGTATAACCGTCGGGCAGCACATACCCGCTATCCATCACAGCTTTCCAAAATGACTTGTCCACGCTTATGCTCCTTCTTTCAGCAGCGCCGCGATCTCCTGCGCGTGCATGCGTTCATGCAGCGCAATCACCCGGAATATCTCGTCCACCGTTTTATTTCCCAGCGCCGGATGCGGCACGTTAGTCGCCAACTGCTCATCACTCAGGCTTTGAAGCAGCGTCTCCGTAGCGCGCCGCTGTTCGTCCAGCCCAGCCCTAATGGCCTCATAGGACAACGACCCGCGTTCGTGCAGCCGCTGCTGATTGTGTTTGTCAAGCGAAAATTCGCGGGGGATCAAATCTGTCCGTCCCAACAAGGTCACTTCAATTACTTGACGATGATCCTCTTCCGCGTTCACCAAATGAGTCAATATCTGCCGAATGCTCCACCCGTCACTGCTGCGCCGTTCTAACAAATTCTCGTTGAGAGTTGTGATGACTGATAATAACGTTTCTCTGCTTTTAGCCAGTTTGACAAGAATTTGCTGCGCCATTCCATCCTCATTTCTGTACTTGAGCCAGCAACCGATCCAGTTCCGCTAACAGATCGGGAAAACGAACCGGCTTGGTGATATAGGCGCTCGCGCCCGCCTCAACCGCCTTCGCCTTAGAAGCCGGGTCTGTACGCGCCGACACAATAATAATCGGCATGGTGGCAAAAACAGGTATCGCACGCAGTGTTTGGCAGACTTTGAACCCATCAATGTCCGGCAGCATCAAGTCCAGTAGGAGGGCATCGGGCGTTTCTTTCTCAACGAGCGACAGCCCCTCTTGACCCGAATAGACTCCTCGCACCTGATACCCCTTCAGCTTGAGGAAAGTCGAGAGCATATCCACCATGAGCGGTTCATCGTCCACAATGGCTAAGATTTTCCCGGGCATATTTTTCTCCTGCATTAAGTGAGGGATTTCTCATAGAACCGGAAACGCTTATAAGGCTTGCCTCCAAGCGCTTCCACAATATGACGCATCGGCTGGTTGTTTTCCAAAACCCACCCGGCGTCAGCGAATTCCCAGTGCATTTCCGCAGTTAGTTGTAACAGCTTATCAAGCAATTCGACAAACATTGCTCCCTCAACACCGATATTCTGAAATTCTGGATCAACGCCCATCAGTGCGATCCGAATCCGGTGGATTTTGGGGCGCAGTTTCCAGTGCCAGAAAACTTGCAGCAAGGAGAGAAGCTCCGGTTTGCCAGGGCGCGGATAAGCACGTTGGAGCGGTTGGTTCATGTCGGGAATACCCATCAGGAATCCCGCTGGTTTTCCATCGACATCCGCGAAAAAGGCCAGACGGGGTTCCAAAAACTGCGAAAGCTGCTTGGCAACATCCTCAATTTCGATCTCACTCAGCGGCACAAAGCCCCAGTTATCAATCCAGGCGCGGTTATAGATTTTCTGAAGATTCCGAAATTCATGCCGAATTTCTCTACTATTTTGGGGCGTGCGAACAGTGATATGGCGGCGTTCGTTATTTTTGCGTGTCACCCGAAACGACTGCTCCAGCTTTTTTGATCCCTGGAAATCGGGCAGAACGAGCGAATAACTGTACAGATCCATAGCCTGTTCAAATCCCGGCGTATTTTCAATGAAGGTCTGGTAGTACGGCGGATTATAGGGCATCAGGATAGCCGGCGGATCATCAAAACCCTGGATCAACAGCCCGCATTCTTCATTAGTGGAAAAGGTTGCCGGGCCGCGCAGCGCATCGTAGCCTTGGCCGTGTACATATGCCGCCGCGCAGTTCAGCAAGGCGGCGGCGGCTTCCTGATCTTCATAAACCTCAAAGGCCCCAAAGAAACCAATATGCTCATGCCGGATTTCGTTGTGGCGATGGTTGATGAACGCGGCAATCGTGCCAACAGGCTTGCTGCCGCGCCACGCCAGAAAATATTCACCCGCCATGTGTTTCCAACTGGGATTATGCGCGCGATCAAACTTATGTTTCTGCATCGAAAACAGCGGCGGAATCCAGCACGCATGATGTGGGTAGAGCGCCCAGGGGAAAGTTAAAAAAGTCTGGTAGTCAGCTTTGGTCTTCACCGGACGCACAACCACTGGCTCAGGCATGAAAGATTCTTCCTCCCGGTTGATGATTACGAATACTATCCTACTCGAATTTGAACGGGTAACAAAAAAGCGAAGAAGCCCCTCAGCCAAGAGGGGCCAACAGATTAATCGTCGTCGCGCCCGCGCCGCACCGGAAAGGGGACGCGTGCCGCCCGCTGTTTGATCGCCTGCGGGATATGTGCATTACGGCGAATGGCATGCGGAACATTTCGCCCCGATTTGAACGTACGTGCCACGAATGTGCGCGGACGAGTAGCCGTGGTTGCCACGACACGCCGCGACTGCATCGACCGCGTTTTGATCGTATTTTGCCACTGCGAACGACGCGACCGGCGTACCAACTGCGGGCGAATCGGATGTGTAGGCGACAGCAAACGCTCATAGAGGCAGTACTGCTTGTAATCCTCGACATTGTAACCTTCTACAAGCCGCTGCATGCCTTCGTTCGCTTCGAGGATCCACCCCGCGTCTGCGTGACTCCAACCCATTTCGCGGGCAATTCCCTTCGCCTGATCAATCAACTCGGCAAACATCGCCGCCTCGACACCCAAACCCCGAAATTCCGCCTGCACACCCATCAACGGAATACGGATGCGGTTGATTTTAGAGCGCAGCTTCCAGTGCCACCACATCTGCATCATACTCAGAATGTCCGGCTTGCCGGGATGCGCATAGGCGTAACGCATCGGTTGGTTAATGTCGGGGAACGCCATCAGAAAGGCTGCCGGTTCGCCGCGCACTTCTGCGATAATAGTCAAACGCGGATCAATATAGCGCCGGATGTCCTGCACCATCGCTTCCAGTTCGCTGTCCGACAGGGGCACAAAGCCCCAGTTATTATCCCAAACCGTGTTGTAAATCGACTTGACGATCTCCAAATCCTGTTTGATGCGCTTGGGGTCAATCGCCCGGACGGTGATCTGGCGGCGTTCGTTATTGCGGCGGGTCACGCGCAGCAGTTGATCAATCTTCTTCGATTCCAGGGCACTTTCCAGCGTGATAGTATAACTGTAAAGATTCATGACCCGGTGATAACCCGGCGCATGATCCAGCAGGCAGTGATAGTACGGGTAATTGTACGGCATCACCAGCACGGGAACATCGTCAAAGCCTTTGACCAGCACACCACACTCATCGTTCAGGGAAAAAGTAACCGGGCCGCGAATCGCCTGACAGCCCCGTGCTTCCAGATAACGAGCAGCCGTTGTTAAGAGGGCATTGGCGGCTTCCTGATCGTCAAAGACATCAAATACTCCGAAGAAACCCATTGCTTCGTGATGATAACTGTTGTGGCGATGATTGATAAAAGCGGCAATTGTGCCAACCGGCTGACTGCCGCGCCACGCGATAAAGTAATCGCCTTCCAAGTGCTGCCAGGTCGGATTTTTACGTTTGCTCAGCTTGTTTCGATGGGATGCTACCAGCGGCGGCACCCAGTAGGGATCTCCCTTGTAGAGCAGCCAGGGAAATCGGACAAGAGTTCGGAAGTCCGCCCGTGTTTCGACTTTGCGGACGATTAACGAGTCGGTCATGCCATATTTGCTCCAACTTAATTTTTCTCTAAAACTTGAATTATATTACCACAGGTTCTCAATGTTTACTTGAGCTTTCGCTCATAGAATCGGTAGCGTTTATACACTGTTGAGTTATAGGCATGGACCAGGCGCTGCATGGGTTCGTTGGTTTCCAGCACCCATCCACCATCCGCATATTCCCAGCCCATCTCTTCCGCCGCGTTATATGTCGCGACAAACAGGGATGATTCGACGCCGATACCACGATAGCCTTCCTGAACACCCATCAGCATAATCCGAATACGGGTGATTTTAGAGCGTATTTTCCAGTGCCAGAGCGATTGGAGCATACTGAGAATATCGGGTTTGCCAGGGCGCGGATACGCGCGGAGCAGCACCTGGTTCATATCCGGGATCGCCAGCAAAAAGGCAATCGGCTGGTTCTCCACCGTTGCAAAATAGGCCAGGCGCGGTTCAAAATAATCACCGAGTTGGTGAACCAGTTCATCCAGTTCGATATTCGAAAAGGGCACAAATCCCCAGTTATGATCCCACGCTTTGTTATAAATTTCCTTGAGCTTGACAAATTCCTGCTTCAGGTGCTTCATATCAAGTCGATGGATTGCGATCTGGCGGCGCTCATTATTTTTGGCTGTGATACGGAACAACTTGTCCAGCTTTTCGCGCGCATCCTGAATGCGCCTCAAGGTGATGTAATAACTGTACAGGTCCATCGCCTTCTCAAAACCGGGCGCATTCTCCATCAGGCGCTGGTAGTAAGGATAGTTGTACGGCATCAATACCAGCGGCGGATCGTCAAACCCTTCAATTAACACACCACACTCTTCATTGGTGGAAAAAGTCGCCGGGCCGCGCAGCGCATCATAACCTTTGCCGCGCACATACTCAGCCGCAGTTTCAAGCAAGGCGTTAGCCGCTTCCTGGTCATCATAGACTTCAAACGCGCCGAAAAAACCGATATGCTCGTGTTGAAATTCGTTGTGGCGGTGATTGATAAAGGCGGCAATCGTGCCTACTGGCTTGTCACCGCGCCACGCCACATAATATTCACCTTCGAGATGCTGCCAGGTGGGATTCTTCTTTTTATCCAGCTTGTGCTTTTGATAACCGAGCAGCGGCGGCACCCAATACGGATCATTTTTATAGAGTACCCAGGGGAAATTAAAGAACGCTTGATAATCTTGTTTACTGGTAACAGGACGTACAACAACCGCATCAGACATAGGAACTCCGAATTATTGCAATGACTCTTCGGTTAAATTCGCCTTATTCTAGTCCTGTTCGACAAGAAGGGGTAAAACAGCCGCCAATTGCCCCTCAACACCAGACTGAATACACTAAAGAGACAGGAGAGGCAGAATATGGCTAGCGTGTGCATAAGCTCCAACAACCGTTACTTAGACTTTGTAAAGTGGCTATCAGATGCACTAACACAAAACGGGCATGAAGTGCTTGGCTGGAAGACGGAACAACAGGCCCCAGCAGACATTTTTGTGCTGTTTTGGGACAATGCCACCGATGAAGACAGAGCATTTATCGATTATGCAATACAGCATCAGAAAAGACTAATCCTGTTTGTTTCCGATCCAGTTCAACTGCCCTCGGACCTACAAAATCTCCCCTTCTTTGAGGATATAGAAAATCTCCTCGCTGACCTATTGAAGGCTTTGCAGCAAATTACACGGCGACGGCGAACAGCCACTCGGCTGTTAGAACGTGATAAGTCGTTGGAAGATATTTTGGATCACGAAACATCAAATGAGCCTGCTCCCACCGTAAAACGCGAAGCAACCAGGCCCAGCAGACGATCTACTGCAACCGATAATCTGAGCGAAGATACTTTTGAACGTCAACCGCACCGCCGAAGAGCTAGACAGCCAGCAGAATCCGAAGCGACAGCAGCCGACGAACTGCGCCGTAAAAGAGAGAATGCACCGAGAAGATCACGGCAAGCCGAGTCTGATCATTTGAAACGGTATGGTCCGCGTGTGCAAAAACAGAAAAGGAAGGAAGAACATCAGCTAGACGATGAGATGCAAAAAGAGATCAAAATTACACTCACCTCAGAAGGCGAGATACGACTCGATCTCAGCCCGGAAGCTTTGTCCCATCTAAACGAGGATACACTGGAAAGCATAAAAAAAGTAATCCAGAACATTCGCCAATCCACCGCCGAACAGCTACCAGAATTTTCAGCTTATTATCCGGGTGCAGTGAAGCCGGGTGAAACCTACGAGTTGATGCTGTTCGCTCATCTTGCGCAAGCACGAAACGAAATCCAGCAATTTGTGATGGATCATGCCATCATGATGGGGGAACAAAAAGCCAGCAGTACTACCGCAAGCAGGATCAAGGTCGCTGTGGGCAGCCTGATCACTTTTGTACCCTACATTAAAGGAATAGAATTTAGCCCTACCGAGCAGTTGGTTGAGTGGAAGCCACCTTTTCAAAACGTCACATTTTTATTCCGCACTCCAGCTACTTTAGACGCCGAACTTACGGGAAATGTACGTGTTTTTCATGGACCGCTGGTAGTCGGAGAGATTCCAATCTCGATGAGGCTAGCTACCAGAACCAGTGGTATTCCGAAAATTGACCAGGAAAGCACATTTAGCCGCTTTGATCCAGTATTTGCGTCGTACTCCCATCGGGATCGCCCGGTGATGGAATACTTCCGCCTCATCCGGCAGAAGGTCGGGCAGAAGATGCTGGTCGATATTTATGACCTGCGGGCGGGCGAACACTGGTCGGAACGACTACTCCAGATGATTGACGAAAGTGCTGCTTTCCAACTCTTTTGGAGCAAAAACAGCGCCCAATCATCCTACTGTCGGCAAGAATGGGAATATGCACTCAAGCTGATGCAGGAACGGCCTCGTTTTGTGCAGCCTGTTTATTGGCAAGACCCCATACCACCACAACCGTCTGAACTAGCGAAACTGCATTTTCAGCGTGTGGTGCTGCCTGTTATGACTCGCATGCAGCTTACATGGGGAGAAGTGAAAAAAATCTTTGCGAAAAAATAGCATTTTCCGCCTTGACAGCCTGCGTCCGCTTTGGTATCCTTACGCCAGTTCGTTGACGGTCCTGAGTAGCTCAATGGCAGAGCAATCGGCTGTTAACCGATGGGTTGTAGGTTCGAGTCCTACCTCAGGAGCCATATACAAAAAACCCCACTTATGCAGCGGGGTTTTTGTTTTAATTGGTCGTTTCGGCCACCGCGAATTTTGCCAGCGCCTCGGCAGCAGCGTCCTGTGCGGGTGCGCCCTCCAGCACCGATGCAACCGCCAGTTGCAGCGCGGCGGCGGCACTGCTGTTCCGCAGCGCCATCGGGACAATTTGCGCCGTTGTCAGCATGGTTTGCGCAAAGGTGGCGTAATCCTGGTCATCCCACAGACTCAATGCCTGCTGCTGCGAGGGGAGCAACCCCAACGCTTCCAGATAAACCGCCTGGGCATTGACACGCATAATCCACGATAAAAAGGTCGCCGCCTGATCCTGGCGATCCGGGTCATGCGTGGTGAGCACCCACATCCAGCCTTCCAGCGCAGTCAGGGGATTGCCATCGGCAGTTGGGAGCGGAGCCAGTCCCACATTCGGAACACCATCTTTGCGAGTCAGATAGGTGCGAGTATCCAGGCACATCATGCTGGTTTCGCCCGAAGAAAAGCTGTTCCAATAGCTGTCTACCTGCGTATTGTTGAGCAGGGTGTTATCGAAAATTCCCTGCTCGACGCCTTGCGCATAAAATTCGAGCAAGGCCATCAGCGGTCCCTCATCCAGCACCGGGTTGTTGTTCTCATCCACTAAACGCCCGTCGGCAGCCAGATATTGCAGCAGAATCGTCCAGTTGACCGAATTACCCGGCTCGACGCCCGCTGAAAAACGGAACCGCGGCTGCTGCTCTAACACATCCTCGAAACTCAACGGCGGGTTGGCGAGCAACGCTGCGCGGTAAACGACATGAAATAAATTAAGCGCGTAGGGAACACCATACAGCGTGCCGTCGATTTCGCCCAAGGCGCGGACATTCGCGGGTAAATTATTCAACACATCGCTGGCAACCCAGTCATTGATCGGAATAATCAGTCCTTCGCTGGCCGCCGCGATCATATCGCCGCGCTGCATCAGGGTCAGATCGGGCATCGCACTGGGTGCCACTGGCGCAGCCGTGCGCAGCGTAGACAGAATGCCGCCTAAGCCACTGGCCCGTTTGCGCCGCACATCCAGCCCTAAATTGCTGTAGGTGTCGCGGAAACCTTCGATCTGCTCGGATAAGATGCTGCTGGCGGTACTGTTGTCAACCGGGTACAGATCGTCCGGCCACCAGATACGCAGATTCGCCGCCTGGGGAGTCGGCGAGGGTTCCGTGGGTTGGGGAACCACATCACGCACCGCGCTGGCAGCTTGATCAAGTGTGGGCATCAGCGTCGGCGTACTGTTCAGTGATGGAGCTGCGCCTGTATTACTGCACGCCGCCAGAACCAGAAGCGCGGCGATCAGAAAAACCGTTTGAACTTGCTGCCGCATCACCACATCCTTCCCTCGCTGCGCGGATATCACTTGAGATCGCGCATAACTCGATCCACCATCTGGTTCAAGGTGTCGAGGTTGGCAACGGTGAGATCGGTATCGGGAATATAGATGTTAAACGTGTCTTCGCAAAATACGCCAAAATACGCCAATGAAAACGAATCGATCAGTCCGCCCGTGATCAGCGGTTCATCGTCTTTGAGGTTGTATTTCGGATTACGGATCAGTTCGTTGATCACAAAAGGCCGTAATTTTTCGCGCACATCGTTTTCGTTCATGTTTGCCCTAATCCCTAGTTAAAAACCCTGGTAGATGAACGGCGGGCTGATGGTCGCTTGGGTGACCAGGAAAATCGCCAAGAGTGCTAACGCCAACAGCGTCGCCTGAACCAAGCGCGGCCAACGTAAAAAGACGATTTCGTTTCCGCCGCGCCGGTATTGTACCCAATCGATCCACAAACTGATGAAAATTACAACGAGCACCCGAACCGAGGGACGGTGCAGCGTTCGATCCAGCGTGAGGCGGCGGGCAAATTCAGTGGCATGAGGAAGCGTCAGGCTGAAAGGAACCCATGCGATCACCACCAGCGTAAACACGACGCCGATAGCGAACACCTGACGCCAGCGCGGTTGTTTTTGGGGCGCAACTGCCGGACGCCACAGCCCAAACAGGCGCTCACCCACCAGATACAGACCGTGCAAACCGCCCCAAACCACCATATGCCAGCCGGTGCCATGCCACAACCCGCTGAGCAGCATTGTTACCAGCGGCGGCAGCAGAATATTCCAGACATTCCAACGGCTGGGATTGCGGCGAATCAACGCGCGGCTGAGGGGAAAGTAGATGTAATCGCGCAGCCACTGCGAGAGCGTGATATGCCAGCGGTTCCAAAATTCAGTAAAGTTGCGCGCAAAATAGGGCTGTTGAAAATTGGGTGAGAGTTCGATGCCAAACAGGCCGCTGACGCCACGTACCACGCTGGTGTATCCGGCAAAATCATTGTACAGCCAAAAGGCATAGGCCAGCGCGTAGGTCAGCAGGTTCACCACCGACAGCGTACCCGGCGCGTTGTAATAGGCCGCAGGGATCATCGCCGCCAGCGAGTCCGCGATCACCAGTTTGCGCACGACGCCAACGACAATCAGCGTAAAACTGCGCGCTAACTGGTCATTATCCACAATCCGCTGCGCGTTCAGTTTGGGCAAAAAAGCGCGGGCACGTTCGATAGGGCCTGATGTGAGCTTGGGGAAATACGCCATATACAGCGCAAAGTCGATCATATCGGTGGAGGCAGGAAGCTGTTTGCGCGAGACATCGATCAGGTAGGAGATGGCCTGCAAAATATAAAATGACAGGCCGATGGGCAGCAGAATCTCCAGCCCTTCGGTGTGGGTGAGGCCCCACGAGGACAGACGCGCCGTGATATCATCAACAAAAAAACCCGCATATTTGAATAGGACCAGCACAAACAGGTTAAACCCGATGCCGAGCCACAGCCAGCGCCGCCGTTCCGTCGCATTCGTTTCGGTTGGTTGAAGGCGCTGCGCCAGCACAAAGCTGACCAGGGTGACGGCGAACAGAATAAAGGGGAACTCGATGGACCATGTGGCGTAAAAAATGTAAGACGCGCCCAAAAGCAGGATATTTTGTGGACGGCGGGGCAATAAGTAGTAAAGCGCCAGGACAACGAGTACAAACGCGGCAAACGAGAGCGTGACGATATTCATTCGCCTAGCCTTGAAATTGGAACTGAGAACAAGCCATGTTTATAGCGCGATAGGCGGTGAGGCGCAACAGCCGCGCCGTGTCAGAACCGGAGCTGTCCATGCTCAACCGCCTGAGCGAGATATTCGGCCAACCACGCGCTGAAAATCTGAGCACCCGCGTTATTGAGATGGTGCGCATCTTCAGCCCAATCTTCGTCGGGAATCAGGTTCAGGTGGGTGGTGGTCCACAGCGGCACCTGTTTCGCCGCTGCCGCCGCCGCAAACGAGTCGATGCTCGCGGCATACGCCTCAGCGCCACCCGAAAATTTTGCGAGCAACTGTGACGGCAGCGGCATTTCGAGCAGAACAAGCTGAGTTCCGGCGGTGGCGAGAAGCTGCTCAAAGCCCTGCCAATCGGCGGGATCGATCTCGAAATGCTCAAAATACAACGGCGCTTCGATCTGGTTCCAGTCCAGGGCGCGCGTGGCATGGAACGGCACATAACCACTCGGCGGCGCATCGGTGAAATCGCTCAGGCGGGATGCAAACGTCGGGGAAATCCAGCTCCGGTAGGCGAGATAATGACGGTAGGCGTGCGAATGGTCCGCCAGCCAGCCTTCTACATCAAACTCGCCGCGCTGATAGCGAATCCAGGGTGTACGGGTGACATCCTGGTAAATGCGGTTGGCATCGCTTGCGCCAGCCGCCAGATCACGAATGGTGAGGCCGTAAACCAGCAGGCGGGGATGATAACGCTCGATCAGAATTTCGGAGAGAACGCCAGCGGTGCGCGCCGTGAGCGCCAGCATTCCGAAGTTGTAACAGATCAGGTCTTCGCCGGTCTGCTCGCGGTAGGTCAGAGCGAAACGATCCGGGTCAATGCCGTTCAGGACGACGGAACTGCCGAAAAAAATACAATCCACGCGACCTTTTTCAGCAACCAACTGGTCGAGGGCGTAAATTTTCACATCGAGATCGAGGTTAGCGGAGCCGATGGCGGTAGGATAATCATCCAGGAACTGGCGAGCGGCGACTTCGAGCAGCGCGGACAACAGCACGAGAATCAAAAAAGCCAGGAGAAGCGTCTGGCCGAAGGGAAAACGAAGTCGTAAAGTCGATGATTTAGTCATGATAGGCGGAGAGGGTGGGATTCGAACCCACGGTGGGGCAAAACCCCACAACGGTTTTCGAGACCGCCCCATTCAACCACTCTGGCACCTCTCCGTAAACGACGCTATTCAGTTGTTATTTTTGGCCCTGCGCCCGTAAGGCGGCGAAAAACTGGACCAGAAGCGCTGCACATTCACCGGCTAAAAGCCCGCTGACCACTTCGACCTGATGGTTCAGGCGTGGGTGGTGCAGCAGATCCATCACGCTGCCGCCTGCTCCGGCTTTGGGATCGGTGGTACCGAACACCAGCCGGGGAAGACGCGCCAGAACCATTGCGCCAGCGCACATTGCGCAGGGTTCGAGCGTACAGTAGAGCGTGACACCTTCGAGCCGCCAATGGCCGATCACCTGTGAGGCTTCGCGGAGCACCAGCATTTCCGCGTGGGCTGTCGCGTCGCCGTCGATTTCGCGGCGGTTGTGCGCGCGGGCAATTACTTCGCCATCACGAACAGCCACTGCGCCAATCGGCACATCCGCGTGAGCGAGCGCCAGTTTCGCCTCGTCCACAGCCAAGCGCATCGCGGTGAAATCGTCCATCACGGGGCGCATTATAACATGGCGGCGGCGGGAGTGGAAGAGTGAAATCGGGCGGAAATGGCGGCTGAAATAGCGATTAAAAATTTAGGCATCCCTAAGTTTTAACTTAGGCACTTTTTTGTCAAACTAAGGCCATTTTTGTGTCATTTTCGACCCATCTGGCGTCATAAGCTCTCCCTCAGACGACGCGAAGTTTTACAAAACAGGGGTCGCGTACGGGAAGAATTCTTGACCCCTCCCCCCCCCTTTGAACACCCTCTGAGGGGAAAATGATCTGAAAAAGGGCGAGTTCCTGGCAAAAAGTCGTTTTTTTTTGGCAGGAAGTGGCTGCGATTGTCGTTGATCCCACGACGCGCGACGGGAAATATTTTGGAAAGGTGCGTGTTCGAACCCCTATCG
>DATAMF010000600.1:0-9960 GCA_036260665.1 Aggregatilineaceae bacterium | reverse complement strand
CGCGCGAACGCGATCCGCCGTATCGGGCGTCACCAGCGCGATCATATTACCGCCGCGCCCGCCGCCGGAGAGCTTCGCGCCCAACGCGCCCGCCTGCCGCGCCGCCGCACATAAGCGATCCAGATCATCCGAAGAAACGGTGGTGACTTGCTAATCGTTGCTGGTCTTTCTGCGGCTGTGTTGGCGGTAGTGCTTGCGGTTATACTGCGCCGCGCGCTCTACTATCTGGTGCTGCATCCCGAACTCAAGACCGCCGTCGATAGCCCGCCGCTCAGTTATCAGCGCTGCCAGATGACATTGCAGCATGTGATCCTGCGTTATCAGCAAATCGAACAGCAGCTCTTGTCCAGCGCCAGTATTACGTGGCAGTCGCCGCGCGGTTTTTTTTATGTGGTCAATGGGGCAGGCGTCCAGCAGCACCACGATCCCCTGGTGTATCGCCTCTCCTGGGACGAGATCGGTGGAGTCGGGGTGCGGATGCAGCCCGGTTTCAAATTTCTCGACCATGACCACGACGGTTCTGTTGACCAGACACAGACTACCGGCTACTCGTTCCACATTCTGATCGTGCCCGTCAGCGGCAGCACTATCGACATCCAGATTCCAACCGGCGGTCAGCCCGACGCGGTGGATTTTGTCGCCCATACCATCGCCTTCGCCCGCCGCAAAGACCGCCGGATCAATGTCTTCGGCTTCAACAAGCCGCCGCTGCCCGCCCGCCAGCGGATCACCCGCCGCCATTAGCGTTTTTAATGTCGTAGTTTTCGCTATTCGTGAGGTACAGATGGAATCAATCCCAAAATATGACAGCCCGCGTGAAGGCCGTGTGTTAACCCGTGAAGAAGTCAAAGCCCGGTTTGATCATGAAACAGCAGCGGTCTATAGCCAGGACTCCCCCATCTATCTGCCTGACTTTGCCGCCGCTTTCGCCCTGGTGATCAAGTCCGTTACCAGCCATCTGCCCGCCACCCCGCGCTTCCTGGACTTGGGCGCAGGCACGGGGAATCTATCGCGTCGGATGCTGGCAGCGGTAGAGGATAGTCACGGCACCTTGTTGGACTTCTCACCTAATATGCTGGCCGGGACGAGCACGGTTTTGGCGTCGTATCAGGGGCGCTACGATACCGTCTGCGGTGACTTCTTCAGCGCCGAGTTTGCGGCTCAGCAGTTCGATGTCGTGATTTCCAGTTTCGCCCTGCATCATGCGCGCGGCGATGCCGAATATTTGCAGGTGTACCGTCACATTCACCGCTGGCTCAAGCCGGGCGGGGTCTTCACCTGCTGCGATGTAGTCAGCGGCGACACCCCGCATTGGACCGCCCTCAACGAACAGGGCTGGCAAGGGTACCTGCGTGCCGTCGATTTCCCTGAAGAGCAGATCGAGCGCATCTTTGCCAGTTATTATGTCGAGGATACGCCGATCTCCTTGTCGCGCCATTTAGCCCTGCTGCACGAGGCGGGTTTCACCCATACGGATGTATTGTGGAAGCAGTACAACTTCGCGGTCTATTGCGCGCAAAAAGAGTAAGCCGCCAACGCCTGATCTGATCCCATTTTAACGGATGTTTCGTAGATACCGTCTTCCCCACCCTGCAATTTTTGTCTGACTTCCCCCCCTTCCTGCTTGCGGGAAGGGGTCGGGGGTAGGGTGCGCTTTTTTTCCGTGCGCGGCTGGGCACTTCCCACATTTTGTGGCGCGCCACTCAACGCTCGCCCGCTTTGCTCCCCTCTCCAAGGGTTTGGAGAGGGGTCGGGGGTGAGGTCCGTCGGGGCAATCCATGAATTGCCCCGACCAAAACCATTTCGCCAACGGTATCGCCAGCGGGGAAAGGGGCCGGGAGATAGGGGTTGGTAGCGCGGTTTCGGAAAATGCAGATTCAGCCTGAATTCCCCGCGATTCAGCTTAAATCTCAACGCATTTAGCCTAAATTTATCCCACATTTATCCCGATTAAGGCTTAATTTATCCCACATAAGCCTTATTATTTAGGCTAAATACACCCAATCCTAACCTACAGCGCGTTAGAAAAAGGTTGTTTTGCTGAGTCGTGCCTTTTGTTTCAGACGGGTCTGTTAGCCGCCCCTATACAAAAAGCGCCTCAGCATCCCCGCCTAATAGATCGTGTAGATGAATGCGTCCATCTTCGGGAAGAGCACATCCACCAGCGCCTGCGCCATCCCCCACACGCCCACGTCCGGGTAATTCGCTCGCAGTTCCCGCCATGTCCGCCATCCCAGGACCAGTGGCGCGAACAGCAGCGGCGGAATCCGAATTTCGCCCTCGTCCGTGAAGCCCATCGCATCCACCGCTCGCAGCTTCCCGCCCTCGAATTGCAGCCCATAGGTCGCCTTGTACAGGTTCAGAATGACCGTCTGTGTCAGCCCCGCGAAGGCGCTGTTCGCCAGCCGCTGCTCCAGCACGGGCGCGATCCGCAGCAGCAGGCGCGGCACGTCGGGAATATGGATTTGCCATGCGTAGCGCCCCTCGCTGTGTGCGCCGCGTGTCTGCGCCAGCTTGATCAGGCTGGTCTGGTCATGCATGATCAGCCGGATATAGGGCTTGGTCCGTTCTTCCGCCTGTGTTTTCAGGTAGCCCAGTACGGCAGCAGCGGCGGCATGATCCATTTCCGAGCATTCATTGATGTTCAGTCCCGTCCCGAAGCCGTACTTTTGCACGCGCCAGTATCCAGCGATCTTTCCCTCGGTATCGACCACCACCCAGTTTTCCATTTCCATTTCGGAGTTATCTGTATAGTCGAAGAGATAGCGCCATTCGGCCTCATCGCGGCACGCGCTGATAGCCAGATCGCGCATCGTCTCGTCGTACAGCCGCATCAGCACCGGCAGATCGTCGATGTTTGCCAGCCGGAAGGTGTATCCGTCTGCGGGCAGGTTAGTCAGTTCGTGCAGTTCGACATGCCACCCGCCTTCCAGCGGCATCGCGTATTCGTAGCTGAACTGCCGGTAAAAGTAGGGGATTCCCTGAATCTGGCTCAGGTGATATTCTCCCTCGCGCAGCAGTTCTTTATGGCGTTTCATCAGCGCCCGCACCAGTCCCCGGTTGCGATAGTCTTCGGCGGTGGCGCAGATTCCCATCTCGCCCACGCGCAGTTCCACATCTTCATAGCGCCAGCGCCAGGGGATCAGGCACAGCCCGGAAACGACTCGCTTGTTCGCCTCTTCCTCGACGAAAAGCCAGTGTTCCGGGCGGGTGTACGGGTGCTGTAGAATCAGGTTATAGGCCACCGGCCCCACCAGCGGCCCGTGAACACTCGACTGAAAATCGGCCACACGTTGCGCGTCATCCAGCGATGCAACGGACTTGAGCATCAAGCCATCACCCAACGGTAAAGCATAGGGTTTGGAATCAGAAAACACGGCAGAACCTTTCTGGTGTGCTAAAAAGTTGAAATTGGCGAAATGGAAAACAAAACAAGGCGTCACTGACTTGCTTCAGGACGCGAAGAACTTAAGGGGTGCCGGTTGTTGGGTTCCGGCTTAGAGGACTTGAGCTTTATTCAACATGCATCTGCATTGTAAAAGATGCCCCAAGCGGTGTCAATCAGGAACTTGGGTTGCTTCGTGCACGCGGTTTCGACTGAAGCAGCATCCCCGCGACGAACGCACTGATCCAGGCCAGTGCTGCCCCGATCACGGCGAGCACGCGAAATGTGCTCACAAAGGCCCGCTGGATAGCATTTTCGACGGCGGGGCGCTGATCCGCTGCGATGCTGTCCGGCGCTTCCGCGTTGCCCAGTTCGCCCGCCTGATCATGCAGTGCCTCACGCTCGGAGCCGGAGAGGTTGATCGCCTCCGCTTCGCGGGTCAGCGCGGCGCTGAAGACGCCCAGGGCAATCGCGCCCATGACTGCAATCGCCAGCACTCCCGCCAGCCGCGCCACCGCATTGTTGATTCCCGATGCGGTGCCCGATTTCCCTTCGGGAGCCGCTCCCATGACCGTCGAAGTCAGTGGCGCGACGGTGATCCCCATCCCGATTCCGGTGCCCAGAATCCCCGGTAGATAGGTTGTCCAGAAATCACGCGGCCCGTCCGTAATCCCCGGCAGCGCCAGGAGCATAAAACCCACGCCCACAATCGCCGGGCCGACAGTCAGCAGCAGGCGCGGCCCGTAACGATCCACCAATCCGCCCGCCCAGGGTGACAATCCCGCCAGGAGGAGCGCGAATGGAGTCATGGTGAATCCGGCCACTGCCTCGTTATAGCCCTGTATCTGGATCAGGTTCAGCGGCAGAAAAAAGAACACGCCAGCCAGCGCCGCGTACAGAAAAGCGGTCATTGCATTGGTGCCGCTGAAGGGGCGCGACCTGAACAGCGAAAGATCGATCATGGGATGCGAACTGTGCCGCTCTACCCACCCAAAAGCGATCAGTGTCAGCACGCCAATCACCAAGGCCAGAATCACCACTGGCTCTTGTATCCCGTTCTGGACGCCGTGTTCCCCCAATTGGATAAAACCATAAGTCAGCCCTGCCAGCCCAACCGCTGCCAGCAGCGCGCCGGGATAATCGATCTGCTTGGAAGCATTTTCATCTTTGTTTTCGGGCACGTGTCTCAGCCCGTACAACGCCAACGCCGCCAGCGGAAGATTGATAAAAAATACGAATCGCCACAGCCCGCCGCTTGCCAGCAACCCGCCTAGAATCGGCCCGCCAATGGTCGTGATCGTGCTCGCCGCCGACCAGATGCCGATTGCCTTGCCTCGATCCGAGGAATCGAACAGCGCCGAAATGATCGCCAGACTGCCGGGGACCATCAGCGCGCCGCCGATACCCTGCACCGCACGGGCGGCGATCAACAGTGCGGGGTTTGGTGCGAGTCCGCAGGCCAGAGATGCCAGCGAAAACAGTAGAATACCCGCCCGAAAAATCCGCTTGCGCCCAAAATGATCGCCCAATGATCCACCCAACAGCAGCAGCGACGCCAGCAGCAGCAGGTAGGCGTCCACAATCCACAGCAGTTGGACTCCGGTGGCGTTGAGATCATCCTGAAGGGCAGGCAGCGCGACGTTGAGCGCGCTTCCGTCAATGAAAGCCATGCTGGAGGCGAGGATAGTGGAAAACAGGATCCACTTCCCCGTGCGATCAGACTGTGCGACGTGGTGTGTCATGATGGAGCAGTCTCCGCGATAGGATTTGTTAGAACTTAGCAGAGGATATGAGAAACTTGGTAATAAAAATCCCCCTTGCTCACTGCGTTGGCGAGGAGGATTTAGGTCGTGAGGTTCAGTTAATTAATGTTACGGCGGGCACTGGACACTGTTGTTCCGTGCCACCGAAATCAGCGCCGAGCGGTGATCCGATGTGTCAGCCGCCAGCGCACTCTGATCAACCATCGCGCCGATCAGCGGCAGGTTGCCCGTCCACAGGTAATCGAATCGGGCGGCGGTGCCGTTGACCAGGAAGACCGTCATGGCTTCTTCCGTCCGCAGCCCTGCCAGCGGATCCACAAAACCCATATCCTGTGGTCGCTGATAAAGCGGCGAATCCGGCCCAAAATTGAATGTCCCGCCCAGAACTACGCGGTCAGTCGGGCGGGCATTCGGACGCGCCAGCACCCAGCCCAGCAGTGCATTCAACTGCCGTGTTTGATCCTGCTGATCTTCGGGTACAGGCTGTCCGTCACGTGCCGCCATGCGGAATCCCAACCATGTATTGTAAATATGCAGATAGCCGAGGTCCGCCGCTTGTGGATCGCCCTCGTCTGGATTAAGCATAATATGCTGGGCCGCGGCTTGGTTGCCCTCGCTGACCAGCAGCGCTGCATCCACTTCCGCAATCGGCACGCGGCTGAGAACGGCGAGGCCTTGCATCGCCTCGTTCTGCGGGAAGAACTCCCATTCCATATTCAGCCGCCGCGCCAGCCACAGCGCTTGATCGACGCCCGCGCTTGCCATGCGCCCGGTATCCACTTCTTGCAGCAGCACCACATCTGCCCCGTTGAGTTCGATCAGCTCCGCGACCTGTTCCAGGTTGGGATCGAAAAATTGCGAATATCCGCCGTGAATATTGAACGTGACAATGCGCAGACAGTCCGGGTTAATCGGGCGGCGCACGGCGTCACTGCTGCCCACCATTGCCCCGCCATAACTTGCCCCCAGCACCAGCACCAGGGTCATCAGGGTTGCGCCCGTCGAGCCGCCCCGCCAGGGGATTCGCCGTCGCGCCAGGATCATCGGGATCGACAGCAGCAGCGCCGCAATGAGCGTGAGGCCAAGTCCCATATTGCGGAAGGAGCGTAGCACGTCGCTCACATTCTGGTATGGGTCCGATAGATCGCGCACATAGGCGTAATCGTAAGTGAAATAATCGCCTACCGCCAGCACCAAAAACGTTACCGTTCCGAAGATTACACCCAATCCAGTCAGGTTATGCCCACGGAAGGGGCGCGTCAGCGGGCGGCGCAATCCTGCGATCCGGCGCAGCAGCCGGAAGCGTTGGCGTTCCTCTTCTTCCGGCGAACGGCGACGGCGGGGTGGGGTGGCTCCCTCAACTTGATAAATCCACCACAGCGTCAGCCCGACCATAAACTGCGCAAACACCAGCGCTAATCCGGCCAGGATTCCGTTATAGCGCCGTCCCACGACGAGCAGTAATCCCAGCAGCAGCACCCACAGCCAGCCGCGCCACGCGCCGTCGAACATCCCCGCGAACCGTCGTGCGATGTCGCGCACTTCCGGCACCAGGGGCAGGGCCGTCGCTGCGATGATTAGCGGCACCATGCCGTTATAGTCGGTCTGCGCCCAGTGGGCGACGGTGTTGGGCAGCGACAGCAGGATAAATTCCAGGTATAGAATCCCGCCGAAGGCCAACCCGCCCCACAGATTCAAGAATCCGCGCGGCACGGATCCCTGTCGGTTGCGCTCGTCGTTTTCGATAAACCACAGCATCATACTCAGCACGATCAGCCCAATCAACACCAGCGCGATTAGGGTGCCCACTTCGGTATCGATGCGATTAAACAAGCTCACCGCATAACTATTGTCCCACGAGTGATCCAGCGTATCGCCGTAAGCGCGGATCAGTTGTTCCAGCGTGAATCCGACCAGCAGACTCGCTGGGAAGATCGAGGGCCGCCGCTGGATCATCAGCGCCAGATAAAGCAGCCCTCCACCCACCACGAGCGAAGAGGCGGTCACACGTAGATCTGGCGTTTGGACCGCTACTGCTCGTCCAAAAGTGACCATCAGCACAGTCAGCGGAAAACTGATGCGCCAGCGCCCAATAATCACCGCCAGCAGCGGCAGGAGCAGCAGTGCGCCCAGCACGGCAATTTCGCGCTGGACCGTTTCGATCTCCACAATACCGGGCTGTCCGGTCAGGGCTTGCGCACTGGCCCGCTGCACCAGGTCAGCGCTGGAGGCGCGGGCGTAGAGGGTCGCATATAAATAGCGCACGGCCTGCACCAGAAACAGACCGACGATGCCGGCTTCCATCGAACGCAAAAAGTCGCGCCCCTGGTACAGCATCCGGTACAGGTTGAAAAAAAACTGGTGTAAGAAGCGGCCCAAAAATCGAACCTCTTGCACACCGGGGAGTTCTCGTTGCATGGGCTGTCTCGCTTGGTTGAGTCACAGTACTTGTACCATTTTACGCGATCCGCCCAGTCCTGCCAGCAGTTGGATGTATACTGAGGGTAAGACAAAAGGAGATGGGGCTATGCAACGCAAAATCTGGGTTGTTTTTTGCTTGGTTCTGCCGGTTCTGCTGGTTCTGCCACCCCCTGTCGTTTCTGCTCAGGATCAGCCTATCCGCATCATTTTTATGCATCACTCCACCGGACAAGGTTTGATCGAACAGGGCGGGGTACGCGCCGCGTTCACCGATCTGGGCTACGAGTTTTGGGATCACGGCTATAATGGGGATGGTCTGGTGGATGCTGAAGGGACGTGGCTCGGCGTGAACTGGGAAATGCCCGACGACAACACCGATCCCGACGGCTGGGAACGTATCTTCAACCAGCCCGTGACCGATCCACCGGCGAACACCTTCAGCCACATGCTGGAATACGATGTCATCATCTTCAAAAGCTGTTTTCCCAACGCCGATATTCAGACCGAAGAACAGTTCGAAACCTACCAGTCCTATTTTTCCAGCATCCGCGACTTGATCGCCCAGCATCCAGATAAGCTGTTTGTTGCGCTCACCATTCCCCCCCTGACGCCCAACAGCACCTCTCCCGAAGCGGCTGCCCGTGCGCGCCGTTGGGCCGAATACCTGACTTCGCCCGAATTTTTGCAGGATATTCCGAATCTGGTTGTCTTCGATTTTTACACCCTGTTAGCCGACGACCAGGGTTATCTGCGCGCCGACTACCGCCCCGATGATGAGTCCGACAGCCACCCCAACGAACGCGCCAACCAGACCGTCGGCCCGCTGTTCGTGGACTTTGTCGATCAGGCGATTCAGGCTTTTGTTCCCGGTTCCGTACCGCGCATCGATGAAGCCGAAGCCGCTGTCGAGATGTCCCGCATCGAGGATTTCGAGACCGTCGATTTCTCGAATGTGTGGTGGACCTATGTCAACGAAGAGAGCAGCATTTTTGATTGCCAACTGGCCGACTCCGGTTTTGAAAGTGACCATGCCCTGCAAGTGACCTTTGATATTCAGGCCGGGGGCGGAGCTGGGTGTGGTGGCGAAGTAATACCCACTCCCGCGTGGTCGGAAGCCAGCGGCATCACGTTCCAATTGCGCGCCGATACGCCGGATTTAGTGGTGCGGGTGACTCTGGGTCTGGCCGACGACTCCAACCCGGATGCGGTCCCCTTTGAAGTTGAATTTCGCACCGAGGGCGAAGACTGGTCTACCGTGACTCTCTGGTGGAACCAGTTCTACAAGCCCGATTGGGTGGGGGATGCGGGCGTGGATGAATTCGATCCCTCGAAGGCGATCTGGATCAGCGTCAATGTAGGCTACTGGGAAGAAGCACAGAAGGGTACCGTTTGGATCGATAACTTCAGTCTGGTAGAGTAGCTTTCAAACAATAGAGCCTTTTTACGTCGGGGCAATTCACAAATTGCCCCGTTTTGCTTTTTGCTTTTTTTGTGTACGTAAGTAGCAAATTTCAGAATAGGCTATAATGGGCGGAATTTTACCTGGAGAAAGGGAACTTAATGTTATGGCTCAAGTAGATAGCTTGTTGGTTCACGGTGTGGTGCTGACCATGAATGCCGCCTTTGACCGTTACCTCGACGGTGCAGTGGCGATCAAAGCGGATAGTATTGTCGCGGTTGGCCCAACAGATGAGATTTTGGCTCAGTATCAGGCTTCCGAAGTCGTCGATTGCAGCGGACAGTATATTATGCCAGGGCTGGTCAATGCCCACACCCACATGCCGATGACTCTGCTTCGTGCGTTGGCCGACGACCTGCGCCTGGATGTGTGGCTGATGGGCTACATGATCCCCACCGAGCGCGAATTCGTGAATCCCGACTTTTGCCGCCTGGGGACGCTGCTCTCCTGCGCCGAAATGATCCGGGGCGGGACCACAGCCTTTGCCGATATGTATTATTATGAGGCGGACGTGGCAAAGGCGACAGCGGAGGCCGGGCTGCGCGGT
Source organism: Aggregatilineaceae bacterium (assembly GCA_036260665.1). Classification (GTDB taxonomy): domain Bacteria; phylum Chloroflexota; class Anaerolineae; order Aggregatilineales; family Aggregatilineaceae; genus DATAMF01. The sequence goes on along the minus strand of DATAMF010000600.1, from coordinate 385 downwards.
GTCTGCGGCGAATCCGTGATGAAATTCCCCTCGCCCGACGCCGACAGTTACGAAGACAGCCTCGCCTACACGCGCCGTTTTATCGAAGAATGGAAAGGCCACCCGCTGATCGTGCCTTCCGTTGCGCCGCATGCGCCCTATACCTGCACCGACGAAATTCTGAAGGCGTGTACCGATCTCGCGCTTGAATATGATGTCCCGCTTCAGATTCACATCCTCGAAACGCGCCAGGAAGCCGAAGACAGCCAGAACGAGTTTGAAAAGAAGGTTGTCAACCGGGTCGCAGATCTCGGAGTCTTCCGCGCCAAAACGATTGCCGCCCACTGTGTCCACGTCGATTCCGACCAGATTCGCCTGCTGCACAAACATGCGGTCGGCGTGGCGC
>DATAMF010000599.1:0-9150 GCA_036260665.1 Aggregatilineaceae bacterium | reverse complement strand
CCAGGTGCATAGCGAGCCACATTGAGCTGCAGAGTTTGCTGCACCCGTCGAAGAGGGTTCGATGCTGAGATCACTGGCGTTAAATCGGACGCGATAATGACAATCGGCACCCGCCAGATACGGGCTACTATCATCGCTGGCACGGCAATTCGCGTAATCGGATTACTGACCAGAATCGCGTCAGGGCGTCTGGCAAGCAACATATGCAGCAAACACGAGAAAATTTGGGTAAATGGTTGGAGCAATCCGACCGTTACGAAAGGCAGTTCCCAGATTTCAATGTCAGGTTCCAGCTTGCTACGTTTGCTACGTTTGATCGACTGAGGATTGCGTCGGGCGGAGGACCCTGGTAGGCTGAACCCCGTTACGTGCTCGACGCCGCAGGCCCGAAAAGCGCGCATCAGTGTTAGCTGCGTGACGTTCAACGCTTCGGAACACCAGGGATTGCGCGCGCAATCCTCAGGCAATTGCATACTACCTAGATAAAATAATCGTCGAAATTACATATCATGTCCGGGGAGGGAACAAGGATAGCAGATCATCCACAAACCGTTCGACACAAGGGCGGCTGGCAAAATTCTTCTCGGCCAGACGCAGCGAGTGCTGCCCCATTTGTTCGAGTTGCTGACGGCTGCAAGCCAGTGCATCCTGAAATGCCTGGCAAACCTGTTCGTCATTGTCAGGATCAACCAGCCAGCCATTGCTCCCTGGTTCGATGACTTCGGGCACTGCCCCTACGCGATTCGAGAGAAAAAGAGGGAGTTTTCCCCAAAGTGCCTCTACAGCGACAAACCCATACGGTTCCGACAGCGAAGGGAGCAATAATACATCAGATAGTGCATATAATTCGAGCAAGTTGTCGATGTTTTGGTGCCCAAGTAGGCGCACATTGTGCATATCTTGTGCCCGTAACCATGCTTCAATTTCTGGTTGCTGTGGGCCTTCACCAGCGATCAAAATCGTATAGTTGGTACGTTCAAATGTTTTGATTTTGTCCAAGAAAGGCAGGATGCCTTTTTCCGGTGATAGTCGCGCGGGCCAGAGAAAGATTTTTTGATCAGGTGCAATATTGTAACGATCACACAATTCCAAGCGATCACGATTAAAGTGAGCGACCTGTTCATAGTAATACCGCTCATCGACAATATTGGGAAAAACAACAAACGGTTTTTCAGTGATTCCCCATTTATCTTCGATGACTTGCCGGGCGGTTTTTCCAGGTATCAATATCCCTGCGGACAGCCGGATTAGCATGTTTCGCGACAGGCCAAGGAGGCTGTTCGTTCTTGATGATCCAAACGCCACTTCTGCACCAAAGAGAGTATTAATCTTGCGAGAGAAGTATTGGAGAAAATAGAGACCCAATGCGGTGGGCATCGGCCATGCACCACCGATCAGGAGCCAATCCGGTTTTTTACACATGACACGCCACCAAATACTAGGATTAAAATGGAAAGGGATTTGCCCAATTTGCGGATGCCATCCGGTCACAACCTCAGCGGGAAAAGGAAAGATATTAATTGGGGACCAGTTACGGTTGGATTCTGTATAAGCCATGAAAAGGGCTTCGAAAGCTATGCCCCGCCGTTCGAGTTCCTGATTCAGAAGATCTAATGAATGTATCCTATAGGGGCTGGGAATATTCGTGACCCAAATAAAGCGGGGATGCATCTCAGAAGTCCTCATGATTGGGGGCTGGCCAGGATAATATGCCATTAGTGAGATTTCGAATCGTATGTTGCATAAAAAACAAATTAATCTGTGTTCCCTGATAAGCTGGAACCGATTCGCGCCAAAGTAAGTGTAACGCTTCAGGCATTGGATTTCGATAACACCCGCGCATACCTGAAGCACAACTGAAAAAACCCGCTTTTATCACGTGAAAATGTGCTCTTGGCGAAAAATTACTTTGTCGCCCAAAAGGCCAAGCAAAGTGTAAAGATTCTCCCAACCGCTCGATTAGCGTCTCGCGGCAGTGCCCAACTTCATCGGCTAATTCCTGGTCGGAACACAGGGCTAGGTTTTTGTGGGTCATGGTATGTGCGCCGATTTCGTGCTTCGTCAATTTTAGCTGTTCCAGATGATCCCACGACATAAAAGACATGAGCGGCAAACCTAGCGCTGCACTATATTTCTGCGCATTAGCTCCGATGGCTCCCACAAAGGTTGGCACAACAAAGAAGCACGCTGAAGCCCCAAATTCATCCAGGATTCGAGCTGCCGAAAGACAACTGCTCACCCCATCGTCAAATGAGAACGTCACATAGGGACGATCAATTGGCCCATGTTGAATGCGCTTAACAGCCTCTAGATAAGAAATAGTGGTATGTGTCCGGCAGATCTGTTGAAGAAAGTCGCGAAAGAGCGCCTCTTCGTCAGGCAAAACGTGGTGCAAAGCAAAAATATGGACACGAGGCGTAGCGAAATCTTGTTCCCTGTCATAGAGGCGGTGATAAATCGATGATAGCAATACCAAACTGGCTCCACGCAGGCGAAAACGAAGAGTATGACGGTACGCTAAATTTGTCGAGAGAGCTTCCATTTCAGTTTCCGTGTCAGATTACATCTGCATCGGCCATTGTAAAATGCCAACGATTAAGCTGTTCTAATAATTGTTTAGCAAGCGGGGCCGCGCAGTATACAATTACAGGAATATGACGAATCGACAAGAAACCACGCTGGCGCAACCAGTGATAGTAGGGACTATCTTGCATGGTCCAGAGATTGACAAGAGCCAGTTTTTCCGCCGTAGCTTGCTGGATTATATGGGTAATCAATGCGTCGTAGGCCCTTTGATCATCGGGTAAAACGAGGTAATCGACTAGATGGCACACGGGTTGCCCGTGCCATGGTGCTTGTTTCCAAACCGCGTAACCTCTTAACCTGGTATTATCCGAAGCTAGAAGAATACGATACTCATCTGGATTTTGAACATAGCGCCATGTCAGGTGAGTTTGATCTCGGACAATCATGACGTCAAACTCTTCACGGGAGCGAATATAGAGATTCGTAACGTCAGGTGGAAATTCAGTTACTTCCTGGACTTTGATGTCTGGCGCATGTCGACTTCGCATATACCATGAACGATAGAGATTAAGAAACAAGAATCCTGGTATTCTTCGGTACACTCTGTTACCCAGCAACGCTAGTGTAGCCTGCTTCGGCAGTGTGGGAAACATTAATCTTGTCACTCTATTCGGGATTTGTTTGAAATTGAGCTTTTTTTCGTAACCGAATAAGGATTGGTCATTGGGCGTACCGTAAATTAACTGAATGTCAAGCTCGGAAGCATTGGCACAGGTACGTTTAACCAAGGATGAAAAAATTCCCTGACGCTGAAAGGCTGGCGAAGTAAACGTATCACCGATTTCAGCCACAAGATGTTCTGCTTGGTTACACCATAGGTATTTGGGAACTAATGTCGTGGTGCCAACGATTGCATTAGTATCTTCTTTATCGATGGCAAGCCATGCTAATCCGTTACGCCGAGGATTATGAAAGAGTTTCCAAGCGTAATATTTTGGTTCCAATGATCGAATGAGACTCATGCTTCCTGCATCATCGAATGTTTTCAGGAATGCCGACATAGCCTCCATATCATCAGGCATAACTGAGCGGGGTTGCCAACGTTGCTCAACCTTATCCATACCCATTACCTCCAATGCTGAGCCGTGATGATCTACGATTAAACTACCTAAAGCGGGATAAGTTCACAATTATGGATAAATTCCAACTTCCGCCCAGACAAAACCAGACGGGTAGACGTTTGAACTGCTTAGCCAATACCCGCAGACTGAATAATTAAGGGGTGATTGCCCAGGTGAATCGCCCAACTCGGCGCGATTTGGAATGAAAATCGGCATTTTGGGGCTGAAAACGACCAATGATACCCTTGTCCTGTTGGTGCCAGAAAAATAACATCTAGGGTAATCGAGCGCACCGTCAACTCATCGCTGAGGACATTAAATTTATGTAGACGATATGATTGAGGATGTTCATTATAACCGCAAATTCGACATTGACACGCCATTTATTCAATGATCCAACACTTGGGATGAATACATGTCACAAATACAACACAATCACACAAATTTTGCGAGTTCCATGTTTTTCACGCGGCTGCCATCAATTACCTTGCGTTCTGTCCCTAATTCTTGAGCTGCAGGATGTCAGATGAGATAGGCTACTTGACTTCTTTCGTACCCAATAAACGCTCATATGCCGCGGTAGTCGCCTTGATGTTTGTCTCAGCATTGAAGCGGCTCAAAGCGTGCTGTCGGCCATTCTTACCCATCTTCTGTGCTTCATCTGGCTGGGTCAAAATCCTGATGAGTGCATCGGCCAATCGAACGGGATCATTCGGAGGGACCAGCAATCCTGTTTCTTCATGGACTACCAGTTCTTCGACTCCCCCAATGCGCGAAGCGACTACCGGTTTTTTCATCGCACCAGCCTCGACTACTGGGCGCGCAAAATGGGGAGCAACTGAGGGAAAGACGAGTACATCACTGGCGGCTAACAATCGGGGCACGTCGCTGCGCCAACTGAGTAGGTGAACGCGATCTTGCATAGCATTTTGTGCGATCAATTTGTCAACGCGCTGCGCCACCGTGCCCGATCCCACAAGCGGCAGTACGGTACGCGCGATCCTCGACAGCAAACGGCCCGAAGGCGTATAGGCCCCACTCCCAACCGCCAAGTGGGCTTCAGGAACTGCGTCCCTGACCAGGGCCATCGCCTGCAAGAGCGGAAAAATCCCCTTGACGACGCTTTGCCCTCCCAGAAACAGCACCAGTCTGGCACCGGGCGCAAGATTGAGTTCCGCGCGTACCGTTTCGCCGTTGAGCGAGTAATCAAATCGCGTAAAATCCACGAAGTTGTGGACGACCGTCCCTTTTTTGCCCCCGGTGAGCTGCTGCTGGTCGAACGCGCTGATGAAAATCCCCTCGTCAGCCAGGCGCATAAAAAGCCGCGCCAGGAAGCGCCGCCGCAGCCCTACATGTCCGTGATGAACCGGCTCGCGGACGTGCCATATCAGAGGTATTCCGGCACGCCTGACGCCCAGCGCCGAGGGGGCGAGGACCAGGGAATTGAGATGCACGACATCGGGCCGGACAGACTTGACCAACTGCTGAGTCGCGTGGGCCGAGGGCAGGAAACGCCGGATCTGCCGAGCCAACCGCGTCACAGCCAAGGGATCGTATAGGGGGAACCATCCCAGAGTCGTATGCTCAAAAGGCGTGATGCCCGGCCAGAAAAAGGTTTCGATGTCGTGAGAACGGTATAGGTCGAGCACGGCTGATGTGTCATGGATGCACGCAACGATCGGTTCGTACTTCGTGCGATCCAACCCTTGAATGAGGAAAAGCAGGCTCATGCACGAACCGCCCAGTGCCCCAGCATGTTGGATATACAGGATTTTTTGCGTCATCAAATCATCGCCAGCGCCGTGTTGAATGCATTGAACAACTGAGGGATCACTCGTGCAGGCGCATACTGCGCCTTATAGTGTTGGAGTGCCCCGGCGCGCATCTGCGCCAGATATGCGCGATCCGCGACCAGCCTTTGCAGCGCCGCCACCAGCGCAGCGCGATCCCCGCGCGGCACACACATACCCGCTGTCCCGTCCGGCACGATTTCCCCCATCGGCCGCAGGTCCGAAGTCACAATCGCGCAGCCAAATGCCATTGCTTCAACGAGAACAAGGTTATATGTATCGGCATGCGTAGGTACCACCAGCACATGACAGCGCCGGTAGAGGTCGTGGAGATCGTTGTCGCTCAGGTTACTGTACCAGTAAAAGGGTGGCGCATTCTGCTGTAAGGGACAGTCCGGCATCGTGACGATGTGCAGCTCTACCGCCTCGGCAAGTCCGCGCATCGCATCCAACACTTCGGGCAGCCCCTTGCGTACGTAGTCACGCCCCACAAACAGGAACTTCACCGGCTCGTCAGGCGCTGCCGGGATGGGTTCCGCTATAGGGTTCAACAGAACGACCTGGGGAACGTAGAGCGTCTTACAGGGCAGATCAGGACACAACGCCTGGAGTCGGTCCAGGCCGTCGCGTGTGCCAACGACCATGAGCGTTACATGCGGGGCTATCCGGCGATAATAGGCGGCCACATCCTCGACCGTGTACCCACCCATGTAGGCGTAATATTCCGGCTCGTTGATTCCTTGCGAATAGAACACATTGGCAACCCGGCACAGGCGCGGCACGCGCGCCACCAGGATCGTCGAGAACACCAGATCGGCCTGGGTGGCCTCGATGTCGCGCCGCGCGACGGGGATCCGGCGCGATTCGGCGAACAGCGTGCGCTTCAAGCCCCTAAGTGGCACCCGCCGGGACACGGCTTCGAGCAGCCGGACCCGGTGACGCCACGTCGCAGAGGAATGGGTAAGGGCATGGGCCTCGAAGCCGCGCCCAAAGTGCTGGTCCTGCGCGACAGCGGCCAGCGTCCTGTAGTAGCTCTGATCACCACCAACAAACGCCAGTTCGCGGGCAGTTACATTCAATAGCACTCTCATTCATCACTACCCTTTGTGATTCACAACTCGACCAGGGTTTCAAATTTGCCCGTATCGATCCAGTATAGCCACAAAATGTTGAGACCGATGAAAAACCAGAAGACTGTGTCCCAGGTGATGATGCCGATAGAAACCGAGATCATCCCCTGGATCACGTAAGCCACGGAAGTTGCCAGGGTTCCATTCACCAACGCTTGGTCTACGGGGCGCAGCGGCTTTCGGGAGAGTTGAAAAATAGACCGGCCGATGGTTCCGAACATGAAGATCACAGGGGCCAGCCCCAACAGGCCGTAACGCACAGCGATTTCCAGAAACGAGTTGTGCCCACTGTAGACGAAAACCCCTTCAGGGGCATCGTTGGGCTTGTAGTCGCCCCAACCCATTATCGGCCGTTCCAGAAATGCCTCAAGCCCCGGCCCCATCGCATCAAGTCGTCCCTGCACACTGGCATCCTGAGGGTTGCCGATACGCTGCAACTGGGCCACCGCTCCCCCGGTATTGAACAACACAAAGAACATGACCGCACCGATCAGCACGGTTTGCCAGATCGATCCGGTTCGTCGAAAGATCACTTGATAGCCCACCAGGGTGACGAACGCAGCGATCAGGGTGATGTACGGCGTGCCAAAGCCGGAGGAAATAATCAGAATAGTGATGGCTGCCACCAGGAGAATACTCATTATGCGCAGTTTGGAGGGAATTTTAGAACTTATTGCCAGACTGAAGAGAACCGGCCACGCCAGGGCAGCCATCTGGGGCAGGTGAAAGTTGACTCCGGTTTCCACGCGAAGGTCCTGCACCACAACCTGCTGCTCAAAGGTTAGCGCCTCGGACGAGAGCGCTGCCGGTAAGGCGCGCACCACCAGGATGATCAGGGCAACATAGAAGGCGATGAGCGCCACCGCCGCCTGCCGGGGCGTTTTGATCGTCAGGATGACCACGGCAAAAGTCCACATACCCTGCAAATACCCTTGGGCCGAGGTCGCAACGCGGTTGCCGTGCTGGACGACTACGAACAGGATCAGCATCCCGGCCCACATCAGCATTGGCACATAGACGGGACTGCGCGAAGAGGTTTCGTGAAAGAGGACAATCTTGAAAATTCCGTCAGCCACCAGCAAGCTAGCCAGCAGCATCAGCGGTGAATCGAAGAACGGGATAGGAGAACTAAACTGCTGAGACGGGTACAGGAAAAACAGGGCCAGCGCCAGCGCCAAACCCTGGTAGGGCGCACGCAGCGCCAACACCCCAAGCGGCAGGGTGAGGGCAAATACCGGGAACAGGTAGTTCTGCGTGGCTATACCCCGCCCCATCATGACGGCCAGGACAGCGACCAGCGCGAACAGCACTGCCGATGTAAGCCAGGTCTGAGATCTGGACTCGGGACGATTTGATTGGTAGAGTCGGGATAGCATTAAAGGCAACCTTGTGCGCTCTCAACTGGCCTTATCAAGTACGCGCAAGAATACGGCGGCAAGCGTGCTCGATATCCTTGACTGCGATGAGATTGTCGTACTCCAGCTCGAACGCGGGTCATATACCAGTTCACGCCGCGTAAAATCGTAGATGTACAACTCGTAGCCGAACGACTCAATCTGTGCGCGGAGCGCCTGGGTGCTGCCCCCTGCTTGTTGGGCGATGTAATCAGAAAACTCGACAATCAGCGCTGGAGCATCTGGGGCGCTGAGCAATTCGGTCGCGCCGCGAAATACCTGTGTCTCCCACCCTTCGACATCGACCTTCATCAGATGAACCCGGTCAATACTGTTGTTCCCCAGATAATCGTCCAGCTTGATGCACTGCACTTCGACCTGTCGCACTGCGGCGCTGTTGCCCAAGCTTCCGAGGGTGGAGAAAGCATCGCCCACCTCGTCCACTCGCGTTTGCATGATGGCGGTGGTCGGCGTATCCGATACAGCGGCCTGGATGCACCGGACATGCTCGAAACCGTTCAGCCGTGCATTCTCGGTCAGAATCTCGAACGTCTCCGGCATTGGTTCGAACGCGAGAACACGCCCCTCCGCGCCCACCTTGCACCCGGCGATCACTGAGAAATAACCGATATGTGCGCCCATGTCAATGAACGTATCGCCCTGCCTAAGATCGCCCCGCACAAATTCCCCAGCATCCAGTTCATAGGGGTCAGGTAGATCAACTCGGCGACGCCAATACCCTTCGTCAGCTTCATCCGCACACCGGGTTCAATCTCGCTTATCACGGCCTCACCTGGCTCCAAGCGCGCCCAGCGTGCGCGCCACCAGGGCTGAAATAGTTGTTGGCTTAGGAACTTCCCCAACACTTTCTGCTGCGACAATGCGCGCGCCAACCGAATTCGGTGCGTCAGCTTCTGTATCATCTTGCTCTCCTGTCTACTTCCGTTCTGCCATAGCGGGCATTAGCCTGCCGCTTTATACCGTGATTCCCATCAATGCCGCCCAGCGAGCTAGCAGAAACACCGGCCAGATGCGGTGGATCTGGCTCTCCCGTGCTACCAGCGTGCTCAGACTGGCGCGATCAAAGAGATGGAGGGTACTCCCGGCGAAAAGCGTCTCCTGCCACGACGATCGGAGAACCCCTTGCAGCCAGTGGGTAATGGGCAAATCGAACCCGATTTTCTGGCGG
>DATAMF010000596.1:0-1676 GCA_036260665.1 Aggregatilineaceae bacterium | reverse complement strand
GCCATACGCCACTGGGCGCTTCCTGGGCTTTGGTGGGCTGAGTGCCACCCAAGGTCGCAATCGCACCCAAAGCCAAAGCAACGATAATTAATAGATGTAAATAGCGCTTCATTTTTTTCTCCATGGCATGCTAAATACTAGGAAGCAAAGCTGATGGTTGATCAAGATAGGTTCAGAAGCGACTCCTTTGATACACTAGTAGATCCGCTATCCGTGAGGTTAAATGTCTGGTGGTATAAGGTGGACTAGGCCACTTCTTTGAGTATATATGAAAATGCCAGGTAAAGTCAATCAGTGTGCAGCGATTTCCAGAAAATGAGTTCGGTCACATTCGGCAGCACATATCCCGGCAGCGCGCCAGCCTGCTTATAGCCCTGCTGCTGGTAAAAACGCTGGGCGCTGTGGTTAAAGTCAGACACCAGCAAAAATAGTTCTCGGCACGTTTCCCTAATGCGTTTTTCGGTTTCCGCCAGCAGCGCCGCTCCAATCCCGGCCCCCGTCGATCCGTTGCGGACACCCAGCAGCCGGATGTAAGCGCTGCGGCCAAATGCGCCGCGCGGCAAACACCACACGATTCCATTCGCCTCCCCATCCTGGTCGTGTACCAGCAGCAGATCGTTATGCTCGAATGCCTGCTCAAGCTGGGTACGGATCTGCGCTTCAGTGACGCCGTAGCGCTCCCACAGCGGAACACATGGAATCCAGGCGGCAGCGTGCGGTATATCGGCGGGTTGCATGGCTCGGATCATCCGTTTTTCTCCTGGTTTTTTGCCTGGTTTTTCTCTTGATTGTTCTCCTGATACAGTGCCACGCCTAATCCGGGCGTGTTGGGTAACACGATATGCCCGTTTTTTATCGTCAGGCCGCGATAGGGATCATTCGTGATCAGCAGATTGCCATCCAGGTCGGCATAGTCAGCCAGTGGCGCAAGATGGGCGGCGGCAGTGACCGCCACCGAGCTTTCGACCATGCACCCGATAAGCACCTTCATTCCAAAAGCGCGCGCCAGCGCGATCATCTGGCGGGCCGCACGCAGTCCGCCGCACTTCGCCAGTTTGACATTGACACCATCGACAATGCCGGCCAGCGGAAAGATACTTTCGACGCCCTGAACGGACTCGTCAGCAATAAGGGGGGGATGCATCACCGGGAGGGTTTTGTGCAGCACCCGCCACCCCTCGATGTCGTTGTGGGCAACCGGCTGCTCAATGAAGCGGATTCCCAACGTGGCTAACTGCGGAATAATCGCGCAGCTTTCTTCCACCGACCACGCGCCGTTGGCATCCACACACAAATCAACCGAACATTCTTCCCGTGCAAGCTGAACCAGGTTCAGATCGTGCTGCCAGTCACCGCTCCCTAATTTGAGCTTGACCAGTTTAAAGGTTTTGGCCGCCCGGCGTACGAGCTGGCGGTATGCGGTCATATCATCGCTCATGGCGATGGTAAAGGAGCTATTGGGAATGCGCGCCGGGTTGAGGCCCCACAGCCGGAATAACGGCTGGCCGAGTGCCTGCCCCCACAGATCGTATAGGGCGATCTCAACGGCGGCGCGGGCAGCGGGCGACTCGCTGTGCGGGAGTCGATCCAATATCGAATCGCGCAGCAGCGGATCATCACCCAGCGCGCGGCTTAAGGCCGGACTCGCCAGATAGGTCATTATCCGCTCAGGCGTC
>DATAMF010000595.1:0-2321 GCA_036260665.1 Aggregatilineaceae bacterium | reverse complement strand
ACATAAGACGTTGACAGCGATACCCCATCCGCCTGTTCCCCGATCAAGCGCAGCATCTTTGGCCCCTGCCCACCCACCCAGATACGAATCGGATGAGCCGGAGTCGGACCAGCCCCCGCGCCGGGCACATCATATACTTCGCCCTCAAACCGGAACGCCTGCCCGCTGGCAGCCCACATCCCGCGCAGAATCGCCAGTCCTTCCTTAAAGGCCGTGAACGGCATCTCCTGCAAATCATCCCGCCCACCATAGGCCAGAATCCCGCGCCAGAATGCCCCCGCGCCAATACCCAGTTCGACTCGCCCGCCCGATATCACGTCAAGCGAAGTCGCCATTTTTGCCAGCAGGGTCGGCGTGCGCAGCGGCAGGTTCGCGACATTCGTCCCAATATGCACCCGGCTGGTTTGCGCCGCAACTGTTGTGATCAGCGTCCAGGCATCCAGGTGATCTTTAACATAGGGGTGATCCTGTGACAGGGCCAGATCCAGGCCATCCGCCTCCGCCACCTGAGCAACCGCCAGTGTCGTCTTGAGTTTCTCAGCCACTGGGTCCAGATTAGCCCCGAACATCAGCCTACCGTTCATCGTTCTCCCCCGACCTAAAATAATCGCCAAGGGTCATAACGCCCCTAGACACGCAGTATCGGCTATGGCACCACAATCGGCTTAAGATTTGCCTCAATCTGATCCCGATATGGTTCGAGGAACGGTGGCAGAGCCAGCTTTTCCCCCAATTTCTCCGGCTCCTCATCCGCCGCGAACCCTGGCCCATCGGTAGCGATCTCGAACAAAATCCCGTTTGAAATACGGAAATAGATCGAATGGAAGTAGAAGCGGTCAATCACAGGCGACACAGGCAAACCAGCCTTCGTCAGCCGTTCGTGCCACTCATGCTGCTGATCATCATCCGCCACGCGGAACGCGACATGATGCACACCACCTGCACCCAACCGGGCAACGGTTTCATTCCGCTGCTCAATCACCCATAGTTCGCGTCCGGGACCACCCTCATCCATTGCATAAATGGTAACGTCACCACTATCAGGAGTCGGCATACGCAGTTCTCGCCGCAGTCCCAGGACATCAGTCAGGATCGGTTCGATCCAATCCAGCCGGGGAACAGACAGCATAACGCCATAAAAACCGCGCAGGGCATAGGGAGCCGGGACGTCGCTGCCATCCCAGATCACGCCCTCATACGGTGCGCCCCCATCATCAACCAGCATCAACCGCTGCCCTTCCGGATCGACAAACCGCAGGGTATCGTGTCCGGCAAATGAGTCGATCTCCTGGCGCTCGACTTGGTAATCATCCAGCCGCCGCGCCCAATATTCCAGTGCCTCCTGCCCGTTGACGCGAAACGCCGTTAAGGCGATGCTATCCGTTCCCCGTTTATCCTGTCCCGTCTGCGGCCAATCGAAGAAGGTCATATCCGTACCGGGTGTTCCCACCTTATCCGCGTAAAAGAGATGGTAAGCCTTCACATCATCCTGATTCACCGACTTTTTGACCAGCCGCAAGCCGAGTACTTCCGTGTAAAAAGCAGCGTTCACCGCGATTTTTCCCGAAACAGCCGTTACATGATGGATACCGTGCATAGCGTTTTCGTCCTCTTAGATAAGCGTACTTAAAATATAACAAAATACGATCTTCTAACGCCTAGCATGGTAAAATAAGGGAAAACAGGCTGCTGAAGGTGGAACCCCTTGATTGCGTCACAGGCTCTTTTTTTGCAGGCCATTCTTAAAGGAGATCGGATTGCCGCCGATCAGATCGTGCGAGAAGCGCTGCACCAGGGTACGATCCGCGATAGTTATCTCCAGATTTTCCAACCCAGTCTTTACGAAGTCGGGCGGTTATGGGAGGTTGGACAGGTTTCTATTGCGCAGGAACATCTGGCAACCGCTATCACCCAGTCGGCTCTGGCCTCCATTTACGCCCGGGTGGATCTACCTACCAGCACCGAACAAAACGCCATCATCGCCTGTCTGTCCGGCAATTATCACGAGATTGGCCCGCGCATGCTGGCCGATTTTATGCAAATGGCTGGCTTCAACACACGCTTTTTGGGGGCCGACACACCTGAAGACAGTCTGATGTCCATGATCAGCAGCATAAAACCGGATGTAATCGGCCTACCCGCCACCACACAGGAGCAGGTCCAATCGGTGCAAACCGCTATCGAGCGCCTCCGGGCCGATTTTGCCAGTTATCGCCCAACGGTTATGGTTGGCGGATTGGCTTTTAATCAGGTGGACGATCTGTGGAAAAAGGTAAAAGCCGATGTCTGGGGCATCGATGCCGGGCAAGCCGTTGATCATC
>DATAMF010000592.1:0-4846 GCA_036260665.1 Aggregatilineaceae bacterium | reverse complement strand
ATCCCGGCGTATCTGATCGCTGTGTGGTGGGACAGGCGGCAGAAAAGATCCGATAGCCGGGGAGATGCGAGAATCGCCCCTACGAACCTCACCCCCTCTTATCCCCCTCTCCAACCGAGTTAGCGAGGGGGAAGATCGGGCGCAGCAAGCCAGCACCCCTACGAACAAGCGCCGTTACTGCACGTTCCAGACCTGCATCGTGTTATCGCCCGCGATGGCGGCGATCTCGGTGCCGTCCGGTTTCCAGGTGATGCTGTAAACGGTTGAAGGCGTCAGCAGCGTGATCAGCAGTTGGCCGGACGCTGCATCCCAGATGCGCACGGTGTTATCTCGACCAGCAGTGGCGATCCGTGTGCCGTCAGGACTCCAGTCCAGCGTCAGAAGACTAGCTGTATGGGCAGTCAGATAACGCAGCGTGCGCCCGCTGGCCGCATCCCAGATCACGCCGTCGAAAAGGGCGTTCGATCCCGCAATGCGCGACTGATCGGGACTCCAACGGATGATCGGGGAAATGTCCTGCTCATCAACCGGCGCAGAGGCCAGCAGTTGCAGGGACGCGCCATCATAGATTTTCAGCATCGCCTGGCTGATGATCGCAAAGCGGGTGATGTCCTGGTTCCAGGATGTGGTGAAATTATATATGCCGCTGGGATCGCTGACTTCGTAAAAAGCAAGCTGCCCATCGCTGGCACGCCAGACATAAAAGCCGCTGTAGCCGGATACCGCAAACGGGCCGGGGTAGCTGGTCGTCAGCGACACGTAGAGATGCGTGCCGTCGGGCGTCCAGTTAACGTATTCGATGAAATAATCCATGAACAGGGACATACCCTCATCACGTTCATAGTACGGGGGCGGCGTGACATAGGTGATAAACTCGCCCGTCGCAGCCCGCCACATCGTTACACAGGTATGGCCTTCTTCCCAGGCGACCTCAGCCGGAGTCAGCGCGACCACGACCACCAGCGAATTATCCGGCGAAAAACTGGCCGAGCGTAATTCTTGCAGCGGGCCGCACATCTGCTCGATGTTCAGGGTTTGGCCGGACTCGGTGATCGTGACGGTGGGCATGCTGAGCGTTGCCTGCCAGGAAGTCGAGGGCGGTGCGGCGGAAACCATCCAATCGACCTGGGCCGAGGGCGTAAAGTGTTGGACACGCTTGATTTCCGAAAAGTCCTGCACATTGAGGAGATAAATATAACCGCTATCCAGCACGGCCAACTCATTCGTGCCGGGGCGGATCGCCAGATCGAGCGAATTGATGGGCAGGGAAATGTTATCGAGCAGTTCGGAATTGCCAAACAGCGCGGTCTCGCCATAGGGGGGCAGCGCCCAGACGATGCCGCTGCTGTCGGCCAGCCAATCGGCCCCCACCGGGCACACATCGAGGGCCAGCGCATCTACGTCGCGGGTAAACGTTTGGGTCGCGGCATCCCACAGGCGGAAAAAGCTGAGGTAACACGCATTGTCCACCAGCAACTGTTTGCCATCGGGACTCCAGCGCAGGTCGTTGATCGCGCTGTAAAACTCCTCGTTTAACCCCGGCGGCGTTTCGATGGGAGTGAGCGAGGCGGCATCCCAAACCCGAATCGCGCCGCTGCCAATAACCGGATCATCCCCAATGCTGTAACCAACGGCAATCTGTGAGCCATCCGGGTTCCAGGTCAGCGTCAGGGCCTGCCCGTCGGCAGCTAACTCCCCCACCTGCTCTCCGCTGGCCGCATCCCACACGATCACAACAGAGTCACGGGCGGCGCTGGCAAACTGGGTGCCGTCGGGACTCCACGCCAGATCAAAGATCGTGCTGGAATGCCCGATCAAACTGCGTATCTCGCCCGATGCCCGATTCCACAACGAGATCGTGCCGTCAGCGGCACCGCCCG
Source organism: Aggregatilineaceae bacterium (assembly GCA_036260665.1). GTDB lineage: Bacteria > Chloroflexota > Anaerolineae > Aggregatilineales > Aggregatilineaceae > DATAMF01. The sequence goes on along the minus strand of DATAMF010000592.1, from coordinate 2,966 downwards.
CCAGCGTTTGGCCGTCAGGACTCCAGGCCAGCACAACGGTATCCGGCCCGGTGAGCGGCTGAAGCGGTTCCAGCGCGGCGGTGTAAAGCTGCACGCCCAGACTGGTCCCTACGGCGAGCGTTTGCCCATCGGGACTCCAGGCCAGGGTGCGCGGCAGACCGCTGCCCGATGATTGCAGCAGGCGATCCGGCGCGGTGGGCAGCGGATTCGGCGCGGGATCAGCGAGCGGTTCGGTGAAGTACAAATCGCTGGCCCCTTCGGCTGACCATCCGGTGATTCCGCCCATTGTTACCACCTGCCACCACCAGTATTCCCCGGCGCACTCCGGCCCGGCGATCACGGTGAAGCGGTCATCATATTTCATATCAACCAGAATCCGTCCGTCTGCGCCCGGTGTTTCGCGGACCCGCAGCACCCCGGCCAGGCCTTCGCCGGAAACCGTGACCCGGCCCAGCGTGCCCACTGTGAGGCGCGTAGGTGGCGCGCCGGGACAGTCGCCAGCCTGCGCCGCTGCGGTTGGCGACGGAAGCCCGGCCAACACAAGCGTGATCAGCAGCATGAAGATCAGAACTCGTTGTCGATGCATATCATTTTTCCCCTCTCGATAAAACGCGCGTCCCCCCGGTTTTATTTAAGCACAGACGGCTGACAGATGCTTCCTAACCGCTACTGCAATGTGTCTTTGAAAGCGATATACGGCTCGCGGATACGGTTCAGCGCCGCGATGGGTGTGAGATTACCCGCGATGAGTTCCCGCAAATTTGAATTCAGCGTCCAGCCGAAACCGAGTACGGGCCAATCAATCCAATAGGCCAGCCGATCTTCCGCGACCAGCCGGGTGAACAAATCGTTCAGTTCGCGCGCCTTTTCGTTTTCGATGGGGAGCAAAGACCCCGCCACCGAAATGCCGCCCGCGTTGGCAAGCATCAGTTGCGCGTCGGGACTCAGTGCCAGATCGATGAAGTCGTAGGCCAGGTCTTTGTTTTTGGCTTTTTCGGGCACGGCTAACACATTGCCACCGCTGCCCGTGACTAATTTTTTGCCGGGCATCAAAAAGAAACCCCACTCAAAGTCTCGAATTTGATCCATAAATGGGCCGAACTCCCAGGTGCCTTGCAGAATCATCGGAACCTGCCCCTGGATGAAGGCGTCATTCGCCGCGCTATAGTTGACTGACAGCGGATCCGGGCCGTAGTAACCTCGGCTGAAGTGTTCAGCCAGCTTTTCAATGCCAAATGTAAAATCGTGACCGTGAAAATTGACCTCACCCTGGAACATTTGAAGATTCGTCACAAAGGCGCGGTCAGCCTCGTACAACATCAGTTCATACAAATTCAAATCCAGCAGACCATCCACGACACCCAGCGTCAGCGGCGTGATCCCCGCTGCCAGGAACACATCCGCGATCTGCTCGAATTCTTCCAGGGATGTTGGGACATCCAAACCATACTGGGCGAACAAATTTTTATTGTAATACACCCCCATAAACGAGCCGGTCGTGGCGACGCCATATAAGTTTCCCGATCCCATAATACCCTGTTCATCATAGCGACCGATTAGCTGAAGCGTGGGGTTCAGGATGCCAGTCCAGCCGCGCTGACTCGCTATAGGGGTGAGATCGGTCAGGAAGCCCGCGCGAACATACGTCCCCAACAGCCCGGTGCCGAGGTTCGGTTCGAAAATATCGGGCACATCATCGGATTCAATGAACTGCTGGTCTTCGGCGCGCCACTGTGCGTCGGGTTCCTGCGTGAATTCGACGCGCACATCGGGGTGCAGCGCCTGGAACTGATCGAGTGCGTAGGCAAACGAGGTTCCTGCCGGGCCGGTTGAGCTGCGGTAGGTGATCCAAAAGACGCGCTGCTGGGCAGTGGCACGCGTCTGGGCAGGTAAAACGATGAGGACAACTAGCAGGACAAAGGCAATACATTTCTGTTTCATACGAACCTCCTCCCAAGATCGCTGTGCATTCCAGTGTAAATGAAGACGGCAGGCAGCGATAGTCAGATACAAAGCGTCGCTTGCAGGCAGAACATACGTGCGGTACAATTAGAACACTTGTCGCACAAGGAGTTTTGACCATGCCTGAGCCATTTAAGAATATGTTTAACGACGCGTTATTTGCCATCATGACATCCGCCTTCCGCGCGGTGTACCCCACTTTTCCCACCGAAACGTTTATGGAGCGTATCCACGACGATCAGTGGGAGGCCCGCGAACTGAAAGACCGCATGCGCCACACGACAACCGTACTGCGTTCTGTTCTGCCGGAAGATTACCGTACAACCCTGCGTATTCTGCGCCGCGCGGCCCCGGCCCTCAGTGGATTCGGCGCGATGGTGTTTCCCGATTTTGTGGAGGTCTATGGGCTGGATGACTGGGAAGCATCGATCCCCGCGCTGGAACAGTTCACCCAACTGTGCAGTTCGGAGTTTGCGGTACGCCCCTTTATCGTACGCGACCAGGAGCGCATGATGGCGCAAATGCTGGCGTGGTCGCGGCATCCGAACGCGCAGGTGCGCCGCCTGTCCAGCGAAGGCTGCCGTCCGCGCCTGCCCTGGACAATTGCCCTGCCCGCGCTCAAAGCCGATCCGTCACCGATCCTGCCGATTCTCGAAAATCTGAAAAGTGACGAATCGGAGTTCGTGCGGCGCAGCGTGGCGAACAATCTGAACGACATCGCCAAAGATAACCCGCAGGTGACGCTCGATGTGGCGCGGCGCTGGAAACCGTTGGGCACCCCGGAGATCGACGCGATCATCGCGCACGCGCTGCGCACGCTGATCAAACAGGGCGATCCCAGCGCGCTGGCGATTCTCGGTTTTGGGGATGATGGCGCATTTGAGGTCAAAAATCTGGCGGTGGAACCGAACGCAGTACGGTTGTCGTGTGGCGCATGCGGTCTTTCAGTTCGCGGGCCTCCCACTGATCGTCGTGGATACGCTCCATAAACGTTTCGGTGGGAA
>DATAMF010000590.1:0-6070 GCA_036260665.1 Aggregatilineaceae bacterium | reverse complement strand
CCGCCCCCATGATCCGCTGCCGCAGCCGCAGCGCGATATGCGTTTGCAGCCACACCAGAAGCTGTTCGCTCACGTCGCGCGGAATCGAGATCGCCAGCAGTTGCACCTGTTCCGTCAGCGTCAGCACGCCGCACAAGCGATCTTCCAGGCTTGTCTCCTGCATCACGCTCTCGATGTACTGCCGGATCACGCCATCCTGGAACACGTCCAGCAGATCGGGGATCGCGTCGCGCTCATCATGCACCAGGCTGTGCGTAATTTGCAGCAGCACCGACACCAGCATCGGCGCGTTGACCAGCAGCGCGAATGGGATCGGCTGGTTGAGCAGCAGCGAGATGTCCATCAGCAAATCGAGCAGGTCTTCGATGTCCATCCCGGTTTCGGTCAGCAGCCGCGTCGGGATGATCGCCTCATCGGGCGCGAGTTCCCAGGTTTCGCCCGTCGGCGGCACGTACACGCTGACCAGCGTCACGAATTCGCCCGCCCAATCCAGCAGTTGGTCGATGTCCTGCATGATATTCTGGACATCGTCCTCATCATCCTCGAACTCATCGTCCTCATCGAAATCAAAATCAAAATCGTCGTCAAAGTCGCCAATATCATACCCGTCGCGCTCATCGACCAGCACCACACGCGGCCAGCTCTCCGGCAGACGCGTCCGTGCCCGCAGCAGATGATCGAACAGAATCCGCACCGGGAATCCGCCGCCGAACACAGTGAATTCATAACTCGACGCCGGGTTGAGCCACACCCACCAGTTGTAATCCTGCCCCTTGGCGACCTTCGGCAAATTCGCCGGGCGCGCCCCAAACAGATACCCGCCCAGGCGCTGCGCGGCTGTCAACTGCCACGACCACAGGTTGCGCTCGATCACCTCATCCCACTCACGCTCAGAGGGCACCGTGTCATCCAGTGAAATCACGCCATGCTGCGGCGACAGCACCAGAATCTCGGCGAACTGCTGGTCCTGCGCATCAATACACGCCTGCTGAAATTCATCCCCGCCGTAAAAATCGCGCGGCAGCAGCGGCAGAGTGGCGAACGTTTCGCTGGCGACGATCAGCGCGACACGCTGCTGTTCGATCGTCGTGCGCCGCTCAAACAGAAAGGCGGCGTCCGCGCTGACCGTTAAGCGGTAGACATGCCAGCGATGGCGTCCTTTCCCGCGTGTGATCGCCCCATCCGGCTGGCGAAAACTGGAGACATACACCTGCCGGGCTGGTTGGGACCATGCCAGATCCAGCGCCGCATCCGGCGACAACCCGATCCGGCCCACCGTCCCGCTATCCCAGTGAATCTGCCCCTCCGAATCGAACCGGATCCCGCGATAATCCAGCCCATACAGCACCAGCGCCAGCCAGACCCGCTGGGCGATCTGCTGCTTGCTCTCGTGGGAGCGCGTTTTTTCGAACACCCACCGCACTTGTTCCCGCTCGGTGGGATCATTCTTTTTAGAGTCTTGCTTGATCCAATTGCGCGCTGCCTGCTGGACTGTCGCCACCAGATCAGGCCGCTCAGCTTCCGACAGCGTCACGCTGATCGTCTCGATGGTCAGCCAGCGCAGCGCCAACAGCATCCGCGCCCGGTCATCCGGCTGTTCGCGGATCGGTTCCTGCGCGCCGACCACATGCACCAACTCGTCCGCCGTAATCGTGACGGACTGCGCCTCAGCCTTCAGGGGGTGATTGGCAAAAATTGTATCTAATACCGTCTTATCCATAAGAGTCCTCAGCCGCCCTCAGCCGAGAGCGGGCACACTCACAGTTCCAGTACAACACCTTCATAGGGCCGCAGCGCCAAAGTTGCCAGCGCTTCAACCCCGCTGCGATCCAGTTCTGTAGACAGCGCGACTCGCCCTTCGCTTGCCGCCGCGAGATCATCCAGTTTGAGCGTGTGGGCACGGCTGCCAAAATTAAGCACCACCAGCCGCCGCTGGTCGGCCAGGGTGCGCAGATACACAAAACAATCGCCGGGTACATGGTCCAGCGCCCGGTATGCGCCCCGGTTCAACGCGGGCGTCTCCCTGCGATACTGCAACAGTTTTTGATACAGCGCAAGTATGGATCGCGGCTCCTTCAGTTGGGACTCGACGTTCCGCGTTTCATACCCCGCCGCCACTGGAAGCCAGGGTTCCACCGTCGAAAAGCCCGTAAACTGCTCCGCCGACCATTGGAACGGCGTCCGGCACGGATCGCGCCCCGCTTCGGGACCGATGATCAGCGCGGGCGGGTCTTGCAGCCGGTCCGCCGGAATCTCGCCGTTTTCCATCCCGATCTCTTCCCCCATATAGATCGTTGGCGTGCCGCGCAGCGTCAGCAGCATCATCGCCGCCGCCCGCACGATCTCGTGTCCAAAGCGGCTGGCGAGGCGCGGGGCATCGTGATTCCCCAGCACATTATTCGGCCAGGCCTGCGTCGGCAGCGCATCTTCGATCTCATTCACCGCCGCGCGGAACGCATCCGCCCGCCAGGGTTGGCCCATCAACCCGAAGTTGAACGGCAGATGGTACCCGCTCAACCGCCCGGTATCCGTCGGCTGTCCATAATATTTAATCCAGCGCGAAATCGGGCGGTAGAACACTTCCCCGATCAACACGCGATCTCCATCGTAGCTGTCCGTGATGCGTCGAAATTCGCGGATCAGATCATGGACTTCAGGACGATCCATATCATACACGTGTTCCTGCCACGCCCAGATATTAGTCGGCAGTTGGCCCCCCGCCGGATACCCGTTGTAGGGGTTATCGCGCAGCGCCTCATCCTTGATCATGAACCCGGCCACGTCCACGCGGAACCCATCCACCCCGCGATCCAGCCAGAAGCGCAGCACGTCGAACATCGCCGCCCGCACTTCCGGGTTGCGCCAGTTGAGATCGGGCTGTTTTTTGTCGAACAGATGCAGATAATACTGGCCTGTCGCCGCGTCCCATTCCCACGCCGGGCCGCCGAACGCGCTGCCCCAGTTATTCGGCATACTGCCATCCGGTTTGGCGTCGCGCCAGATATACCAATCCCGCTTGGCGCTGCTGCGCGCCTGGCGCGCTTCGACAAACCAGCGGTGTTCGTCCGAGGTGTGGTTCGGCACAAAATCCAGAATCAGATGCATTCCCCGCCGGTGAACGTCGGCCAGCAGACGATCAAAGGTCGCCAGATCGCCAAACATGGGATGAATAGCGGTGTAGTCGGCCACATCGTACCCAAAGTCCGCCATCGGCGAGGGATAGATCGGGCTGATCCAGATCGTATCGATCCCCAGCGTCTCGTGCAGATAATCCAGGCGGCTGATGATGCCCTGCAAATCGCCCACGCCATCCGCGTTACTGTCCATATAACTGCGCGGGTAAATCTGGTATACTACCCCTGTTTGCCACCAGGCATAAGCATCTTGAATCATAGTTTCTCCACTGGTGATAAATAAGCCTTAAGTATAGCGGAAAACTGAACCATTTGTCGTATGAATCAGTGATATAAGCATGCATGCTGCACTTAAATAAGGAGTGATCCCATTATGGCAGTCGCTGACAATGCCAAACCAGTTAATTTAAAAGCTGAAAAATATGTAAGCTCCAGTCCCTTACGCGACGCGTGGCGGCTTTTTCGAAAAAATAAGGCGGCTATCGTAGCTCTGATCGTAGTCGCCTCGATCTTCTTCATCGCCATCACGGCCAGTTTATGGACCAAAGTCGGGCTGCTCGATGTCCGCACCGGAGCCGAGGCCCGCCACCAGATCAACCCGGCGAATCTATCCCAGCAGGACGCTTTTCCCGATCCCGGCCTATGCGCGCGTGACGGTCAGGACCGTAACCCCTACTGGTGCGGCTGGCTGTCCGAAACCACGCGGGTCAATGTCCAGAATAAATATTGCTTCCGCCCCGAACCCGATATCACTCAAAAGCAGTGGTGTTATGTGTTGGGCGGCGACGATGCCGGCAAAGACTGGCTGACCCAAACCGTTTACGGCGCGCAGATTTCGTTGGCCGTGGGCGTGGTTGGCGCGGTCATGAGTCTGTTCGTCGGCATGATCTACGGCGTCGTCGCGGGCTTCTACGGGGGCCGCATCGATAATATCATGATGCGTATCATCGACTTCATGTACGGCATTCCTTATCTGGTACTCGTTATCCTCCTGCAAGTTTTCTTCACCGAAATTGCGCGCGAATACGGCGACAGCAACAAAGGCGGCATTGTCGGCTTTATGCTCAAGCTCAACAAAGATATGGGTGGGCTGTTGTTCCTGTTTATTGCGCTCGGTTCCCTCAGTTGGATCGGCATGGCGCGGCTGGCCCGTGGACAGGTGCTCTCCTACCGCCAGAAGGAATTTGTCGAAGCCGCGCGTTCAGTGGGAGCCAGCAACCGCCGCATCATCTTTGTCCATCTGCTGCCCAATGTCATCGGCCCGCTGATCGTCGCGGAAACGCTGGCGATCCCCGGCTACATTTTCACCGAAGCCTTCCTCAGCTTTATCGGCCTGGGTGTCCAGCCCGGCACGCCGAGTTGGGGCGCGATGATCAGCGATGTGCGCACCAATGGCGGCTTTTTCTCCAACCGTTATATTCTGCTCGTGCCCAGCATCGCGCTGGTGATGACGACGCTCGCCTTCAACTTTTTGGGCGACGGTCTGCGCGATGCCCTCGACCCGCGCATGCGCGGCACGTAAACACCGTCCCGTCACACATTGTCCTCACCCCCCGGTGGGGACTTTTTATTTTCCGGCAGTGAAACGCTATACTGTCTTAAAATTTTCATTTGAGGTAAAAAACATGCCCTACAAAGTCATTTTAGACGTGGATACCGGAACCGATGATGCGGTTGCGCTGATGTGCGCCGCCCTGCATCCCGACCTGCAACTGATCGCGGCGACGACGGTCAACGGCAATGTGCAGGTCGAATATTGTACCGAGAACACGCTGCGCGTTTTTGATCACATCGGCGTGCAGCTTCCCGTGTACGAAGGCATGTCTAAGCCGCTCGTGCGCGACGATTTCCCGGAACCGAACCGCCGCTCCACGTCGATTCATGGCCGCTATCTGGATATTCCCGCCAGCCATTCCACCAAACAGGATCAGCCCGCCGTCGATTTTCTGCTGGACACCTACCGCGTCCCCTCCGACACCATCCTGATTCCGGTGGGGCCGCTGACCAATATCGCCGCCGCGCTCCAGCGCGACCCCGGCATTGCGAAGAACATCCCCGCCCTGATTCTGATGGGCGGTGGGCACGAGGTCGGCAATACCACCCCCTCAGCGGAATTTAACATCTGGGCCGATCCCGAAGCGGCGCGCGTCGTGTTCGCCAGCGGCATCCCGAAAATCACCGTCGTCCCCCTCGACGCGACTCACCGCGCCCTGGTCTCCTCCGACGACTGCGCGCGCCTGCGTTCGCTGAACACCCCCGCCGCCACTGCCGCCGCCATTTTTGTCGAGAGGCGCATCGAAGGCTACCGGGTCACCTATGGCGAACACGCCAACGCCGCGCCCGTCCATGATGCCTTAGCGGTGCTGGCTGTTGTCGATCCGTCAGTGCTGCAAAATGTGGTGCATGTGTTTGTGGATGTCGAAACCAAAGGCGAATTGACCGTAGGCCGTACCGTATTGGATACGCATAACCGCCTGCACCAACCGCCGAATGCCTATGTCGCGCTGGATGCGGATCAGGCGCGTTTCGTGGAACTGCTGATCGCCACGCTGGGCCGCACTGTGTAAAATCTCCGCTCAAAAAGCACTGGGGACGATGGTTATTTTCCGTAGGGGCAATTCATGAATTGCCCCTACACACGCACGCTTGTCCCACCGAGATACAGCGCGCAGCGGCAACGTGTCACGCCGGCGCTTGAACCTCTATTGATCTTGTCGCTGGGGGTGTCCACGAGATTTCGACGACGTACATTCTTGGGACCACATAGGGCAATGAAAAGAATCCAATACAACAATCATCTACAGTCAATAAAAAAACTATGAAACTACATATACGCTGGCTCATTGTTGGGGTACTATTAGTTATTCTAGCAGTCTTTTTAGCACGATATTGGTATATCTGCCATCAAAAAATGCATACGTCACCAACCGCTCCAG
>DATAMF010000589.1:0-1640 GCA_036260665.1 Aggregatilineaceae bacterium | reverse complement strand
ATGGTACTGGGGGGGGTGGAGCCACGCCCCCGCCGCCGCCTCCGACCGGGATTCGCGGGCGGGTGATGGGTAATCTGCGCATTCGCCAGCAGCCCACGATTCTCTCGCAGAAGATCGGGTTAATGCCGTGGGGCACCGAGGTGGACCTGATCGGGATCAACGGCGCGCGCAACTGGTATCAGGTGAACCATGGCGGCGTGATCGGCTGGTCTTTCGCGCCGTGGATATGGCTCATTCAGGGGTCGATTGACCAACTGCCGACCACTGACGGCACCTAGCCGGAAGTCCGGCCACCCGCCGCGACTCAGGGCGTCGTGATACAGGCGTATGGCAACGTGCGGATTCGCAGCGGCCCGGGTTTGCAGTTCCCGCGGATTGGCCGCGCGATCTGGGGGAGCCGCGTGCAGCTTCTCGCGCGCAGCACCAACGGGCTGTGGTATAAGATTCAGTATGGGAATATCGTGGGCTGGTCGTTTGCGACGTGGTACCGGACCGTGCAGGGCGATCCGCTCAGCGTGCCGGTGTCGGACCAGTAAATTTCTCGGGTTTTCGCGTGTGGAACTCTGTAGGGGCGTATTGCAATGCGCCCCTACCGCTTTTACAGTGAGTTCACACTTTGATAACATTTGCCTGTTAAGCTGAAAAGAGAAGTGATTGATGATTAGTTGTTGGTTTTTGGTTGGGCAAAATCTCCCTTGCATTGCCCTAACCAATCACTAAAAACTAAAAACCGATTACTGAGAGACGAGTCGAGACGGAATGTTCAACACCTTGCGTAACCGGTTGCTGGCATCTTATGTAGCGATCCTGCTGATCCTGCTGCTGCTGATCGGCCTGATCATGCTCGTATTTCTCCGGACGCAGCCCGTACCCACCGACTCGATGATCAGCGACCTGACGGCCAAGCTGCTGGATGTGCGTGTGATCGAGTCCATCGAGATCGGCATTGGCTCACCAGCAGGGGGCAGCGGGGGGCAGGATAATGATCCGATGGGCCAGGGCATGATGCGCCCATTCGATTCCGTGACCGTCCAGGCTGTCGAGACATTTCTGGTAGACGCCGCCGAAACGCGCGATGTACGGGCGCTGCTCATGACCAACGATGGCCGCGTCTTCTTCGATTCGGCGGATATGTTCGCCAGAGGAACGACAATCGCGGAAGTCGAGCGCGCGCCGCTGGTCCCGGTGACCCGCGGCCAGTTGAATGGCCTGATGCGCGGACGTTTTTTGAACCCCGACGGCAGCGAATGGCTGTTCGTCGCACAGCCCGTGCGCCGCTTCATGGGCAATATGCAGCCCCAAACGCCGCTGATCGTCATGGCCGAGCCGGTACCGCGCGCCTCGCTGCGACAGGTCTTTGATACGTTCGGGGATACCTTTTTCGTGCCGCTGCTGCGGGCCGGTCTGATTGGACTGCTCATCGCCATCAGTCTGGCGCTTGTGATTTCCAGTTCTGTCGCGCGCCCACTCAACCGAATGAGCCGCGCGGCGCTCCGTATCGCTGGCGGCGACTACCGGCAGCGGGTGCGCGTCGAGGGGCCGCACGAAGTCCGCACGCTGGCCGCCTCCTTTAACGAAATGGCGGGACAGGTGGCTGTATCGCCGTTTGCGGGCACCCCCGCCCCCACCACCGATGGTAC
>DATAMF010000587.1:0-10593 GCA_036260665.1 Aggregatilineaceae bacterium | reverse complement strand
AGAAGCGCTTACGCTCGGCATTAACCCCAACCGGATGAAGTTAGTCATCATCATCTGTTCAACGCTCATGACGGCGGCAGCGGTAGCCGTTGGCGGCGTCATCGGCTGGATCGGGCTGGTGATTCCCCACGCCGGGCGGATTATCGTCGGCCCGAATCACCTGCGCCTGCTCCCGGTGTCACTGAGTCTGGGTGCGTGTTTTCTGCTCATCATTGATAACATCTCGCGCACGATGCTAAAAGCCGAAGTGCCGCTCGGCGTGTTGACCGGGCTGGTGGGTGTGCCTCTGTTAGTTCTGCTGCTGCACCGCAACCGGACCGGGTGGTGATCATGCTCGAAGCCCGCGCCCTCAACTTTGCTTATAATTCTGATGCTGCCGTGCTGCATGACATTTCCGTGCAGATTCACGCGGGCGAAATCCTGTTTTTGTTGGGGCGTAACGGCTGCGGCAAAACAACCCTGATGCGCTGTTTAAGCGGCCTGCTGCATCCCACCTCCGGCGAAGTCCGGCTGAATGATCGCAGCATCCAATCGATCCCTCCCGCCGAACGTGCCCGCCGTGTCGGTCTGATCCCGCAGATTCACAGCCCGGCTTTTGCCTATACCGTTCACGACATCGTCTTGATGGGCCGCGCCCCCCATTTGCGCCTCTTCGACAAGCCCGGCCCGTCCGATCACACCGCCGCCGATGCCGCCTTAGATCGCGTCGGTATGCTCGATTTTCGTGATCGCCCCTATACCCAGTTGAGCGGCGGTCAGCGCCAGATGGTCATGATTGCGCGCGGCCTGACCCAGCAGTGTGACATCCTGCTGATGGACGAACCCGACGCCCACCTTGATCCGCGCAACCAGCATCTGATTATGGAAATCGTGCGCGATCTGACCCGCGCAAACCTGACCTTCGTGATCTCCTCCCACACCCCGAATCACGCTCTGGCCTATGCGGATCGCGTGCTGCTGCTGCGCGAAGGTCGCAGCCTCGCGTTGGGTGTGCCCGCCGCCACCCTCACCGAGCCGCTGCTGTCCTCGGCCTATGGCATGGATACCGAAATTATTTACCAGGATTCGATCCCGCGCGCCATCCTCCCGCGCCAGAACGGAAATCGCCCCCATGAATAAACGCTGGTTTTTCCCGTTTCACCGCGCCCGCTTTTCTCCGGGGGATAGGGGTTAACCACTGATGCCTCCCCACCTCCTGATCATCACCGGCGACATGGGCGCAGGCAAAACAACCTGGTGCCGCAACTTCATCGACCATATCCGCGCTCAGGGCCATGCCGTCTCTGGGTTGCTCTCGCCCGCTCTTTTTGCGAATGGCACCAAAACCGGAATCGCGCTGCTCGATCTGTCCACTGGCGAACAGCGCCAGCTTGCCCGCCTCCGCACCGCTGATTCCGATCCCGCCGGAATCGCCACGCGCCGCTGGTCCTTCGACTCCGACGTATTAGCCTGGGGCGACTCGATCCTGCGCACCATGCCCCCCACCCATCTCCTCGTGATCGACGAACTCGGCCCCCTCGAACTGGAGCAGGGCGCAGGCTGGTTGTCCGCTTTGTCGCTGCTCGATTCCGGCACCCAGTACGCAATGGCCTGTGTGGTGATCCGCCCCTCGTTAGTGCCCGTCGCGTTAGCGCGTTGGCCGCATGCCGTCGTGTTCACCGTCGAAGGCGAAGCGTAGGGCGGACGTGTTTTTTCCGTCGTTTCCTATTCTTCAGCTTGTGGCGTAGAATTCCCTTCGTGCGTTCACTTCTCAAGGAGAATTTCATGCGCCGCCTGTTCCCCCTGTTTCTCACGCTGTTGATGTTGGTTTCCATGCTTGTCCCGTCCGTATCCGCCCAGGAAGATTCGCGTACCTTTACCCTCACGGATCGGATCAGCTTCACCTACAGCACCCAGGTTGCTCCCGATGCGACCTATCGCCTGGTTCCGGCCACCCACGAGATCGAAACACCCACCGGCCCCGTTCCCGAATACACCGAGATCGCTTTCCAGACCTTCGCCAATGAATGGACCAATACGGGCCAGTACATCTATGTCTATCCGGTGATCACGTTCCCCACCGATCCCAACACGCCCTTCGCGCAGGAACTCGCCAATTTGCAGGCCGTTTTAGCCGCGCGTCCGGCGGTTCCGGCGGGCAACCTGCCCATGCTCCCTGTCGTGACGGCGAACCAGTATTTCCGCGCCCAGGTCCAGTATCTCGATTTCGCCACCGGATCAGGCATCCGTTACATCACGGCGGCGGGCTTCGATGTCTCACCCATCACCAATCAATCGCTGTTCTACAGCTTCCAGGGCCTCACGGCGGACGGCGCGTATTACATCGTGGGCATGTTCCCGATCAAATCGCCCGTGCTGCCCGATGTCCCCGAATCGATGGACGCCGACCAGTATAATCAGTTTGCCTCCACCTTTGACGCCTATCTGGTGGGACTGGTGGATCAGTTAAACGTGCAGACACCCGAAAGTTTCTCCACGAATCTGACTCTGCTGGATGCGCTTTTTGCCTCCGTCCAGACCACCGCGCCCGCTGCCACCATCGTGACTCCGGTAGGCGCTGCGGGCGACGCGACTTTCGACAACGTCCACTTCACCTACGATCCAACGCTTGCCAGCCGCCTCGAAGTCGATGTGATCGCGCCCTTTACCGATAACGAAGGCATGACCATGTATGGCTCTCTGCCCGGCAGCACGGTCTTCAGTTTCTACGATTACCCGGTCACACGTTTTTATGGGCAGCCCGAAATTCGTATCTTCCCGGTGGACACCTTCCCCGGCGCGAACAGCATTACCGATCAGGTTCTCGTCCAGCTTCAGCAGTTTTTGGCGTCGCGTCCGGCCTTGACCTCCGATACCGGGCAGGTCGTCCCCGCGCTGCAAATCCCTGTCCTACCGATAGTGAACGCCGCGCAGGTCTTCGTGGTCAAGCCGCAGTATCTCGATTTCCAGAACGGCAGCGGCGTCCGGTTTGTCACCTACTACGCCCAGGCTCCCAGCCCACTGTTCAACAACGGCACGGTCTTTTACACCTACCAGGGCCTCACCGCCGACGGCAAATATGTCATCACGGCGCAGTTCCCGGTGTATACGCCTGTCCTGCCCGACGTGATCGACTTCAACACCTTCGACTTTGAGGGCTTCATGGCGACCTATGAATCCTACATGACCGAGACCACTGCCGCTCTCGATGCCTCAACCTACACGCCCGATCTCAGCCTGCTCGACGCCCTGATCCAGTCGATCAGCGTCGGCCAGTAAGCTAGAGTGCACCTTTTCACATCCTTACTCTGTCATCCCCCTCGCCAACTGGGTTGGAGAGGGGGACCGAGGGGGTGAGGTTCTGCTTTTCAAGAGGTTTCCCATGCGCGTCGTTTTACAGCGAGTTTCACATGGATCAGTGCGCGTCGATGATCAAATCGTCGGTGCCGTCGATTTAGGCTACGTTATCCTCGTCGGTGTCGGTCCCACAGATGGTGACGCTCAGGCGCGGTGGTTGGCCCGCAAAATCACCACCCTGCGCGTCTTCGAGGACGATCAGGGCAAATTTAACCGCTCCCTCTTGGATGTCGGCGGCGGCTGTCTGGTCGTCTCCCAATTTACGCTCTATGCCGATGCCCGCAAAGGTCGCCGCCCCAGTTTCACCGATGCCGCCCCGCCCGATCGGGCCGAACCCCTGATCGCCCGTTTTGCCGATATGCTCCGCGCCGATGGGGTTTCCCGCGTCGAGATGGGCGTTTTCGGGGCATATATGCAGGTCGAGATCGCCAATGATGGCCCCGTTACCATCCTGCTCGACTCCATCGACATGCCCCACAACGAGCAATAACGCCGCACCCGTTTTTCCCCCTCGCTAACTCGGTTGGAGAGGGGGTGAGATTCATTTTCCTTGCCCCGCGCCACATCTTCCAGATCACAGATCAACTCGTCCTCGTAGGGGCGTCTTGCGAGACGCCCCGCCTGCTGCGTCCGCTTGTCTCCCCTTTCTCTACGATAGTGGGGCAAGGGGCCGGGGGATAGGGGTGAACAACACGACACCCATTGCCCCCTATGATCGACTTGTGGGTAATGATTAGCTACGAAGTGGGGAAAGGGGCCGGGAGATAGCGCCCTGTGGGTAACGCATAGCTAACTGGGTTGGAGAGGGGTCAGGGGATGAGGTTCCCCTTTCCCTCCCTGCTTGCGGGGAGGGACCGAGGGTGGGGTTGTTTGCTGCTGTAATATCCCTATTATTCACCATCCAAGTTAGTATCTCAATGGTGATGACAATTCCGAACATCCGTGCTATTCTGTATCTATACCTGACCGCACCTTCACAACCCAAAACGTCACAAGCGCGCGGGGGGGGGGGGATCATTCAGAAGTTCGATAAACTACCCATTTTTTACCCCCGGTTTTCCCTCAAACCATTGTCCAAGGGGGGGTAACATTTTGGACCAAGATCCACAAACCGATTGACTTGAGGGAAAATATGTTGATCTTAGGCGAACCTTAGATCAAACTTAGATCTGCCGAAAAATTGCTGGCCGCACTCGTGCTCTACACGCGTTTGGGCGGTTTGATAGGCCGGATCACTTTACGCGCCGGGCGTCGTTCTTTTAGCACCGTGCCCCACTGCCCGCCCAGATGGCAGACCGCCACAAACTGGATGTATTGCAGGTATCCGCCGATAATGCACCCGATTCCCAACAGCGACACCACCGCGCTGACTGCTTGTGTCACCACACCCAGCGCGAACAAATTGAGCATCAACATGCTGGCTGTGCTGCGTTGTTCCCAGACATCCCGTGCATTGCGCGCCAGGTTCGTGAAGGCGGAGAATTCCTCGGTTTCCGCATACCGCGCCAGAGCCGTCATAATCAGCGGCGCGCTGACCACCAGCCACAGCATCGCCAGCGTGAACAGCAGGCAGATCACGCCAATATCGCCCCGTTCGACGGTCTTGACCTGACCACCCAACACGAGGTCCGTAATGTTCAGGTTCGAGAGCATATCATTCAGCACCGCCCAGATACGGCTTGCGCCCGCTGCCCCGAACACAATCGCTGGCAGATAATACAGCACGCTTCCCAGAAAGACCTTAAGCCCTTCCATGAAATCGTGTCCCATATCATCCCATTCGGGCAAGCTCTCATCCCGTTGGTGGATCACATCCCGGATGATGCGTATCTGATAGCCCAGCAGAACCATGCCGCTGAGCAAAAAAATCGGCCAGAACAGATACAACAACGCCCCAACGAACGTTTTCGTCAGGGCGTTTGGTCCCTTGAAGGGATATTTGATCGCGCGCGATAGATCAATCACGGCTTATTCCTGTTCACGAACGGTTGTGATTATGTCGGTTCTCTTGCGCCAATAACGTCGCTTCGAGTTCGTAAATCTCGTCGTCGCTCAGGTCTTGGATCAGCCGTTGGACGCGGTTTTGTTCCACACGCTTCCCTTTACTGAACGACGTTTTTTCGCCCAACCGCTGCTCATATTGTCCCCAGATGCTGGAGGTAGCCATCACCGCTGCCCCGGCCAGAATCACCGTCAGTGCAATCGCGGTCCCGCTTGAGCTTGCCGCTGGTCCTGTGGAAGAAGTCAGAACGATTGCCAGGATGATACTCACCAGAAACCAGACCATGCCTGTTGCTAACCATCGGCTTGTCATCGTGCTTGTCTCCGTTGCTCGCCTTCTAACAACCGTTGTTCCAGTTCGTAGATTTCGTTATCGTCCAGGTCTTCCAACAGTCGTTCGACCCGGTTTGAATAGGCGCGTTTGGCTTTGGCGATATGGTGTACTTCTTCCTCTTCCCGTTTGGCTCCGCCGACCCAGATTGCCAGCGTACTAAGCGTCGCGGCGACGGTGAGCACCAGCACGATCCCAAACAAAACCGCGCCGTTCGCATTGGCGACGGCTCCGGTAGGTGAGGTCAGCATCATCGCCAGCAGAAATGCCAGCACACCCCAGATAATAATCGTGGATAAACTTCGTCCCATGAACTAGCCTTCTTCACGCATAATAAGCTGTCCGGCCTGTCCGATCAGATGTCCGGTGATGACCATATAACCGAAGCCGAGCACAAAAATACCGACACAGGTAACCAGCAAAAACGGAGCCACGATTACCGCTACCAGCGTCACCGCGACATAATAGGCCAGCAGCAGCACGAGCGTACTAAAATACATCCGCACATCGCCCCACAACGAGCTGATCTGCAAAAATTCAGAGAAATTGCCTGTCTGCGCATACCGGATCAGGCCTGCCCAATACATCCCCGTCGCGGGAATAGCGTACAGAATCCCGAAAATAACCAGGCACGGCAGCACCAGGCACGACAGAATGAAGCTGACATCCGAATTGCCGGTTAAAACCGTTGGGAACAGAAACACACACATCACCAGCGTCAGCGGCAGGAAAAAAATCATCCCGCCAATTGTCGCCATAATCGCATCTGTCACAACTTGGCCGATCTCATCCGTTCCCGGCAGCGGATTTTTGCGGTTATGAATCACGTTCCGCGCGACGGAAACCTGATACCCTAGCGCGACGAAGGGAATCAAACAGAGTAAGGTGCCTACCAGCGTCTTGACAGGCCAATCTCGATCATCAAAGGGGAATGAAATGGCACGTCCCAGGTCCATAGTATTCTATCCTCACCTCGCGGAAGTTTATCATACTATACGCGCTGAATTTGAGCTAGGTTTCTGCCCATTGATATTTCGCCCGTTTTGTTCGTTGGGCCAGTTGCCCCATCAGGCGGATCACTTGCTGTTCGCCAAACACAAACACAAAGATTCCGGTGGCCGACAGCACAATCGCCGGACCTGTCGGAATATCCTTATGGTACGACACATAAAACCCAATCACGCTCGATGCCGCGCCGATCACCGCCGACACGACCATCATCGGCAGCAGTCGTTTGCTGATCAGATTCGCCGTCGCCGCAGGCGTGACCAGCAGCGCGACCATCAGCGCCACGCCCACCGTTTGCAGCGATACCACAATCGTCACCGCGATCATCACCAGCAGCAGCAGCCGGAACCATTCGCCGGGCAAGTGCAGCGTTTTCGCCAGTGTCGGATCGAACGAGATGATCATGAACTCTTTGAAAAAAAGTGTGATCAGGACAATCACCGCAATCCCGAATCCAGCGATCAGTTTAAGGTCATTTTCGGATACACCGAGAATTTGTCCAAACAGAATATGCGACAAATCGCCGGTATAGTTTTCAATCCGCGAAATCATCGCAATGCCGAGCGCGAACATGGACGTAAACACAATGCCAATCGCCGTATCTTCTTTGATTTTTTCGTGCCGCGTCAGATACCCAATGCCCAGCGCCGCCAGCACCCCCGCGATCAGTCCGCCCCAAAACAATCCATCGCTGTCGCCTTTGGTGCGCTGGTACATCAACGCCACGCCCGGCAGAATAGCATGGGCCAATGCGTCACCAAAAAACGCCATGCCGCGCACCACGACATACGTACCGAGCACGCCGCTCACAATCCCCACGATAATCGCGGCTTCCAGGCTGCGCGACAGAATATCATAGCGCAGCGGAGCCAGGATCAGCGCGTCGAAATTATGCAGCAGCGCCATCCACCCAAATTTCAGCGTGGTGAAAAATCCGTCAGCCAGCAACATGACCTTCTACCTCAATTAGCCCTGTGGGATTGGTTTCTGTAACACTAAAATGCTGAAGGTAATAGTCGTCGCGCGCCAACCCGGATTCGTCGCGCTGCGCATACAAATCCAGCCGCTCGTTGGGTTGATCCGCCGGATAAACAATGCTTTCAGATCGTGCAATACTGCCGCCGATGCCTGCTGCCGCATCCTGAATCCGCTGATACTGTCCAATCAGCAGCGTCGGCAGCGCATCCAGATCGAAATACCCGATCTCCAGCACTTCATGGGGATCCGGCATCATCGTTCCGCCCACGATCTCGCCTCGAAACACGACGATATGATAACCGCCATCTTTCCACGCCGGACGCGAATAAATCCCCACCATCTGCGTTAACTGCACTTCCAGCCCGACTTCTTCCCTCACCTCGCGGATCGCCGCTTGGGCCACCGACTCATGATCATCGACATGGCCGCCCGGCATACACCACACGCGGAAATCCTCACGCTGCGTCAGCAGAATTTTGCCTTCCTGAAAAATAGCGACATTAACTCCCAGAATCATCATTGTTTTTGCCCTCAATGTTGGTGCTGCAATTCCGGTTCTTCATCGTGGCACGGTTTATCCGCCACCATCACATATTGATCCCCTTCGCGGAACAACATGATCCGATCTCCGAATGTCTCGGCGAGATTTTCCGGCGTATACACCTCGCCCGGTTTGCCAAACGCCACCAATCGCCCGCGATTGATCAGCAGCAGTTTGTCATAATGCGTCGCCGCCTGCATCAGATTATGCGTCGCCAGCAGCACGGCAATCCCCTGGGCGCGCAGCAGATCCAGCACCTCAAAAATTTCGGCTTCGGCCTGTGCATCAATGCCGCTGAACGGCTCGTCCAGCAGCAGCACGTTCGCTTCCTGAGCGAGTGCCCGCGCCACGAACACGCGCCGCCGCTGCCCGCCGCTGAGTTCTCCGATTTGGCGGTTGCGCAGATGCCACATCCCGACCTGTTCCAGTGCATGAAACACAGCTTGGCGATCCGCTTTGCGCGGCGGCAGGATAAGCCCAATGTGCCGCGCGCGCCCCATCATTACCACGTCCCACACGTTCGCGGGAAATTTCCAGTCAATCGCCTCGTACTGCGGCACATAACCCACCATGCTGTGGCTCTTGCGGCAGCACTCCCCCTTGATTGAAATCGCTCCATTGTGCGGCAGCAGCCCGACGATAGCCTTAAACAAGGTCGATTTGCCCGCGCCATTGGGACCGATAATGCCGAGCCGCTCGCCCGGATAAACTTCAAACGATACGCCTTCGAGTGAGCGCGTTCCGTTGTAGCCTGCGGTCAGGTTGTTGACTTGCATCAATGGAGCAGTGCTCATGTGGTTTTCCTTGAACTACTTCAACGCATCAGCCAGGGTGTTGGCGTTAAAACGGATGTAATTAAGATAGGTGTCCGCGCCCGCACCGGCTTCGCTCAAGGATTCGGTGTACAGGGTCACGACTTGCGCGCCGGTTTCTTCAGCAATCTGTCCGGCGAGACTGTCGCTCACCACGTTTTCCGCGAAGATGGCAGGCACCTGATAATCCTGCACCACTTGAATCAAGCCGAGTGTGGCCTGCACCGACGGTTCCGATGTCGTGCTGCCGCCAGGAATAATGACTCCTACAATGCTCAATCCGTAACGCGCCGCGAAATAACCGAGTGTCTGGTGATTCGTGATGATGAAGCGGTTGTTGGCCGGAATGCTCTCAATCGCCGCGCGTACATCCGCATCCGCAGCGGCGAGTTCGGCCAGGTACGTATCAGCGTTGGCGGCGAATAGATCCGCATGCGCCGGATCGCGCTCGCTCAGTAAATCGCGGATAGTCAGCGTCCACAGGGCGACATTCACCGGATCAGTCCACACATGCGGATCGCAGCTTCCGGCTTCGTGAATGTCTTCGCCCGCATGTGCTTCGCCTTCGTGATCATGTCCGGGGCATTCAACTGCATACAGCGGTCCCATCGCATCGGGTGAAGCAGAAATTTCGGTTAATCCAAATGTGCTTTGAATGGTTTCGTAGTAACCCGCGCACAACGTTTCCAGATCGGTGTGATCGGGCGATTTGTCTTCAGATGTTGTGGTAGATTCGCCGTTCGCTTCACCAGCGGAAACAGGCAAAACCGGTACGCACTGCGACACGACCGCGACTTTGTCGCCCGCTGCTTCTTCCAGCACGGTCAGCAGACCTTCTTCGTAATTCAAGCCAACGGTCAGCACCAGATCAGCATCGCTGAGCCGGGCCACATCCTGTGCCGATGGTTCCGCCGTGTGAGCATTCGCGCCCAAGGGAAACAGCGACTCGACAACGGCGGCATCCCCCGCGACAGCGCGCGCGACATCGGCCAAAATACTCGTGCTGGCGATGATCTGAAGCTGAGTCTCTTGAGCTTGCGCAGCAGGCGCACAAGCTGAAAGGGCAACCAGCGCCATAACCAACAGCCTGATAATCTGTGACATGCATTTCTCCTTGTGAGCAAAGACTACTGACTCTGGCATGCCACACACAAGCCGGAAATTTCGAGCCAGTGTCCGGTGATGGCATACCCGGTGCGTTCAGCGACAATAGTCAAAAAATCTCCTAATTCGCACCCAACAATCTCAACTGTCGCGTGGCAGCGTTCGCATACCAGATGATGCGTATGGCCGGGCGTGGTCAGCACATAACCATGACAGCCTTCGGCCACATGCACGGTGCGAACCAGATCCATCCGTTCCATCAATTCCAGCGTGCGGTACACGGTGACCAATCCCAGATCACAGTAGTAGCGCTGGCCTTCGGTCAGAATATCCGCCGGAAGCAGCGGCTTGCGCGCGGCTAACAACACTTCCAGTATGATTCGGGCGGACGGTTAACCGGTCTGCGCTTGATTCTGCTGGCCGGATTAGGTTTGGGCGGGTTTGCGATTCTGATCCATCAGGTGAGCGATGATGCCGTGTTC
>DATAMF010000585.1:0-8241 GCA_036260665.1 Aggregatilineaceae bacterium | reverse complement strand
TGAAAAGACCCCGATTACCGAACCGGGGTCTTTTGAATTCAACTCATTCAGCTTATTGGACAGCGTTGGTAGGCAGCGGACGGCCACCCCATACGCTATCGAAGTTGGGGCCGAGGGTCTCGGCGCGAACCCAGAGGGATTTTCCCGCGAAGATAATCTTGTAAAATGCGTCTGTTGCGTCGGGGCCGACGACCAGCACATGCTTACCGACGGCCAGTGTTACGAGTGGCTTCACGAGTTGGCCGGGATCAGGTCCCCAATATAATTCGGCGCTTTGAACCAGGGTGCCGCCTACGGCTGAGGAGGGGAGTACCACCTGATCCGGGCCTGCGCCGCAGGTGGCCGCGATGTCAGGGATGTAGGGATCAACACTATCATTTGCGCCGCCGCCAGAGAGATAGATGCCGATTCCTGGCGCGCGGCTACCCAACACCCCTAAATTGAACTGCACCGTATAATAGGCATCTGCCACAGAAGCGCTGATGTTGGCGGTTTGCAGTAAGTGGCCGTCATCTAACAATCTGACGGTGTATTCACCTTCCACATAAGCATAAACTTCGACGAAGATGCTGCAATTTTCGGCAGTAATGCTGGTGATGATGGCGGGCGACGCTGCACCAGCAGATTGGGAACCCAGCGCCAGGGTAAAAATGGAGAGGAAGACAATCAAAACGAGACGTTTCATGGTGTTTCCCCTGTATAAGCTAGCCTGTTCGCCCATTATAGGGCGATTCTGAAGCGGAAAGCTGCATAATTTTTATAAAAAGTGGCCCTCATTCGTAGAAGGTGGGAACGACTTTCGAGATCAAGGGCAGGCTTGCCAGCTCGCAGACCGTCTGCCAGCCGGTGTCATTCATTGCGCCGTGACGTTCCACACACATCCCTTTGGTGTTCACCAGACATAACACCTCGTCGGGGATGTTGCAGCGGGCACGCCCTCGTGAGCCGATACATTCCACGTTGGGGGCGATGGCCTGGACGGCTGCCAGCGCTGCGGGATCGTTGGCGGGGAGGCAAAACTCAAAGCTGTCATCGTTATGGCAGCCGTCGGCCTGGGTGAAGGTGATTTTGGCAGTTGGACAGGCAGGTGGTGGTGTCAGGGTGGCGTGTGTCCCCGGCAATTGAACACCGATCAGCGCGAGGATCACCAAGATCAGCGGCAAACAGCCTTTTTGTGCGAGCCACATAGGACCTCCTTAATCGTTGGGTGTTGGGGAAACTCTCACCCCCCATGCCGATCTTTCTTGTGGGTCAAAAAACTATGGAATAACGATTTGCAAAATGCTTTCATCCGCAGAACTATAAGTAATTTCAGCCGTAGGGGGATCGCCTAGTTGGTAGTAACATCGATAGGAATCCCCCTTTTGTGCTTCACAGAATTGTTCATATTTTCCAAATAATTTGTCTACTTCTTCGTGAGTGGTCGTCTGTTTCAAATTAAACTCAAAGATGTCTTTTATATCTTTTCGCTCAATCGTAACATTGCCAGTGCAATTGCTGACGTGGGGCGGAATTAGCTTGCGGGTGCATAAATCCTGCACTATATGCCCGGATATTGGAGTGGATAGGAAGTTGTTGTGGGCTTCCTGCCGTCTGTGCTCGTATCCGATTGTGAGATAATAACATGCGTAACAGCAGCTTCCCAGGAAAAAAATAAAAGAAACGAATATAGCTACTGAAACCCAGAAGGCAACTCTTGCGCTGCGTTCTATAAGCATGGCTAGCTTATACCTCCGCAAGATTTATTTTGTTGGAAATAGCAATTATCCACAGCTTTACGTCCGCATTGGGGGAGGTGCATGCCTACAACTTTGACAGCGATGAATCGATACGCTTAGTGTAACGCCAAACTTTTAGAATTTAATAACGCGCATGGTATAATCTATACGCACATCTGTTCATATCCTCAAAGGAGCGGCTATATGAAGCGCCCGATCCTGGTTCTGGTTGATGGTCATGCGGTCGCGTACCGCCAGTTTTTTGCATTACCTGTACAAGGATTTGCGACCAAAAGCGGCGAACTGACGAATGCGAGTTACGGATTCGCCCGTACCCTGCTGGATATTCTGGATACGAAACCGGATTATCTGGCGGTGACATTTGATCAAGGCATGTCGGGGCGCGATCAGTTGTACGGCGAGTATAAGGGCACACGCGAAAAAATGGATGAGGGGCTGCGGAGCCAGCTTAACCGCATCCGGGAACTGGTGCTGGCATTTAACATCCCGATTCTGGAAATGGAAGGCTACGAGGCCGATGATGTGATCGGCACGGTGGCGCAGCAGGCGGAAGCGCAGGGCGCGGACGTGTTTATCATTACGGGGGATCGGGATATTCTGCAACTGATCACCGACCATACTTCGGTGCAACTGCCGGGTAAAAAACGGGAAGACTCTGTCCGAGTCTATGATCTGGCGCGCTTCCGCGAAGAATACCAATTTGAGCCGCCACATCTGGTCGATCTGAAGGGGTTCATGGGAGATCATTCGGACAATATTCCCGGCGTGGATGGTATCGGGGAAAAAACGGCGGCGACCTTGATTCAGACGTATGGCAGCGTGGATGGGGTGTACGAGCACCTGGATGAGATTAAAGGGAAGCTGCGCGAACGGCTGGAAACGGGCCGGGAAATGGCGTTTCTGTCGCAAACGCTGGCGCGCATCCGGCGGGATGTTCCGGTCAGCATCGAATTAGAAAAATGCGTGGCGCAGGATTACCGCTACGAGGATGTCGAAAAGCTGTTCCGCGAACTGGAATTTCGATCCTTGATCACGCGGCTGCCGGGCCGACCTGCCGCGCCGTCTGTGGCCGGATCAAGCGGGTCAAGGGAATCACACCAACTCTCGATGTTTGAGATGCAGCAGGAAACGGCGGCGGCACACGAGATCGAAATTGTGGTGCCGTATGAAATTGTGGATGACGCGGCGAAACTCGCAGCGCTGGTGGACCGGCTGAATCATGCGGAGTCGATCAGCTTCGATACGGAAGGGACCGGGCTGGATAAAATGCAGCTTGCGCTGGTCGGGATTTCGCTGGCGGTGGATGGCGAGACGGGCTACTACATTCCGGTGGGGCACGTGGCGGCGAACGCACCGGCTGTGCTTGATGTCGAACAGCCGGATTTGATCGATGGTCATTCGCCGCGCCAACTGCCGATCCAAATGGTGATGGATGCGATCCGGCCTGCGCTGACGAATCCCAAGATTCCGAAATATGCGCACAACGCCGGGTTTGATCTGGTGGTGATGCGGCGGTATGGGATCGACGTGCAGCCGATCACATTTGACACCATGATCGCGGAATCGGTGCGCGATCCTACCAGCCGCAACCTGGGATTGAAGAATCTGGCCTGGGTGGAACTGGGCGTTCAGATGACGCACATTGAAGAACTGATCGGCAAGGGCAAAACGCAGACCACCATGGACCGGGTGGCCGTGGAACAGTGTGCCCCGTATGCGGCGGCGGATGCGGTGTTCACGCGGCGGTTGGTGGATGTGCTGCGGCCTGACCTGGAAGGGCGGCTGGAGAAGCTGTTCAACGAGATCGAAATGCCGCTGGTGCCGGTGATCGCGGATATGGAAATGGCGGGGGTGCTGCTGGACGTGCCGTATCTGCGTGGTTTGAGCAAGGATTTGAACGCACGATGCCAAAATCTGGCAGAGGAAATTTACGGGCTAAGCGGCGGGTATGGGGCGTTTAACCTGGGAAGCCCTAAACAACTGAATGATGTGCTGTTTGGCAAACTGGGCCTGTCCACGGAAGGACTGCGCAAGACCACACACGGACTCAGCACGGATGCAGACACGCTGGCTGCGCTCAAAAATGAGCATCCGATTGTGCCGTTGATTTTGCAGTGGCGCGAACTGAGCAAGTTGCAAAGTACGTATGTGGACGCGCTGCCGCAGTTGGTTAATCCGCAGACGGGGCGGGTGCATACGAGCTTCAACCAGACCGGGACAGCAACAGGGCGCGTATCATCGAATAACCCGAATCTGCAAAATATCCCGATTCGGACGGATGAAGGGCGGCGCGTGCGACAGGCGTTTATCGTGCCGGAAGGCTGCCGTCTGCTGTCCGTGGACTACAGCCAGGTGGAACTGCGGATTCTGGCGCATTACAGCGACGATGAAGGACTGTTGGATGCTTTCCGGCGGGGCGTCGATATTCACCGGGCGACGGCGGCGGCAGTGAACCATATCCCGCTGGAAGCCGTCACGCGGGAACAGCGCAGTTTCGCGAAGTCGGTGAACTTCGGGCTGATGTACGGCATGGGGGCGTTCCGGCTGGCACGGGAAAGCAATCTGACACTGGCGGAAGCGGAACGGTTTATTACCGATTATTTCCAACAGTTTCCCGGCGTGCGGGCGTACCTCGATCAATCGCTGGAACAGGTCAAAGCACAGGGCTACATCGAAACGCTGTTCGGGCGGCGGCGTAAGTTCCCTGTGTTCCAAAGCACGTCAAAGGCGAGTTATCAGGACCGGCAGCGGGCCGAACGCGAAGCCATCAACATGCCGATTCAGGGTACGGCGGCGGATATTATGAAGATCGCCATGATCGATCTGGCGAAGCGGCTGCCGGATGTGTGCCCTAAGGCGAAACTGCTGCTGCAAGTGCATGATGAACTGGTGCTGGAAGTACCGGAAGATGATATTGAGCGGGTCGCAGCGGAAGTGGTGCAGACGATGGAAGCCGCATTCGACTTGAAAGCGCCGCTGCGCGCGGATGCAAAAGTTGGCCTGAACTGGGCTGAGATGGAGGCTATGTAATGGCGTTTGCAGACATCAACGGCGCAAAATTGTACTATGAAGTGGAAGGGCAGGGCGAACCGTTTGTCATGATCCACGCGGGCGTGGCAGATCATCGACAGTGGAATCAGGAGTTTCAATATTTTGCGAAGCAGTATCGGGTGATCCGGTATGATTGGCGCGGGCAGGGCCTCAGCGAACCGGTGGAAGGCGATTATTCGCATTTGCAGGATTTGATCACGCTGCTGGATGTTCTGAACGTGCGGGAACCGGCGATTGTGATGGGATGCTCGATGGGCGGGGGAATGGCGATCAACCTGGCGCTGGCGCAGCCGTCACGGGTGAAAGCACTGATCCTGGTCGATTCGGGGCCGAACGGATTGGAACTGGATGTGCCGGAGGAACCTAAATTTGCCGAGGTCAACGCGGCGTTTGAGGCGGGGGATTTGGACCGGACTACCGAACTTGAGGTGCAGATCTGGTTTGATGGGCGAGGGCGCACCGCAGAGCAGGTGAATCCGGCGGCGCGCAAACTGGCCTTCGATATGAACCGGCTGGCGGTGGTGCATGCGGCTAAAAACCTGGGGCATAATGTACCCGATCTGGAGCCGCCTGCTGCTGGACGTTTGGGGGAAATTACGGTTCCGGTGCTGATTGTTGCGGGGGTGAACGATACGGCGTACAGCCTCGCGGCGGCAGATTATATGGCTGAGCACCTTTCGAACGTGCGTAAGGTGATGATCGAGGACGCGGCACACCTGCCGAATATGGAAAAACCGGAGGAGTTCCGGGGGATTGTCGAGGCGTTTGTGCGGGAGATTTGATGGGAGGCGGAGAAAAGCCGCCATACGCCCCGCAGAACCTCACCCCCTCTTATCCCCCTCTCCAACCGAGTTGGAAGAGGGGGAAGATCGGGTGCGGCAAGCCAGTGCCGTTACGGATCGGATCGCTCAAGGTTGTTGCTGGATTTAAATGTAAAACAGCATGGCAGCGCCCCGACGAATGCTCTTTGATGTGGCCGAGGATGCCAAAAAGCTTAGAGGCGGCAGAGATTGAGGCCCGTCGGCACATTATTCTGCCCCGAACTTAGTTATATAGGCGTATATCTCATCAACAACTTCATTAAACGCCACTATTTTCTCCTCGATAACCTCAAAATCTCCTTTTACAGCAGCTATCTGATATTTATCCTTCGCTTCGCAATATAGATTGACTTCATGCCCCTCAGAAGGAAACCATCTTAAACTGAGCAAAGACTTCATAGGTACAAGATTGCCCAGTTGAGGATGTTCACGTAATACGGGGATAATGGCGATTAACCCTTGAGCACTTTCGAAGAATCCTTTCTGAATTTCCCTCAAAGAGCCTCTCTCACGCTCAATGCGTTGAAGCTCTATACATAGCTGCTCACAGGATTGAATAATCCATTCCCATGTAAAATCTGGATAAGTCCGCACGGCCAAACCTTTGAGAGGAAGTTTTCAATTCTCAGTATGTACATTATAACCCACTATAACCGTATGCTGACTTTTCAACAGGTTGTTATGAAACGGAACAACGATCCTATGCCCATGAAATGATCTTAGTTCGACCAAGCACCCGTGAGACTAACTTGGATGATCAGGTTTGGCGGGGAGAAGTCTGGGGCGAACCAATGATCGCCCCATGATTTATTTAGCGGCGGTCGGAGACGATGCGCAGGATGTACCAGAACAGGTTGATGAAGTCCAGGTAGAGGCGCAGGGCACCGAAGATGGCAACCCGGCGGACGACCACATCGGCGGTGCCGACGCCGGACGATTCCATCTGGTAGGCGGCGCGTTTGATCATCTGGGTATCGTAGGCGGTCAGGGCGACGAAGATCAGCACGCCCGCGTAGGTGATCAGCCAGTACAGGCCGGAACTGGCCCAGAAGATGTTCACGATGCTGGCAATAATCAGACCGATGAGCGCGGTCAACAGAATGCCGCCCATCTTGCTGAGATCAACCTTTGTCGTATAGCCGACGATGCTCATCGCGCCGAACATGGCGCTGGTGGCGAAGAGGGCGAGGGTGACATCGGCCAGATCAGCGATGTAGAAGGCCAGCGAAAGCGAGAGGCCATTCAGCGCGGCATAGATCAAAAACAGATTAGTCGCCCGCTGGGCCGACATCTGGAAGACACGGGCGCTCAGCCAGAAGACGATGATCAGTTGGGCGATCATGCCGACCATGAGCAGCGGCATCAGCGTGACGGTGAGATTAGTCGCGGTCAGGAAAAAGGCGATGCCGAAGCTCACCCCCAGGCCGGCGGTCATCCAGAGGTAGACCTGCTGCATGACGGCGCGCATATCGATCTGGGTATCGAAGGTTTTCAGTTTTGGCTGTGGACGATACAGGTCCATACTATTTTCTCCTCTTGAGAACACCACACCACACTTATTCACGACTATATTATAGTTGAGAACACGGCACTATGCTGTAAGTTCTGGATTAGAAAGCAGTGGCGTTGTTTTTGAATTTCTGCTAGGCTAGGATAGTTGATAGGATAAGCAGGTGGTACGGGGACATGAGACCACTACTGTGGTTTGGTGAGAACAGTCCTCTTTTAGAGGCGTGTTGGGCACAGGATCAAGTGCATCATGTGCAGGACACGAAAGCACTGATCCAGGCACTGGAGTGCGGCGTTGCGTCGTGTCTGGTGGTGGACCTGGCTCTTGCTCAGATCGACTTCGGCAGTCTGCTCACATCGATCCATACGCAGTGGCCGCTGCTCGGCATCATCGGGCTGCTGAATGATACGCCTTCATTTCCCGAAATTGATGAAACGATCAGCCCTTACGCCTCTGTGGAGCAACTCCAAGCGGTTTTGGCCCGGATGGACGAGCGACTTCGACAGCGGCGGTTGGAGACGGGTGAATTTCTGGTGAGCGATTATCAAGAACTGGCAGGCCGGATGCGCCGCCTGGAAGAACTGGCGCAGGTGGGATCGGCTGGAGAAGCAGTCTTGGGCACCAGTCAGATTCTTGGGGATTTGCAGCAGACGGCGCACCAAGCGGTGGATGCCGACGGAATCGCGATTCTGATGTCGAATGATGACTATGATGACCTGACGGACATCTTTCAGATGGGGGTTAACCCCGCCTACCTGGAAGTCTGCCGCGCGTATCTTCAGTCGCTGCCGCACAATCTGAGAACATCGTATCTGGCGGAGGAAGTGCTGCTGCATGCCCGCCTGCCAGAGATGCTGAACAGTGTGCCGCGCGTGCGAGAGGCGGAGGCCGCCGGGGCGTGGTCGTATATGCGGCTGCCGTTGATCGTCGAGCGGCGGCTGTGCGGGTTTGTAGCGTTTTTTGCGGACACACCGGATCAATTTAATGGGGCGCATCTGCAATTGGCGCGGCTGTTTGTGGCCCAGGTCGCGACTGCGGTACGGAATATGCAGCTTTATATGCGGCTTAACCAGGCGGAGCGCCAACAAAAAACAGTCAACCGGATTTCACGCCTGATGGC
>DATAMF010000584.1:0-21930 GCA_036260665.1 Aggregatilineaceae bacterium | reverse complement strand
GCGATCAAGGCGAATAAACCTGACATTCGGACCACATGGCATGATGTGAAATAAACAAAACCTGCACGTCTGAAGAATAAAAGCGAAAAGGCCTCTTGTTTACCCGGAGGTCTTTTTACTTTCCGACCCGTAAAAAACTATTACAATAAGAATGGATGTTGATCATTATATTTGTATCGAAAGGATCAGGATTATGTCTGCCAACTATAAAGCGGAATTGGTCGGCGTTTTGGGCTGTCCGGTGGCAGAAAATCCAACGGGTGTGATGCAAGAGGCGGCATTTGCTGCGGCAGGGTTAAACTGGCGGTATCTGACTATCGAAGTTAAACCCGAAAAACTGGCTGATGCGATAGTGGGTGTACGCGCTTTGGGGATGCAGGGCATTAACCTGACGATTCCGCATAAAGTCGCTGTGATGCGCTATCTGGATGAGATCGCGCCGGATGCGGCGATCATCGGCGCGGTGAATACGGTGCGGCGTGACGGCGAGCGGTTGATCGGGGAAAATACGGACGGGAAGGGATTTTTGCGGGGTGTGCGGCAGGATGCGGGAGTTGATCCGGCAGGGAAGCGGGTGGTGATCCTCGGAGCGGGGGGCGCGGCACGTGCGGCAGCTACCGAACTGGCCCTGGCGGGGACGTCGCATCTCCTGGTGTTGAATCGCAGCGAAACGCGGGGTTCGCAGATGGTCAAGGATTTGAGAACGAATACGCGGGCGAACGTGCAGTTTGAAGTCTGGAATAAAACCTATCATATCGCAAACGACATTGATTTGCTGGTCAATGCCACGTCGATTGGGCTGTTTCCAGATGTGGACGGGATGCCGGATGTTGATATGCAGGGGGCAAAACCGACCATGTTGGTATGTGATGTGGTGTTTAATCCGCCGGAAACGCCGTTTTTGCGCCGCGCGAAAGCGTATGGGCTACCGGTATTGGATGGATTATCGATGCTGGTTTACCAGGGGGTGATTGGGTTTGAGATGTGGACCGGGCAGACGGCTCCTGAAGCGGTAATGAAAGACGCACTGCGAAACGCACTTGGAGTATGATGGAAAAAACTGAGCATGTAGAAGAATTTAGAGCTATTGATCGGCTTAATGAGCAGGCTGAAGCGCTCCTGATCGACGACCCAGAGAAGAGCGAACAGTTGGCGAAACAAGCTCAAACCATGTCGCTTGAAAGTTACCCGGAAGGTTTAGCGCAAAGTCTGACCACCTTATCCATTCTGAACTGGGATCGCTCGAATTATATTGATGCGCTGGCGATGGCATTGGAGGCGGCGCGGCTGTTTGAACAAACCGGGAATATCCGGCAGCAGGCATATGTGCTCAATCATATCGCTGGGATTCACTTTTTGCTGGGGAACTACACGCAAGCGCTGGAAGTTGGCTATACAGCGCTACGCTTGAGCGAGCAAAGCGGGGATCGGGGCTTGTATGCCAGTATTTTAAACGATAACGGCTATATCTGTTTGCATGTGGGGCGCAGCAAGGATGCGATGCCCCAGCTTATGGAAAGTTTGGCGATCCATCGAGAAACCGGATCACCGCATGGCGAAGCGCAAGTCCTGGACAGTATTGGCAAAGCCTATTTATTGATGGGGGATTATGCTCAGGCGCTCCGTTATGAACAGCAAAGCCTGGAACTGGATCGGACTATCGGTTACAAACGGGCGGAAGTTGAGGCGCTGGGCAATATCGGCAAAATTTACGCGGCTACTCAAGATGCGCAGCAAGCGCTGGAGCACTTTTTTAAAGCGCTCGAACTGTCTAAAACCTGGGGTTATCGCCAGTTAGAAGCATCTCTTTTGCTGGATGTCGGGCGAATGCATTTGAATTTGGGCGAGTGTGATCTCGCGGCGGCTGGCTTACAGCAGGCGTTAGCGGTAGCGGCAGCGATCCAATCCAAGCCGGTGCTGTTTGAAATCTACGCGGTGCTGGCTGAGACATATGAGCAACAAGGAGAATGGCAAGCGGCGCTGCACCATCAAAAGCAGAGCCAGGTGATCAAAGAAGAAGTTTTTAGTGAAAAAACGGCCCACCGACTCACCAGCCTACAACTGATCTATCAAGTTGAAAAAGCGCAGCAAGAAGCCGAAATCTCACGGCTGAAAAATGTGGAGCTACAGGAACAGATCGAGGCGCACCGACGGCTGATTGCGGAACTTGACGCTTATGCTTATACAGTGGCACATGACCTCAAAAATCCACTGGCGGCGGTTGTGGGCTTTGCCGAACTGTTAAAAGAGGATTTGCGGGGAGAAATTTATGAAAATGTGTCCTTCTATCTAGAAGAGGTGCTTTATAGCGGGTATAAGCTGAGCAGTATCATCGATAATTTGCTGATGCTAGCCAGTGTACGCCAAAAAACAATCATTCCGGATGCCCTCGATATGGCATCTATTATTCGAGAAACAGAGCGGCGGCTTGGAAACCAGATTACCAATCAGGGAGCAGAGGTGATTAAACCCAACAGTTGGCCGGTGGCGTTGGGTTATGCGCCCTGGGTTGAAGAGATCTGGGTGAATTACATCAGTAATGCGATCAAATATGGAGGCGAACCGCCACGGGTGGAACTAGGCGCTACTCAGGAACAGGATTTTATCCGGTTTTGGGTGCAGGATAATGGAAGCGGAATCACTGAGGCAGATCAAACGAAGCTGTTTACTGAGTTCACCCGCCTCAGCACGAAAGAAAAAGGGTATGGATTGGGGTTGTCGATTGTCAAGCGGATTGTCGAAAAACTAGGAGGCACGGTTGAGGTTGAAAGCAATCTCGGACAAGGCAGTATTTTCAGTTTTAGTCTGCCAGCAGCACCGCACGATACTGCTGGCTGA
Organism: Aggregatilineaceae bacterium; assembly: GCA_036260665.1. Classification (GTDB taxonomy): domain Bacteria; phylum Chloroflexota; class Anaerolineae; order Aggregatilineales; family Aggregatilineaceae; genus DATAMF01. Next base: position 19,092 of record DATAMF010000584.1, on the reverse strand, counting down.
CAGATGCTAAAGGGCAGACTCCCGTTCAAACACGGGTTTCAAGATGGGATACAAGTCACGATACAGGGCGTAGGTAGCCTGATACACGTCAGCCTGAGCACTGGGGTTAATCCGTTCGCCCAATTTGACGGTTGCCTGGGCAGCCTCAACCGCATTCGACCAGACGCCCCCGCCAACCCCGGCTAACAGGGCCGCGCCATAAGCAGCACCTTCTATCGCTTCGGTCACGATCAGCGGAACGCCTAACACATCGGCAAAAATTTGACGCCAGACGGGGCTTTTAGCACCGCCACCACTGATGCGTACTTCGTTGATGATGCCTGCCGGACTCGCTTTGATCAGTTCAAAACTATCGCGCAGACCGAAAGCAACCCCTTCCATCACGGCACGAGTCAGATGGGGCCGCGTGTGACGGGCGGTTAAGCCGATGAATGCGCCGCGCGCCAGCGGATCAGGGTGGGGGGTGCGTTCGCCGGTCAGGTAGGGCAGGAAGATCAAGCCTTCACTGCCGGGTTGGATCGAGGAGGCTTCGTCTGTCAAAGTCCCGAAGTCGGCACCGGGAGCGAGGGTGTCACGGTACCATTGGAGGCTCCCGGCGGCGCTCAACATGACGCCCATGAAGTGCCAGCGTCCGGGGACGGAGTGACAAAAGGCATGTAAACGTCCATCGGGTTCGTAGGCGTAGCTCGCTAATGGCGCAAACACGACGCCGGATGTCCCGACAGTGAGGGCGACGACACCGGGTTCGACTGCGCCGACTCCGGTGGCTTGAGCTGCCTGATCGCCACCGCCACCTACGATGGGTGTGCCCGCTTTTAGGCCGGTTTCCGCTGCCGCTTGTTGGCTCACAACGCCTGTGACTTCGGGGCCTTCGTAGAGGCGGGGCAACCATTCTTCGGGAATATCAAGCTCTTGCAGAACCGCAGCAGACCACCGACGATTGGCGACATCGAGCAGCACCATACCGGATGCGTCTGCCATATCGACCGCATATTCGCCGGAAAGTTTGAAGCGCAAGTAGTCTTTAGGCAGGAGGATATGCGCGATTTGCTGGTAGATTTCCGGTTCGTGACGACGCACCCACAGAATCTTGGGGGCGGTAAACCCCGTGAGGGCACGATTCCCGGTGAGCTGGATCAGGCGCTGCGCCCCGATGGTTTCGGTGATGGTATCGCATTCGGCCTGGGTGCGCTGGTCGTTCCAGAGGATGGAAGGACGCAGCACCTGGCCGGATTTATCCAGACAAACCAAACCGTGCATCTGGCCTGTTAAGCCAATGGCGCGAATTGACGCGGATGCGCCGGTCTGGTTTAAAACCGTCCGAATTGAGTTGACTATTCCCGACCACCAATCAGACGGATTTTGTTCACTCCATAAGGGATAGGGCTGGCTCGAAGGATGGGAAGTCGTATGACTGGCAACGACAGCCCCAGTTTCGTCAATCAGGAGCGCCTTGGCCCCCGTCGTGCTGACATCAAGTCCTAATAAATAATTCATGATTATCCTCACCTAAGCCGATTTAAAACCATCAACGGACGCCCAGCAGCAGTTCTAGCGTTAACTGGTCCAACTGCTCATACATTAAGTCGCGCTGAGCCAACGCATGACGGTCAAACGATTCGGTCTTCAGACGCTTCGCTTTGTCGGTGGTATATGCGCCATTCAACCAGCTATAAGTGCCATCATCAGCCGTTATTTATTTGAGCAAGCCTTGAATCTCCGGATCAGCATTGAAGCGGGCTGCTTTTTCCTTGAGAATCAAATAGGTTCGCATGCAGCCACGCGCAAAAGCTTTCACACCGGCTGGTCCATCGGACCGATAAGCATGGGCGTCGAAATGGCGCGAGCCTTGATAACCGACATCTTCCAGGAATTTCACCACATAAAATGCCTGTTTGATCATCTCGGCACCGAAGCGGAAGTCCTGATCGTAACGCCCGAATTTTTGATCGTTCAGGTCGATGTGGAACAGTTTGCCTGCATCCCAAGCCTGGGCGATGGCGTGCATAAAATTGAGGCCCGCCATATGTTCGTGGGCGACTTCGGGATTGACGCCGACCATCTCAGGATGATCCAGCGTGGAGATAAAACCGAGCATAGCCCCCGTGGTGGGAAGATAGATGTCGCTGCGCGGTTCGTTGGGTTTGGCTTCGAGGGCGAACTTGAGATCATACCCCTGATCGGTCACATATTCGCAGAAAAAGTTCAGGGCCTCGCGGAACCATTTTCCGGCATTCAGCGCGCTCTTGCTGGAGTCGGTTTCGGTGCCTTCACGCCCGCCCCAGAACACATAAACTTTGGCACCCAGTTCGGCACCCAGATCGATAGCACGTAAAGTTTTATGGCGCGCATAGGCCCGCACTTTGGGATCATTTGATGTAAAAGCGCCGTCTTTGAACACGGGATCAAAGAAGAGATTCGTGGTTGCCATAGGCACGACGAGACCGGTATCCTGGAGCGCCTTTTTGAACTCTGACACAATGCGATCCTGTTCGGCGGGGGTGGCGTCAATGGGAACCAGATCGTTATCGTGGAAATTGACGCCATACGCGCCGACTTCGGCCAGCAGATGGACGATCTGGACGGGCGACAGCCCCTCACGCACGTTATCGCCAAACGGATCGCGGCCCCGGTTGCCAACTGTCCATAGCCCAAAGGTAAAACGGTGTTCCGGTTGGGGTTGATAATTATCCATTTTTGTTGTTCCTCTCTTTGGCATAACAGAAAAATTTCGATGATTTTTAGCCATAAATGACCGTTGTTCGGATTGGGTGGGAGAGAATGTGGTTGAAAGTCATGGCAATTCCCCCAATCACACAGGCATCTGAGCCATGCTGGGCCAGAACAACACGTGTGGCGGCTGAATGCCAGTGAAGCGCGCGCGCGTGTAATTCAGCCTGGATGATGGGAAGCAAAAACTCCCCCGCGAGGCTTAGAATGCCGCCAAAAACGATCAAATCGGGGTTGTAAGCATTGACGAGAGACGCAATACCAACGCCTAGATAGTGACCTACCTGCTCAAAGGCCTGGAGTGCGAGGGAGTCATGTTCCTGTGCAGCCTGGATCATAAGCGGAATGGTGAGCAGATCTAAGTTATTCTGCGTTAAAGCTGATAAAAGCGTGGGTTTGCCTGATTCGATTTGGTATCGGATATGACGAAAGACGGCTGATTGGCTCGCCTGGGTTTCCCAACAGCCGCGATTACCACATTTACACGGCAGCCCGGCGGAATCCATGGTCATATGACCGAATTCGCTGGCAAAACCTGTTTTGCCCTTAAAAAGCTGACCGCCCAGAATGACCGCGCCTCCTAAGCCGACGCCCGCACTGATAAACAGGATTTCGTCGTAACCTTTGGCCGCCCCAAAAAAATATTCGCCCAACAGGGCCATGTTGGCTTCGTTTTCCACGAAAATGGGAATCGCAGGGAATTCGTTGTGGAGAATGGCGCGCAGCGGCACATTCTGCCATTCGAGATTGGGCGCAAAGAGCAGGGTTCCAGAAGTCTGATCGATAAGACCAGGCGCACCGACTGATAGACCCAGCACGCGGCAGTTAGCACATGCCTCCGCGCCCACATTGACTGCCTGATGTAAAAGCGCCAAGATCCGCTTAATGATGGCATCCTGGCCTGTTAAGTCGTGGGTATCTTCGCGGTGCCGCCAAATGATTTCGGTTCCGAAATCGGAGCAGATGACGGAGATAAAATCGACGCCGATTTCACAACAGACGATATAACCCGCTTTATTATCCAATTCCAGCAAGACAGAAGGCCGGCCTATATGATTGGAATTGAGGCCGACCTCGCGCACCAACCCGTTATCCAGCAGTTCTTGCACGAGACTGGATACAGTAGACTTATTCAGCCCCGTTACGCCTGCTAAATCAGCGCGTGAAAGGAGCGGATGCTCGAATAGGTGGTTGAGGATCAAAGACAGATTGATCTCGCGTACCAGCGCTTGATCGCCGGTGCGCAAGCGATTTGCAGATGGCATCCTTAATTCTCATTCGAATATAAAAGCTACTTTTCAGAAAACTAGATTAATTAGTTGCGCCAACCAACTAAATTTATTATACGGGAGGATTTTTTCAAAAGTCAAGGGTATGGAATTTATTCTGCTACGCGCTCGACTGCTTCCAGAACATCCTTAAGCACGGGTTTGTTGGGGAAATAAAGGACCTCGCCGGGAATATCCTTTAAGGCGGTTTTTGCCAGGTTAACGCCTTCGTAGACTAACAACAGGAGATTATGGCGGTTGGCGGCGCGCACTTTTTCAAGTTTGCGGCGCAGATATTCGGGATGCCAAAAGCCCATAATTTCGATGATAGCGCGGCGACCATCTTTGCGATGGGTAAAACTGAAGTCGGGGATGAGAACCGTGTCACCTAACAGGATCACTTCATCTTCGCGGGCGAGCTGCCAGTGGCCGCGCGTTTCACCGAATTTGGATCCAAACTCGGCGGCAAAATCGGCTTCCAGACGGCTGTCAAATTCGCCACTCTTTTTAAAATGGCTGAGCAGCGTACTGTGATTATCCAAATGATATTGAAGCACCGCGTCATAGGCTGGAATGTGGATTTCGGCATTCATCTGCCAGCGGTCACATAAAAAGAGGGCAGGCAAAAAAGCCGCAAACTGGCGACCATAACGCGTGGTAGCCTGCACAAAGGGCGAAATGGGGCCATCCAATATAACATGATACCCGGCCTGGGGATGCGGTGAGGCGGCGAACATCAGCTTGAACAACTTGAGGTAACGCCAAAAGTCTTTATAGCTGTCGTAGATATCAATGGTGAGTTGGCTGGCCCAATAGAGGACGCCGCGCGCGAGTTCCAGGTTGTAGCGGGCGATCAGGGTTTCGGGTGTCCAGGCGGGGCCGAGGTCGGCCAGTATATTTTCGATGGGACGATCTGCAAACAGAAAATGCTCAAGCTGGTCGGGAGTCAGGCCGAGTTCCTGGGCAGAAGATTGCAGCACAGCCTGACGGGATTGGGGATGGAACAGATCGGTCTGTGGGAAAACCGGTCCCTGGGCGAATAAAAAACGGCGCAATTCTTCAGGATCGAGCGACATATCGAGCGGCGTAAAATCGGCGGCATCACTCAGGACTTTGGCAAGACCGCGCAGCACGATGTAATCGGTCCGTTCGCCCTCATATTTTTCAACGGCACGCTCCCATTGGGCGCGCGGCTGGTGAAGACACTGGCTGAACAGGGTAATCAGGTCCTGAGCGGAGCGACGCCAAAAAGGATTGTCGGGCAGCCAGTCCACCTGGATTTGATCGCCACGTTTGCGCAGGCGGGGCCGGATCAGATCGCCTGTCAACATTTGTTTAGTACGCTTTCCTCGGACGCCGCCGCTGAGCTTTGCCTTCGTCTACGGTGTTACGGGCGATCACCTCGAACAGAACGGCCTGGCGATTGCCCACCTTGCGCAGAACACGACCCAACCGCTGGATATATTCGCGGGCGCTGGCGGTGCCGCCCAACACAATAGCGACTTTGGCTTCGGGCACATCCACCCCCTCATTCAAAACCCGCGAGGTGACAATGGCGCGGTAATGACCGGTCTGGAAATGATCGAGAATATGTTTGCGTTCAGCCGCTTTGGTTTCGTGGGTGATGATGGGAATCAGGTGGTGGCGGGCGATGGCATAGGCAACGGCATTGTTTTCGGTGAAGATCAACACCTGTTCGTGGAAATATTCGCGCAGGAGTTGGTCAAGGACGGTCCATTTGCCTTCCGCATTGGACAGCAAAGCCTGAAGGCGCTGGCGTGCCAACAACGCGCGGCGGGCTTCGTGATCAAAGGCGCTCAAGCGCATTAGCTCCATGAGCCACCCTGCGCCATGTGTGCGCTGAAGCTGACGCGAGCGGAAAAAGTTGGAATAGATCGCAAAATCGGCATCATAACGCTGGCGCTCGGCGGGGGTGAGGTCGATTCGGATGCGCTCGGTACGGTATTCGGCAAGCTGTTCGCCCACCAGATCGTCAATTTTTTCGGTGTAAACGATAGGGCCGAGCAGATCCTCCAGCCGCCAGCGCCCGTCGGCCTGTTCGTGTTCTTCGGGGTAGGTGGCAGTGAGGCCCAAACGAAACGGTGAGGGGGACATCAAGGCGGTTTCGCCCCAACTGGGCGCGGGGAGATGATGCACTTCATCGAAAATGAGCAGCTTGAAGGCATTGCCGTTTTGCGCGATCAGATCGCTCGCCGAATGATAGGTGGTGACGGTGAGGGGTAAAACGAGCTTTTCGCCGCCATAATAGACTCCCACTTCGGTCTGAAAGGCGTTCACGAGGCGAGCATACCACTGGTGCAGCAGATCAATGGTGGGGGCGACGACGACGGCGGAACGATTGACCCGGTGGATGGCATGAATGGCGACAAAGGTTTTGCCTGCACCAGTAGGCAGCACAATGCTGCCCTGATGCGCGGCATTTTCCCAGGCATCCAGGGCGGCCTGCTGGTAGGCGTGGGGCTGGCGGCTGTCGTGCAGGGCATAGTTCAGTTGCTCCCAGCGCGGCACCGTGTCGCGGATGTGGTTCTCAGAAAACCAGGAGCGGAGCGCGCCGTAGTGATACGCTTCACAGCGCCAGTGGCCCTTGATCCATTGGAATGGTTGGGGCGGCTGCTCTGTCGCCCCAAAATCGTTCAAGACCAGTGTGCCGCCCTGGAAGAAGACCGTCGAAGCCATGCGATTACAGCACCGGGTGCTGCTGATGAAACTCGGTATGGTCCTGATAACATTTGGCGACTGCCAGGACCGCCGCCTCGCCGTAAAGGTTTCCGGTGAAGGTGAGGCTGGATGGTTCTCCATCCGCATTCAGACCATTGGGAACGATAACCGCCGGATGTCCGGTGAGATTGGTCAGGATGAGGTTGTTTTCACCAAAGGATGGCGAAATATAAACATCGACTGTTTCCATCAAGCGAACCATGTCCAGCATCATCTGGGTTCGGATGCGGTTCATTTGAACATATTCGACCGCAGGGATCAAGCGGGCCTGACGAAAAACACTGGGCCAAGCATCAGCAATCTGGCGGGTTAACAGATCATCACGGTTGCTGCGGGTCAGTTCATCAAAATAGGCGGCGGCTTCGACTTCCAGAAGCAGCACAACGGCATCAAGAGTTTCCTTTGAGTAATTCGGGAGGTCGATAGGAAGCAGATTTAGCCCCAGCGAACACAGCACTTCTAAAGACTGCTGATCCTGGGGCTGGGTAAAGTCGTTGACAACATAACCGATGCGCAAATCGGACAAGGGCAAGTCTGGGTTCCAGTTAAAAGGATAGTTGGTCACGGCGGGGTCTTTTCCATCGGGACCGTAGATGGCGTCAAAGACCAGGGCACAATCTTCAATCGTGCGGCAGATGGGGCCAATTTTGTCCATGGTCCAACTGAGGGACATGCCACCAAACCGACTCACGCGTCCAAAGGTAGGGCGGAGGCCGGGGACACGACACTGGGTACAGGGGGATACCAGCGAGCCGAGGGTTTCGGTACCAATCGCAAAGCCGACTAATCCGGCAGCCGTTGCAGCGGCAGAACCAGCCGACGATCCGCTTGATCCTTCTTCGGTGTTCCAGGGGCTGCGGGTTTGTCCGCCAAACCAGACATCGCCCCAGGCCAGCGCCCCGACTGAAAGTTTGGCGATCAAAACCGCTCCGGCAGCGTCCAAACGCTCAACAACGGCAGCATCAATATCAAGCACCTGTTCCTGGTAGGGTTCGGCTCCCCAAGTGGTGCGATAACCGCGCACGGCGAACAAGTCCTTGAGGCCCCAGGGAATGCCGTGCAAGGGGCCGCGATACTGTCCGGCGGCGATTTCGTCATCCGCGCGGCGGGCCTGATGTAGGGCACGGTCTTCGGTGAGCGTTATCACGCAGTGCAAGGTGGAATCGTGGCGCTTCAGCCGCTCCAAATACATTTTGGTCAGGGCGATTGAACTCACCTGCCGGGTGCGGACCAAATAGGCGAGGTGGGTGAGCGGCCAGAAAGCTACCTCTTCCAAATTTTCGGGCACTTCGACTTCGATTTGACTCATCACCAGCGGCTGGCGTTCGGAACTGAAGGTCATGCCGGGCAAACGAGGATCGAAGTTGAAGGCAGGAGGAAGCGCATTATCCAGGGGCACAGCGCGCACCATGTCGTATTGCTCCCGGTGTTTCTGAACGCCTTCGAGCATCAATTCACGCTCGGCTGGCGTGAATTCAAGGCCAATAACCTGTTCGGCAGCGGCCAGGGATTCCAGGGTAAGAGGTTCGGTCATTGCTCAATGCCCTGCATAAACTGGCTGACATCGGATTTGAGCCGGGCGAGCGATGTAATGTCCAAATAGAGCATGTGGCCCGCTTCATAATAGGCGGTGATGATATTGGATCGCACGGAGGGGTCCAGGTCCATGTGGCTGAGGGTATATTCGGTTGCAAAGTGAGGCGTGGCGAGATCATAGTAACCCAGCGCCAGAAAAACCTTCATAAAGGGATTCTTGGACGTGGCGCTGCGCAAGGATTCACTTGTGTCCGGGAATTTGCCACGATCCCACTGCCAAGCCTGATTCACACTGATACTCAAAATTTCATAGGTGGCGTCGGTTTCGTAGCCGAGACTTTCGCGCACATACTGGTTGAACATGGCGGTGTAAGGCGGAAGAATAGCCGTCATAGAGGGGTCAAATTCGGGCGTTTCGGTGACATAGAGGCGGTCAATACCCGTAAAACGGGAGTCTAACCGTCCAACCGTGCGTTTTTTGCTGCGGAGCAGTTCTTTAAAGAAATGCTGATCGCGGACGCGGAGGTTAGTGTAATCCAGAAAACGCGGTTCCAGCCCGGTATACAACGCCAGTTTTTGGATCACAGCTTCGCGCCCGCCAGCGGTCAGACGATCCCCTTTGGACAGCGCGACGGTGTAATCTGTTTCGGCCCAGGCCTCGACTTCGGTCAGAAAATCGACCAGACTCTTGTGCTGTAAGTCGGGGGTAAGCAGCCTGTGATACCACGCGGTGGCAGCGTAGGTCGGAAGAAAGAGCATAAAGGGGAGATCGTTGCCCTGGTCAAAACTGATGGTTTGAAAATTCAAGACGGTAGAGATGAGCAGCAGCCCATTAAACGCGATGCCGCGATCAAAAAGATACCCCGCCAAACCTGCCGCGCGCGTGGTTCCGTAACTTTCACCGGCGAGATACAGCGGCGAATGCCAGCGTTTGTAGCGAGTCAGGTAGAGGCGGATAAAGTCGCCCACCGATTTGAGATCGTTTTCCACACTCCAGAAGTCCTTTTTCTTTTCGGGATCGGCGGCGCGGCTGAACCCCGTGCCGACGGGATCGATAAAGACGAGATCGGCCAGATCGAGCCAGGTGTAAGGGTTATCTTCCAGGTGGAAAGGTGGGGCAGGCATCCAGCCTTCGTCCTGCATTTTGACGCGTTGAGGGCCAATCGCACCCAGGTGTAGCCAGACCGACGAGGACCCCGGACCACCGTTAAAAACAAAGATCAGCGGACGGGCTGCGGTGTCGGCTACATCATTCAAGGTGTAGGCAGTAAAGAAAATTCCGGCTGTGATTTCATCTTTGTCTTCGTCTTTGAGTGGGATGATGCCGGTAGTGGCGGTGTAGCTCAGCAAACGATTGGCGACGGTTATCTGGTGCTGCGTTTCGACAGGCGGCACCTGGGGGATCGTGATCTTCTTTTCGGTGGGTTGTTCGTCAGCCATAAGTCTCCATCACTTTAATGATTGGTGTAGGATATTGTATTGTAGGTGATCATCAAAACAAAGGCCAAGCCATGAATAAGCGCGATATTCTATTTAACCTGTTAGAACAAAAACATCCGCTACCGTATGTTCCCGCAGCGTTTTTTCTCCACTTTCCGCCCGACTTTCATACGGGACAAGCGGCTATCAATAAGCACCTGGAATACTTTCATTATACGGATATGGACCTCGTAAAAATCCAATATGAAAAGCCGTTCCCGAAAATTCCCGCCATCCAAAAGCCGGAAGACTGGGCAAAGATGCCGCATTATGGACGGGATTTTTTCGCGGAGCAGCTTGAGGTTGTCAAAGGACTGGTTCACGCCGCTAAACGGGAAGCGGTGGTGGTGGTCACGCTGTATTCGCCGTACATGTCCGCCGGACATACCACCAGCGACGCGATGCTGACCGAACATCTGAAGGAAGCGCCAGAACAGGTAAAACAAGGAATGGAGATTATCACCGACAGCCTGCTGGGTTTCGTACGCGAGTGTATTAAACTGGGAGTCGATGGATTTTATCATTCCACGCAAGGCGGAGAAGCGAATCGATTCGACAGGGCTACCTTTGAGACGTATGTAAAACCGTTCGATCTGGTGCTGATGGACGAGGCTAAACAGCACTGTGCATTCAATATCCTGCATGTATGCGACTATTTGCGCCCGTATGATGACTTTGCGCCATTGATCGAGTATCCAGGACATATCGTAAACTGCCCGCTTGAGGTGGGAGAACGGACTATCACGCCAAGTGAGGCGGCGCGGCTCTTTGGGCGACCATATATGGGCGGGTTGGAACGGAAGGGCATTCTGGCAACAGGAACCGCGGAGCAGATTCGAGCCGAAGTTGAGGCGATTCTGCGTGAGGCACCGGATTATTTTATGCTGGCGGCGGACTGCACGGTGCCAAGTGAGACTTCGTGGGATAATCTGAGAACTGCGATTGATACGGCGCACCAGCACCAATAACACAAACAGCGTGAACACCTTAAACACCCACACAAAACAAAGGATATTTTATGAGTAATTATCTAGCATCCGAAAAACGCTATGAGCAGATGCCTTACGTTCGATGCGGGCGAAGCGGGATAAAACTGCCCGCTATTTCGCTGGGGTTGTGGCACAACTTCGGCGGAGTCGATGCTCTGGAAAATGGGCGTGCGATCCTGCGGCGAGCCTTTGATCTTGGTGTTACACACATCGATCTGGCTAATAACTACGGGCCACCGCCGGGATCGGCGGAAGAAACTTTCGGACGTATTCTGCATACAGATTTTCGGACTTATCGGGATGAATTGATCATCTCGACCAAAGCGGGTTACTACATGTGGCCGGGGCCATACGGCGAATGGGGATCACGGAAATATCTGATTTCGAGCCTGGATCAAAGCCTGAAGCGGATGGGGCTGGAATATGTGGATATTTTCTACCACCATCGCCCTGATCCCGATACCCCACTCGAAGAAACCATGTCAGCACTTGATCAGATTGTGCGGCAGGGGAAAGCGTTATACGTCGGCATCTCAAACTACGATGCTGAACAGACGCGCCGCGCGGTTCAAATTCTGCGCGAACTGGGCACCCCATGCCTGATTAATCAAGTGGCCTACAGCATGTTCCGGCGGTGGGTGGAGGAGGAATTGATCGATGCGGCGGCTGAAGAAGGAATCGGGTTGATTTTCTTCTCGCCGCTGGCGCAAGGGTTACTCACGGATCGCTATCTCAAGGGCATTCCTGATGATTCGCGGGCGGGTAAACCGGGTACATTCTTGAAAAAAGAACAGGTCACGGATGAGTATCTGGTCAGGGCGCGGCGGTTAAACGAGATCGCGCAAAGCCGGGGACAAACGTTGGCACAAATGGCATTAGCCTGGGTGCTGCGCCACCCGGCAGCAACTTCGGCCTTGATCGGAGCCAGCTCGGTTAAACAGGTTGAGGATAATGTCGCGGCGGTGAACAACCTGTCCTTTAGTGATGATGAGTTACAAACGATTGAAAATGCACTCGCATTGTCGTGAGAAAGCAGACTTGCCGCCCCAAACAGCGGCAAGTTTTTTATCCATGTGGGTGGTTATCGTTTTCAATTTGAGCAGCAACAAAAGAAGGGGTTTCAGTGTCGTCCACTTGGGCTTTACCTTCGGGACTCACAAAGTAGGCCAGCCCTAAACCGATCAACCCCATACCGATATAGAAAATGCTTCCCTCACGGCGGTTTTTGGCCTCTTTCCAATCGCGATATTTGGCGACCAAGATCATGGGATCATCCACGCCGGGCTGGACCGTTTCGGAGATTTCAGCTCGCTCTTTGTCTAGTTTACTGTAATCACGATCGGCATCAAAATAGGTGTAGAGGCCAAAGATGAGCACCAATAAGCCCAAAATCCCCAAGACGCCCATTGCTATTTTGCGGCGAGTGTAATTGCACCAGAATGATCGGATGGGATTGGAAATTGATACAAAGAAATTCTTTAATGATCGCATCAGATAGTTGCCTCAACCAACAAATTGGATTATGCTAGTCTATGACGTTGAAGTATAGCATTCGTGTTGATATCCGACTAGAATTGCATTCATCTAAAAACTTGCAGTATAATGAATTTCATATTCTCCCCAGGCATGCGAATCTGAGTTACGGACGGGTAAATTTCGCTCATTCAGACAATCAGATGATGTTGAATGAAGCCCTAAATTAGGTGGTAGGCGGGCGATTTGCCTGCATATCGTCAAAGTAGTTTGGCCTAAGATTAGTTTCATAAGGAGATGTTTAAAGATGTCCCGTCGTAAACGTGCAATCGTTGTAGTACTCCTCGTAGTCGGGATTCTCCTGACTTCCTTCGGCGGCGCTGCGGCCCGTCAGGATAAACCAAAATTCTTCCTGATCGCCCATGGTGGCCCCGGCAACTCATTCTGGGTAACTGTAATTAAGGGTATGACCGACGCCGCGGCGCTGATGGATGTGGACGCGACCTGGCTCGGCGCTGACACCGCGTCGAACGAAGCGATGGTCGGCTTCTGGGATGACGCCCTGGCGGCGGAACCCGATGGTATCGGCACAACCGAACCTGTCCCGGCGTTGATCGAAGACGGTGTGAATCGTGCGGTTGAAGCTGGCATTCCCGTGATCGCCTTCAACACTCAGGACACACGTCCTGAGGGCGAGCGCCTGAAGCACCTGTTCTACATCGGCAGCTCTGAATTCCTGGGCGGCCAAGAAGTAGCCCGTCGCTTCCTGGCGGCTGGTGAAATCGGCGCGGTGCTGTGCCCGATTCAGGAAGTTGGTCACACCGGACTCGAAGCTCGCTGCAACGGCGTTGAAAGTGTCATGGCGGAACAGGGTATTGAAGTGATCCGCTTCACCATTAACTACAACGTTCCCGAATCAGCAGGCTTGATTGCTGACGCCTTCGCCGCGAATCCTGAGGCGAATGCTATCGTGACCCTCGGCCCAGATCCCGCTGCTTCGTACTATCAGTACGCGGAAGAAAATGCCGTGGATTCGACCAAGGTCTTCCATGCGACCTTCGACACCAGCCCCTTGATCTTCGAGAAGGTTAAGGCCGGCGTTTCGTTGGTGAGCATCGACCAGCAGCCCTACGTCCAGGGCTTCGACACCGTCGTCTGGCTTTTCTTGAACAGCCAATATCTGCTCAAGCCCGCCAACGACATCTTCACCGGCCCGAACGCGATTGACGCGAGCAACGTGGACCGGATCATTGAATTGAACGCGGCTGGTTATCGCTAAACCGAACCGGCTTGTAGAGAAGTGCACGGGAGAAGCGGTAGCTTCTCCCGTATGTTAATACCCCAAAGTACATTTGGCGGTTTTTATCTAAGGGGATATTACTTTGGCAACAGAAGTCTCTTTCGCAGATCATCGCCGTCGATTGGGGCGGCGTAGGGCTTTTATCGGGATAGCGCGCGAGTACGTGGGGCGTTCGCCAGAAGCAGGGGCAATTTTCGGCTTTGTGGCCGTATTCCTCTTTTTCTTCTTTGCGACCTGGGCTAACACTGGATGGCCACCACAGATTACAACGGCGACTTCAGTTTTATCGGTATTCAATAAAGCAACGGCACACGGTATTATTGCCGTTGGCGTCACGATGCTGATGATCTCCGGCGAATTCGATTTGTCGGTTGGCTCCATTTTAGGACTCAGTGCGTTATTTTTCATTATTGCTGCTAGTCGAGGCCTGGGTGGACTAGTCGAGGTTTTGCCAGGCATCGATCAGGCGCGGGTTGAACAGTGGGGAATATCCTACCAGGGACTTCCTGGAATCATATGTATTCTCATTGCCCTAGCCATAGGCGCATTTCTGGGTATGATCAACGGTCTTCTGTTGATCACAACCCGTATTCCTTCCTTTATCGTGACGCTAGGTACGCTCTACTTCTACCGCTCGATCATGGTTAGCATCATCCCCGGCGGGACGATTGCTCGCTACACTCGTGAGCCGATGGTCTGGTACTTTCATCCGCTCATTATTATCGGTTTCTGTTTTCTGGCGGTGCTTACCGTTGCATTCTTCCTGTGGCCCTCAATCCAGGGAAGCTGGATGCGTCTACAACTGGCACAGCAGGGCAACCGCAAAGTGGGACCGATTTTACGGCTGATACTGATCGGTTTGTTACTGTTAGCCATTTTCTCTTTGTCGGTTGTGATCTCACTGGGTTACACCGATCGCCTCGACAAGCTCATTGGTGCTCCTTTCTTTGACATTTTGAACGGCCAGTTCGCTTTTACGACAGAGAACTTCCGGTCAGGAACGATTTGGTGGTTTTTGATCGCCATTGTGTTCCATTTCATTCTTAATAATACGCGATACGGTAACGCGATCTTTGCGACGGGCGGTAATCCGCAGGCGGCGCGCGCGCAAGGTATCAATGTTAACCGGGTGAAACTGTCCGTTTTTGTCCTGTCGGGTATGTTGGCAGCGACTGCCGGGATTATGGAAGCCGCACGGTTTAAAGTTGTGGAACCCTTGCGTGGCACGGGTTATGAGTTGGATGTGATTGCGGCAACGGTTATCGGTGGAACCTTACTGACCGGTGGATATGGCAGCATTATCGGATCGGTACTTGGTGTGTTGATTGCATTTATGCTTAGTACGGGATTGGTGTTGATTAATGTTCCGGCTGAATGGTTCCGAGGCATCTTGGGCCTTATCATGATCGGGGCAGTCATCATCAACACGAACATTAGAAGGCAAAGATAGCGATGTCAGAAGAAATTACACCTGTCGCTTCTACGGAAAACCTAGCCAAAGAAAATGGCAAGAACGGCTCAAGCCCCTTGATCTTTATGTCCAATATCACCCGGCGTTTTGGGTTGATCGCGGCGCTTGAAGATGTCAACTTTGCTATTTACCCTCAAGAAATTATAGGCTTATTGGGTGACAACGGCGCGGGCAAATCGACGCTGATCAAAGTATTGACGGGGGTGCATGAGCCATCGGAAGGCCAGATCTACTTCGAAGGCAAGCCTGTATCGATCCCGAATTCCAAAGTAGCTCAGAAATTGGGCATCGCCACCGTGTATCAAGATCTGGCGTTAGTCAACCTGATGAGCATTTCGCGTAACTTTTGTCTGGGGCGCGAACCTACCCGCAAAATTGGCCCGTTCAACTTTCTTGATAAAGAGAGAATGAACGCTGAAACCGTTGGCGCGCTGGCTGATATTGGCATCCAGATTCGCCGTCCGAGTGAAGAAGTGCTGCGAATGTCGGGCGGTGAGCGGCAGTCGATTGCTATCGGGCGTGCGGCGCACTTCGGTCAGAAGCTGCTCATTCTGGATGAACCCACATCGGCTCTGTCCGTCGGTGAAACACGTAAAGTGTTGAACTATACGCACGAAGCCAAGCGAAAAGGCATGTCGGTAATCTTCATTACGCACAACATTGGGCATGTTTACCAAGTAGCAGATCGCTTTACGATCATCAGTCATGGTCATAAAGTCGGGGACTTCCTGAAGGGTGAAGTCTCACAAGAAGAAATTTCCGAGATGATTATGGGCGGGCCGATCCCTGAACGACTGGTTTCGGTGGTCGAAGCGCGGGAAGCCGAACTGAGCCGCCTGCGTGATCAAATGTTAGGGCGGACTGAAACGTCAATCTCGGCGCGTACACGGAAACGCCAACGCATAATGATTGCGATTGCAGCGGTTGTCCTGTTGATCGCAGCGGGTATAGGCGCACTGGTGTTAGGCGGCGCGTTCGATAAAATCGAAACGAAAGAAGTTGTGGTGACTTGCCCACAAGTGGATATCGCCACTGCGCCTGAAAAAGTTCAAGAGCGGATTGCTATTCTGAAAAATGCTGACGAAGTGGCAACGACGCGGGCCACAGCAGCCGCCTTCTTGAGCGCGGAGAAGAATCAGCATCTCGCCTCAGTTCAACCCCTGGTCGATGCGTTGTCTGATCCGGCCTGGGAAGTCAAACAAGGCGCAGCAAAAGCACTCGGCAAGTTCAAAAAAGAAGATGTAGAGTGTGCCATCGCGCCACTTCAGGATTTGCTGCACGATCCTCAATCGCCCGTACGAGATGCGGCGTCACAGACCCTGTTGGACGTGTTTAATCTCTCCTGTTCTGACTCGGATGTGTGCTCGCCCAATCAGCAGTAGCCCTTTACCAACCACTAAAATAGCCCGAACTCCATCCGAGGAGCCGGGCTGTTTTTTTCTATGATCCTCGGCGCACTCTTTGATAAAACCTTAGGAGAGCTACGCACACTGGAGGAAACAAGATGTTATCGGGTAAGGTTGCCCTCATTACCGGCGGTGCAGGAGACCTCGGGAATGAAATGGCGCTGCATCTGGCCCAGGCGGGGGCGGATATTGTGTTGTGGGATGTCCGAAATGAAGCGGACAGCCGGGATCAGATTGGGCGCGTTGAAGCGACGGGAAAGCACGTTTTATACCAACAAGTTGATGTGCGGGATCGACCAGCCGTTGATCGGGCGATTAATGAACTGGTCGAGCGACTAGGCCGCATCGACATCGTCTGCGTAAACGCGGGGATCGTCGAGTCGGCCCCATTTTTGGAGATCACGCCAGAAAGCTGGCAACGGCATCTCGATATTAACCTGACAGGCGCGTTTCATGTGGCGCAGTCCGCCGCACGAAAAATGGTCGCCCTACAGATTCAGGGGCGCATCCTCTTCACCAGCACATGGGTATCGGAAATTCCCTGGCCGGAGATCACGGCATACACCAGCAGCAAAGCAGGACTGAATATGCTCATGAAACAGGCCGCACGCGAACTGGCTCCTTATGGGATTCGTGCGAATGCGGTGCTGCCCGGCATTGTCCGCGCGGGATTAGCTGGACGGCAGATGGAAGAGGATCCGGCGTATGCAGCGCGAGTAGGGAAAGTGATTCCGCTGGGTGAACCGGGAACAGCAGTTGAAATTGCAGATGCCATTGTCTACCTTGCCAGCCCACAAACGGCTTATATGACTGGCACGCTGCTGCGGCTGGATGGCGGGTGTTCGCTGTTTTATATTGAGTAGAGGGAATGAAACATGCGACTCGCGGGAAAAGTGGCGGTTGTCACAGGCGGCGCGCGGGGCATTGGACGCGGAATAGCACTCAAATTTGCGCAAGAAGGGGCCAAGGTTGGCGTTCTGGATTTGGATCGGGATGAATGTCAGGATGTGGTCAATACGATTGAGCGAATGGGCGGTCAGGGGTTGGCGCTGGCGGCGGATATTCGGGACGAGGCACAGGTTAACCGCGTGATTGGGGAGCTGCGCGAACAGTTCGGTCCGTGTACGGTGCTGGTCAATAATGCGGCAGTGATGCCATCGGGAAACCTGCATAAAACGTCGATTGAGGATTTTGATCGCTGCATTGGGGTGAACTTGCGCGGGACGTACCTTGTCAGCCGTGCGGTGCTGCCGGAGATGATCAATCTGCACCAGGGCAGCATCATTCACATGGCGAGCGTAACCGGAATTCTCGGACTGCCTGGGTTGGCGATTTATTCGGCAACCAAAGGCGCGCTGATTGCACTAGCAAGGGCGATGTCTACGGATTATGCGCGGTGCGGTATCCGAGTGAACGCGGTTTCGCCAGGGACAATTGATTCACCGATGCTGCACAACTTTGTTGAATCACAGGCAAATCCCGATGCAATCCGCAAGCAGTTCGATGATATGCACCCGATTGGGCGGGTGGGAACGATTGAAGAAGTCGCCAATGTGTGTTTATTCCTGGCATCGGATGAAGCGAGTTTTGTGACAGGCGCAAATTATCAAGTAGATGGCGGGCTTGGGGTCAAGGGCGAACAGCCGCAGGATTAGGAGGAGAGCATGGAAATCGCACCGGGAATACATCGAATCAAGTGCAAATTTGGAAGCAAACGGATGGTTTACATTCATCTGTTGGTGGGCAGCGAAGCCGTGATGCTGGTTGATACGGGCGTGACACATAATCCCGAACAAGAGATTCTGCCGTATATGGCATCCATTGGGGTTGATCCCGCGCGGCTGACGTATATTCTGATCTCGCATTCGGATATGGATCATCAAGGCGGCAACGCGACGATGAAAAAGGCTGCGCCGCAAGCTCTGTTGATGTGTCACAACCTGGATAAAGCATGGATCGAAAGCACGGACGCGTTGATCGAAGGGCGGTATTCGCAGTTCAAAAGCGAGCACGGTATTGGACCGGATGAGCAAGGTAAACAAGGTGTGCGCGAGGGGTGTTTCAGTTGGCCGCTGGATGTCACGCTGGAAGGCGGGGAAAAGTTCCGGTTGAGCGCGGATTGGTATGTGGAAGTGGTGCATACGCCGGGGCACACGTGGGGGCATTTGGCGGTGTACGATCCGCGCAGCAAAACGATGATCGCGGGGGAAGCGGCGTTATGGAATGCGATTCTGGATGAAGACTGGAATCCGGCGATGCCGCCAACCTACTGCTATGTGGATACGTATCTGGCGACGCAAGAACGACTGATGAATATGGATATTGAGACGTATTCGCCCGCGCACTGGCCGGTGCAAAAAGGGCCGGATGTGGGGGAATTCCTGCGGGAGAGCCGAAATTACTGCCTGCTGGTGGAGCGGAATCTGCTGGATTATGCGCAAGAGGTCGGTACGTTTACGCTGAAAGAGGTGATCGAAGCGCTGGCTCCGAATTTGGGAAGCTGGCCGACAGAAACAAACCAGGATTTCGCCTATGGGATGAGCGGAAATCTAGCCCGATTGGTACAGCGTGGGGTGCTGAACAAAAGCGTTAACCGGGACGGCTTCGCGGTGTGGAGTTTGCCAAAATGAGCGAACTAGCATTGTGCCGATTCGATGAGCAGCGATTAGGTGTGTGCGACGGCGAGCAAGTGGCGGATATT
>DATAMF010000582.1:0-5056 GCA_036260665.1 Aggregatilineaceae bacterium | reverse complement strand
ATACCCGCCGGTTAGTGGCAGGCTGCCTGAGCGCTTCACATCCCGGCCTGATTACGGATGAGATGTGCCGTGCGCTGCACATCGAATTATCGATTCCGATCTTCGCGGCGGATGATGCCGAACTGTCGGCGCGCGGCGAAGCGGAATGGGGCGCAGCGCGTGACCAGTCGTTTTTTGCGCTGCTCTACCTGGGGCAGCACAGCCGGAGCGTGAGCTACCTGGATGGCTATTTGCGGGTTGGCGGGCTGGGCTTTGATGCGCAGGGATGGCCGTTAGCCCAACAGCTTTCAGACCAGAGTGTGATCGACGCGACGCGCCACCTGCTGCTCGCCGATTCGTCAAGCGCCCTGCACGAACTGCCCCGGCTTTCTGTTGCGCGGATTTTCGAGGCCGCCCGGCAGCACGATCCGTTAGCGCTCGATATGGTCCGCCGCATCGGGCAGGGCGTGGCGACCAGCACGCTTTACATGGCGGATATGTTAGCGCTGAGTCATGTCGTCCTGGGAGGGACATGGCATAACGCGGCAGATTTGATCATCCCCGCCGCCTACGAACAGATGCAGCTTTTTCAGACGCAGGTTCCGGTGTTGGTGCCCGCCGATTTGGGCGATGATGCGCCGCTGATGGGAGCGGTCCGGTTGGCTTTGGAACACACCTCGGTAAGGAGTTGAGGTCGATGGGACTCAAAATTGCCGTTATCGGCGCAGGCAGCACCTATACCCCTGAACTGATCGATGGATTTATCCGGTATCAAAATCGTATTCCTATCGATACTCTGGTGTTCATGGATATTTTCCGCTGGCGTTTAGATACCGTCGGCGGCATGGCGCAGCGTATGTTAGACCGGGCCGGGTATCCACTCCAGATTCAGCTTACAACCAACCGCAGCGAAGCCCTGGACGGTGCTGATTTTGTGATCACCCAGATTCGCGTCGGCGGCATGGCAACACGCCAGGCCGATGAAACCATTCCTCCGCGTTATGGGGTCATTGGGCAGGAAACGGTTGGCCCCGGCGGCATCGCCAAAGCCTTACGCACGATCCCGGTCATGCTCGATATCGCCCATGAGATGGAGCAGCGATCTCCCCAGGGCTGGTTGATCAACTTCACCAACCCCGCTGGATTGATCAGCGAAGCGCTTTGGCGGCACAGCCGGGTTAAAACGCTTGGCCTCTGCAACCTGCCCACCAATATGCGGATGGAAATTGCCGCCGCGCTGAATGTGCCCCCTGACACGGTGACGCTGGATTATTTTGGCTTAAATCATCTGGGATTTGTACGTGGTGTGTGGGTCAATGGCGAAGATTACACTACCCCGGCTTTGGAAGCGACCATTGACTCGCTGCGCCGCGATCATAACCCGGTCTTTTCGCCTGAACTGATCACCGCTCTGGGCTTGATCCCCAGCTACTATTTGACCTATTTTTATCATCATGATCGCATGGTAGCCGAACAACGGCAGGCTCCCCAAACGCGAACCGAACGCGTGCGCGAGATTGAAAAGGAACTGCTGAAACTGTACGCCGATCCGCAACAGGTGGAAAAACCGGCGTTGCTGTCGGAACGCGGCGGGGCGCATTACTCCACTGCCGCCGTCAGCCTGATCGCGGATATGATCGAAAACACGGGAGCCACGCATATTGTCAACATCATGAACCAGATGACTCTCCCCGGACTACCGCCGGAAGCGGCTGTCGAAGTGCCGTGCCGCATCACCGCTGAGGGCGCTTTCCCGCTGCCCGCCGCGCCTATCCCGCCGCAGGTGATCGGGTTGATCCAGGCGGTAAAGGCATCAGAAATGCTCACCATTGAAGCAGCAGTAACGGGCGATAAACGAACTGCTCTGCAAGCCTTGCTCGCGCATCCACTGGTGCCCTCCTTTTCAACCGCACAATCGTTACTCGCTACCGTACTCGCTGAACACCGGGATTATCTCCCGCAGTTTGAAGCCGAATTTGTTACCCTGGAAGAAACTCAATGAAACCACTCAAAATCACCGTAATCGGGGGAGGCAGCACCTACACCCCGGAATTGATTGATGGCTTTATTCGTTACCACGATGAACTGCCCATCGATTGTATTGCGCTGCACGACATCAGCCCTGAACGCCTGAATATTGTGGGCGGGCTGGCGCAGCGGATGCTGGCGAAGTCTGGCATCGAACTGCAACTTACCACGAACCGGACAGAAGCCATCACTGAAGCGGATTTTGTGGTGTCTCAACTGCGGGTCGGAGGCATGGCCGCCCGCGCCCTGGATGAACACATCCCGCTCAAGTATGGCATCATTGGGCAGGAAACAACCGGTCCCGGCGGATTCGCCAAAGCGCTGCGCACAATCCCCGTCATGCTCGACATCGCCAACGAAATCGCCCGGCTTGCTCCCCAGGCGTGGCTGATCAACTTCACGAATCCCTCCGGGGTGATTACCGAAGCCATCCTGCGGCATACGGGCGTTAAGGCGGTTGGGCTGTGCAATGTGCCGATCAACATGCAGCGTAATATCGCCAACGTGCTGGGAATCGAGCCGCACCGGGTCGAATTGGACTATATCGGGCTGAACCATCTCAGTGTGGCACGGCGGGTGTGGGTCGATGGCGAAGATGTGACACGCTCCCTGCTCGCCAATGAGGAAGTACGCGCCACTTACCACCTTTCTCATTCGCTGCTTGATAAGTTAGGAATGATTCCGAACTATTATCTGCGCTACTTTTTTAACCCCGATCAGGTGTTAAAAGAGCAGTTGGAAGCCCCTCAAAGTCGCGCGGAATATTTGCAGAGTGTCGAAGCGGACCTGCTCCAGATGTATGCCGATCCCAAGCTGGATAAAAAGCCGGAACTCTTAGAAGAACGCGGCGGCGCTTACTATTCCACTGCCGCCGTTGAGCTGATCCGCGCGATTGCCCAGGATCGCCATGAAGTGCATATCGTCAATGTCCAGAACGGCAATGCACTGTCCGATCTACCTGCGGAAAGTGTGGTCGAAGTGCCTGCCGTGATCAGTAAATCGGGCGCGAAACCGTTAGTCTGCGGATCGCTGCCGGTATCCATTCGCGGCTTGATCACCGCTGTGAAAGCCTACGAGGAACTCACCATCGATGCGGCAGTGACCGGCAACGAGGCCACCGCCCAACTGGCCCTGCTGTCCCATCCGCTGGTGCCATCCTGGGATGTTGCGGTGGCGCTGTGGCAGGACCTGAAGCAGGCCCACCGGGCTTATTTGCCCCAATTCGTGGAGGAACAGTGACGGTTTATCTAGGCGTTGACGGCGGCGGAAGTAAAACTGCCGCCCTGGCGATTGACGAGCGCGGCAATCTGCTGGGGGTGGGACACAGCGGCGCCTCTAACCATCAGGTTATCGGGCTGGAAGTGGCGATGCAGCATATCCACGAAGCCGCCGCTCAAGCACTCAATGGGCAGCGGGCAGCGGTGGGGGCGTTCTGTCTGTCGGGAGCCGATATGCGTTATGACTTTTCGCTGCTGGAACCCGCCATCAGTGGCCTCGATCTGTGTGATCAACCCTTCGTTTATAACGACTCGTTGGCGATCTTCCGGGCGGGCAGCAGCCGCCCCTACGGGATTGGAGTCGTGTGTGGGACGGGATTCAATGCGGTGGGAGTCAGCCGCACAGGAGAAGAGCTCCGGTTGCCATCCCTGGGCGAAATGACTGGGGATCGGGTCGCGGGCGGCTATGCACTCGGCATGAATGCGCTGGGAGCCGCCTTCCGGGCGTGGGATGGGCGCGGCGAACCGACATGGCTATCCGGTGCGGTTTTGGAAACGTTACAGGCCCCCGACTTTCCGACACTGGCCGAGCAGATTGTCCAGGGACAAATCTCACACACTCAGGTGCTTGCGCTTACTCCCCTGATTTTTACCGGCGCGCTGCACAATGATCAGGTGGCCTGTCGGCTGATTCGCGATCTGGGAGAAGAAGTAGGCGCTACCATCCGGGCTTTTTTGCGCCGTATGAATCTGCTGGAGACACCGTGTGATGCGGTGCTGGGGGGCAGCGTGTTTTATGGAGATGGCCCCCTCCTGTTGGAAACCATCCGCGCGGCAGTATGCCCTGTTGCGCCGCTGGTTCAACTAAAACGGCTCGATGTTAAGCCGGTGGTGGGAGCCGCGCTGCTGGCACTGGATCGGGCCGGAATTCCTTTTGACGATTTGCAACTTCGTTCTCACTTGCCTGCCGACTTAACCCTCTTTGAGGGGAGGTGATTTTCGCCCAACGTAATTAGCCTGTTTTTCCCAACAATCGTTTACTTTTTGGAGGAAATAAAATCATGCGTAACTTGAAGAGCTGGTTTCTGGTCCTGGTCTTGATCGCCACCGGAGTCGCGTCCGCTGCTCCGACTGCTGCCCCCGTTTCTGCGACAGTTCCCCGCGACACCACGTTGACAGTATGGGGCTTCGTTTGGACAGCCGACTGGCTGGAATCGATTGCCCCTGGCTTCGAAGCCGCGCATCCTGGCGTCAAGGTGAATGTCGAGCGCTTCGAATACGAAGTCTACCGGGACGCCATTATTGCAGCTTTAGCGTCGGGCACGGATGTGCCGAACGTCGTCACGCTCGACCCCATGTGGGCCGGAGATTTGATCCGGAATGGCGCGGTGATGCCCCTGGATGGCATTGAAGACCAGCTTAATCCAGCCGATTTCGTGGGCGGTTGGGAACTATGCCAGGATGAAGGCACGCAGTACGGCGTCCCGGCTGATCTCGACTTTAATATTATGTTTTACCGTAAAGACCTCTATGATCCGGCGATTGCTGAGGCCGGGCTGGATACATTCCCAACCAACACCGAAGACTTCATCAAAGTTTCCAAACTGATCAGCAATGAAGACACCAAAGCCATTTTGCTGGCCCAGAGCGATTATTATGCCTGGTATCAGGGCTTCCTGGTTCCATACGGGGGCCGTCTGTTCAGTGATGGCGAATATGCTTTTGCCAGTGACGCCGGAGTTGATGCTTTGACGCTCTACAACCGGCTGGTTGAAGAAGGCGTTGCGCTGCTGTGGGATGAAACGGCTGAAGGCAACCCCATGCCCGCGCTC
>DATAMF010000580.1:0-3018 GCA_036260665.1 Aggregatilineaceae bacterium | reverse complement strand
GCGCCACTTCCCCAAACGATTGTCCCCGCCGCATCCGGGCAATGGTGCGCGGCCCCTTCGCCGCCTGCTCCCCGATCATCGCCGGGTCAACCTGAATATCCACTTCGCCCTCCGCGATCACATACAGTTCGCTTCCGGCGGTGTTTTCGGCAAAAATTACATCATCGAGCTTATAGGTGCGTTCTTCGCAAATCGACGCCACCAGTTCCAACTGCGTGCTGGTGAGTTCGTAAAAAATGTCCGCCTGTTTTAAGATGCTGCTGATCGCCATGTGCTGGCTCCTGGGTGACTTTAATTCTGGTGGCATTGTAGCACGATCCGAAAATCCCTGGCAAGATTAGTGGACAAGATGCTCGTTTTTCCCCTCTCCAAGGATTTGAAAAGGGGCGCAGGGATGAATCCTCTTTCGGAAGATAGAGGTTAACCAACCATGACCGATCACCGCCGCACCCTCGGCCAGCAGGGCGAAGACTGGGTCGCCGCCTCATTTTCGCGCGCCGGATACACCATCCTGGCCCGCAACTGGCGCGATCCGTTGGGCGAACTCGATCTCGTGGTGCGCGGCCCGGATGAAATCGTCTTTGTCGAAGTCCGCACCCGGCGCGGCCCCCTGCCCGACGCCATCGCCGCCGCCCTGGACAGTATCACGCCGCGCAAAAAAGCCCGCCTGATCGCGCTGGCGGAGGCGTTTCGTATCGCCCACCAACTGGACGATCTCGCCTGGCGGGTCGATGTCGCCGCCGTCAGTTGTGATCACAGGACATTTTCAATGGAGGTCATTCACGATGCAGTCGATTGGTGAGGGGATCAGGGTGGACGCCCAACCCGAACCGGAACCCGCGCCCGCGCTCGAAACCGGGCCGCGTGAGCCGCTGATCGTGATTCTCGGTCCGACGGCCAGCGGCAAAACCGCCTTGGGCATCGATCTCGCCCGCCAGTTTTCCGGTGAGATCATCAGCGCCGACAGCCGCCAGATTTACCGCGAGATGGACATCGGCACCGCCAAGCCCACCCCCGCCGAACGGGCCGCCATCCCGCACCACCTGCTCGATCTGATTTCGCCCGCCGCAACCTTCGGCCTTGCCCAGTATCAGCGCGCCGCCTACGCAGCCATCAGCGATCTGCACGGGCGCGACGTGTTGCCGTTCCTGGTCGGCGGCACCGGGCAGTATATCACCGCCGTGATCGAAGGTTGGGGTATTCCCGAAGTCCCACCGCACACCCCGCTGCGCACCGAACTGGAAGATTTCGCCGCCGAACACGGCGCGCGGGCGCTGCATGATCGTCTGCGCGAACTCGATCCGGCAGCGGCGGATCGCATCGATTACCGCAATGTGCGCCGCGTCGTTCGTGCCCTGGAAGTCTGCCTTGTGACCGGCACCCCGATCACCGTTTTGCAGCGCAAACAGCCGCCCCCCTACCGGATTCTGCAAATCGGCCTCACCATGCCCCGCGAAACGCTCTACCAGCGCATCGATGCCCGCGTGGATCGGATGATCGCGGACGGTCTGCTGGACGAAGTACGCCGCCTGTTGGATGCCGGGTATTCCTGGGACCTCCCCTCCATGAGCGGAGTGGGTTATGCCCAGTGGAAACCGTATATCGAAGGCATCGCCCCGCTGGACGACGTGATCACCACCATCAAAAACGACACGCACGCTTTTGCACGCCGCCAGTATACGTGGTTTAATGGGCACGATACGGGGCTTCGCTGGTTCGACATCACCCAGATCGATGCAATCAGCGGGCTGGTGCACGAGTGGCTGACAGCGGGTAAGGAGTAAGCATGGCACGGCGGCGAGAACAAACCAGCGGTTGGCGCGATTGGAGCATGGTTCGGCGTGCGCGCGGCGTCAACCGTACCAACTTGATGATCGGTGTAGCCCTGATTATCCTGCTCGTCGTGTTAGTGGTCCCACGTGTTTATCCCGCCGCCCGCCAGGGCATCACCTGCACCGATCTGGCTTCCCCGTTGGGCGGCAACAACCGTTCCGTGCTGGCCCTTGCGGGGGATGATGAGCAGCATCTCGCGCTTGAAGTCCGCCTGGAAAAAGACCCCCTGACCCTGAATGAGCAGTTGGTGGCCTATGTCACGTTCGTCAACAACGATGTCGGCCCCATCATTCTCCACTTCAATACCAGCCTCCCGCCGATCATCGTGCGCTCCGATAATCTGGTCAATGGGGCCTTAGCCATTCCGGTGAACAGCACCCAGCCGGGTATTGCCTTCGAATTTCGCCGCGAAAATGCCGCCTGGGACTCGCCCGATATGACCTTAGTGCCCTCGCCCAACACGACGCTGAATTACGAAGACCTGCACTTGCTTGGATCGCGTTCGCGCTGCACCATGAAATACGTCATCGATCCGGCCACCATCACCAACGCCCTCCCCGCCGGAACCTACCGCATTCGCGCCTTTTACCGCAACGTCAATCAAGGCGTGCTCCCCGCTCCGGCGGCAGGCGCACCCACTGCCACCGCCACCGCCGCCTACACCGATCAAGGCGTCTGGACCGGGCTAACCAAGTCGGAGGAAGTGCTCTTCACCGTCGGCAGCAGCACCGCCTCCCCCTAAAGCCCCCGTCCCCTTATCTTCCAGATCACAGCTCCTCATAGGGGATGCTGTCTGCCGCGACCTATCTTCCCCCTCTTCCAACTCGGTTGGAGAGGGGGACCGAGGGGGTGAGGTTCGCCCTGCTCCTTTCTCTCTGCGCCAACGGCTAATCATTACCCACATCTTTTTCCCGTTGCTTTTTCGGCAGAATATGGGGCGGCGTGGTAGGGGCGTATTGCATACGCCCCGCGTTCAATGCCCGTCCTTCGTAGGGGCGTGGGCTTGCCCCGCCCGCGTTGCTCCCCTTTCTCTACGAAGTGGGGGAGAACAGCGGACCCCACCCTCAATCCCTCCCCGCAAGCAGGGAGGGACGGTTCGCGCGGGGCGGGATGCTGCGGTATGATTAACGGTGTGAGATCGCAACTGAGGAGACTCCCTATGACAAACAAGCTCTATTACGGCGA
>DATAMF010000577.1:0-7826 GCA_036260665.1 Aggregatilineaceae bacterium | reverse complement strand
CGCGGCGGTGTATGTGATGCGCGCCGTCGTCGATGGTACGCTCAAACCCGGCGATACGGAAGTGGAAGCCGGACGTCTCGGCACGCTGCAAATCGTCAATGGCAGTGAAGTGCTGCTTGGCCCGCCGTTTATCTATACCGCCGAAAACATCAACGACTTCGATTTCTAAAGTCCGTATATAGGACATAAAAATACGGCCTCGTGTAAAAAGCGGGGCCGTATCTTTTCTGGTTAGCGTATGGCAATTACCTGATCGACGGCGGCCAGCGCTGCGAGATTTTTCTCGGCGTAGGCGCTCGGTGTTTCCAGCGCTTCGCGGAAAGCTTCGATGGGGTAAAGCCCGGTTTCGAGCAGAATTTTCGCCAGGGCCATGATCGTCCAGTAGATTTTCGGCTGCCCGGTGGCGCTGAAGTCCAGCGTAATTTTCTGGGCGGGTGTTTCGATGGTCGCTAATTCCTGCTCAATATAGAGCGCGGAAGTGGGTTTCAGCCGCGCGATACGGGAGCGTTCCTTCGCCAGACCTTCGGGAAAAGGCACCAGCAGCACATCGGGCTGAGTGATCCCGGTGTAGAGGATTGGGTCCGGGCTGAGAATGATTTCGGCAACGGAATGCCCGGTTTTGACCGTGACGGGATAATCATTATGCTGGCTGGTCCATAGACCGGAGAGAATGGCACCACGACAAAACGCGGATGCTGCCGCACCGATTTTTTGACCGGCGGCACCGGCGATAATCCAACCCTGGCGAGTTTTCAGGTCGCTGTGGTACTTCGTGGGAATTGGCGTAGGCGATAAAGACGACTCTCCACTTATTTCGCGGGCCATGTGGCGGTAGGTGCGGCTGTATTCGGGACGATCACGCTGCTGAAGAATGCCCGTTGCAAAGTTCAGGCGCTCTAAGGTTTCTTCCACTGAGGATTTTTTGAACTGATTGGCGGGGCCAAAATAGGCGGTGCAGAGTTCCCAAATATCGACCAGAGAAAAACCGTCGTACTGGATCGCTTCGGCGATCAGATCGGGGAGCGTTTTGTCGAAGGCGGTGGTACGCGCCACAAAACCCGCACCATTCACGGCGACGGTTGAGCAAATATCAAGCGGCTGTTCCAGGTTGCCCCAGGGCGTGGTGACAGTGAGCGCATCGGGCGGGGTCGTAACGGAGTGTTCGCCGCCGGTCATGCCAAAGTTGAAATTGTTAAAGACCAGTACAGTGATGCCCATATTACGGCGGGCGGCATTCAACAAGTGATGTCCACCGATGCCGCAGCCACCATCGCCAATCAGCGCGATCACTTGCAGATCGGGGTTGGCGAGTTTGATGCCTGTCGCGTAGGTGAGCGAACGACCATGCAGGCCATGAAAGGCGTTGGTCACGAAGAACTTGTCTGAAAGGCCCTGGCAACCAATATCCGTGACCAGAACGAGCTTGTGCGGGTCGATTTGCAGCTTGACGAGCGCTTCATCAAGCGCTTTGACGATGGTCGCATGGCCGCAGCCGGGGCAGAAGGGAAACGGCAGTGTTTTTTCATCGATATAGGTTGTTATAGCCGTCATGAGATGTGCTCCTGAATTTCGTCCGGCGTAATCAATTCACCATCAACACGGTTCACGCCAATCATCTCGATCTGTTTGCCGAGCAGCCGTTCAATTTCGCGGCGATATTGGCCGAGGTTGAGTTCGGCCACAATCACACGGCGGATACCGGGTATCGAAGCCAGAATCGCGGATGCGGGAACGGGCCAAAGGGAATAAACGGTCAACACCGAAACGCGTTTTCCGGCGGCGCGGGCACGCTGGGCGGCTTCTTCTACCGAACGGGCGGTGATACCGTAGCTGATGAGCAGGGTTTCTGCGCCCTCCTGGAGATCGATTTTGACGAGGGAGATTTCATCCGCATGCGCTTCGATTTTGGCAGCTAAATGGTCATTCAATGCGCCGACATCCTGCGGCTTTTTGGACAGATAGGCGCGTTCGTCGTGGGAAGAACCGGTGAAACGAACGAAATGCGGCCCGGAATACGGAGACATCAGGGCGACTTCATCGCTGGGATGGTAGCGGTAGGGAACGAAACCATTGCCAGCAGGCGCGATGGCACGATCACGCACAGGAACAGCCTGATAACCCGCTAAATCGACGGTGTCACTGGACGCAACCACTTCTTTATCAGTGGCTAAAAAGACGGGAACACGGAAACGCTCGGCCAAGTCGAACGCGTGGCGAGTCAGGTTGTAACATTCGGTGACGTTGGTGGGGGATAAGACGATGACGGGATAACCGCCGGAAGTTCCCCAACGCATAAACTGGACATCACCCTGGGCAACGGTGGTTGCGCCGCCGGTAGCGGGTCCCATACGCTGAACATTCACGATCACGAGTGGGACTTCGCCCATGATAGCTAAACCTATATTTTCGCTGTAGAGGCTGATGCCGGGACCGCTGGTGGCAGTCATCGCACGCGCACCGGTCATCACTGCGCCGATGCAAAACCCCATCGAGGCGATTTCGTCCTCGGCTTGAATGGCAACTCCGCCGACTTTGGGAAGTTCTTCGATCATGTGAA
This sequence comes from Aggregatilineaceae bacterium, assembly GCA_036260665.1. GTDB lineage: Bacteria > Chloroflexota > Anaerolineae > Aggregatilineales > Aggregatilineaceae > DATAMF01. The sequence goes on along the minus strand of DATAMF010000577.1, from coordinate 5,269 downwards.
GCAGGATCGGCGTGGCGGGGGTGATGGGGTAGCCAGCGAAAAATGTGCAGCCGGAGTCTAAAGCGCCGCGAGCAATCGCTTCAGCACCATTAATAAACTCTCTCATAGCATCCTTTCCAAAGCTAAAAAGTTTTCTTCAGTATAACGCTGGACCTGATCATCGGTGGGTTGCATCTATCATGATTTCTGCTGCCTCTCGTATAGGTTTCGCATGGTGCGCGCACAGCAGCAGCCGCAGGGTTTTGTATAATCAGATCAGCGCGATGAAGAGTTTTCTGGAGGCTGCCATGCTGAAACGGTTCGCTGCCTTACTGTTGTTTGTTCTACTGTTGGCTCCGTCGATGCCGATTCAAGCCCAAGATGATGGTGTCATTTATGGGATCGCGGGATTTGATGCGGATGTGCGTGTGGGGCCGGATTTTGCGTATCCGGTGATTGCACGGCTGCCGCGCAATGCGTCGGTGGTGGTCACGGGGCGCGCGGGAGATTTCTTTACCAGTTGGGATGGGCGGCAGTGGTTACAAATTGAGTATGGAGCAGGTCGGGCGTGGGTGTATGCACGGCTGATCCGAACAAGCGTGGCGTTTAATTCGATTCATCCAACGGGCATGATTCTGCCGCGTAACGCTGATGGGCGCGTGCCGGAGGAGTTCGATCTTTCAACCAATGTGTGCGATCAATGGGCTGGCGGATTCACGCAGAGCGGCAACTTTATGGCGGGCGACACACGGATGACCGTCACGTATCCGGGGTTGGTGGGCGCGAATATGTACAGCGTGATCACGATTTCGCCAGCGGGCAACCGCACCGCGTTTGACAGCGAAACCACCACCGGAACGATTGAACTCGAAAATCTGCCCTGGGAAGCCGGAACGTATACCTGGCGGGTGGCTCCTTATTGGGCAAACAGCAGCTACCGCTATTCGTGGCAGCAGGTATGTCTGCTGTGGACAGGCGGCACGTTTGAAAAGCCGGATACCACTCCCAAAGAAGATGGGGAGTAGATACCCCCTCCCCCCCTTCACGACGCGCCACGGGAAGATTTGTTCATCATGGATTTTGGAACGTGCAGCGGTACTTGTAAATAGAATAGCACAGATGTTCGGCATTGTCATCACCATTCAGTGACTAATTTGGATGACTAACTTCGATGGTTAATAAAGGGGGACTTACCAACTGTCCCCCGGTGTTATTCCTTGATCGTGGTTTCCAGCGAAGCAAGCTGTTCCAGAATGGAGTCGAAGAGCAGGCGGGAATTGATGGCCGCCGCCCGCGCGTTGATCACGGCAAGGCTGCCCACCACGCCACAGTCTTGCAGCGGGTCCAGCGAGTCATTGAGATAATCAACGGCACTGCCAAGCTGCGGGGCGTGGCGCTGGAGTTCGGGTAACTCACGCACATCACTAGCCGCGTACTGGTAGGCGGTGATGGATTCGGGCGGATTACAGGGCATAATTTCGCCGCGATAGACCATCAGCCAAAAACCGGCCAAATTATCGGCCAGGGTGCGGCGGGGGTTGATAAAGTCGCGCAGGCGCTGAATCTGGGCGATCTGAATTTCGGGCGGGATGATCACGACTCCGGCAGATTCCGGTGCGGGAAGATTGGCAGCAACCGGAATCGACATCACATCGGGAATTTCGCGCCCGGTAAAGGCGCTGACCCACCCGGTATACCCCTTGTAAAAAACGCGCAGCCAGGTGCCATCCTGATTACGTTCCAGGACGGGCACCACCGCAAAACGCGGCACCGATCCCGGTCCAACACGGGCACCCGTGCGGAGTGGGGTGTTGCGTAACATGGCACCGGAGAGCAGATAGAGGGCGAAACCGGGGTCGGCGGTCAGGACTTCGGGGCCTTCCAGCCCAACGGTGAAATTGGTCAGCGGAAGGTCTTCGGGGAAAAATTCAAAGTCCAGAAATTCAACCGGGAGCCAGCCAAGACTAGTCAGCCGCCCCAAACGGCGAATCTCGAACCATGTGCCGTCGATATTCCGCCCGACGACTTCAAGTTCCTGATCTTCAAAGACCGAAGCGATCCGTTCGGATTCGAGCGACGGCTCACTATGGGCGAAAGCGCTGTTGACCTGCACCACCGCTGTAAAGTCGTCGTTGTCCTGCGCGCCCGCTGAATAGGGAACCAGTAAGACCGCTATCAGAAAAAACAGCAGCAGCCGGTTCATTGCTGCACCGTCCAGTCCAGAATATTCCAGAAAGGAGCCTGGGGATAGGGATCAAAGCCCGACACGCCATCTCGCACGGCGAGCATATCGTTGACGGTAAAAAGCCAAATGTAGGGTTGGTCGGACTGTAGGATTGATTGGATCTGGTGATAAAGATCCGCGCGGGCGGTGGGATCACAGACGGTCTTGGCCTGGGCGAATAAGTCCTCGATGTCGGGATTAAAGTAGGAGCCGTAGTTGGAGCCGCCATTCAGATCATCACCGGCGCGGGTGAACGACAGCGATTGATCGGGATTCACGGGGAAACTTTCGGTAGCGCTGAACAGATAGGCATCAAAGTACTGGTAGTCGGGCGGGTAGGAGACGGGCGCAGTGTAGACATAAAAACCAACCTGGGCTAACTGCTGGCTGATGAGACTCACCAGGATGGGATGGTAGGAAACCATATCGTCGTAGAGCAGTTCAAAGGAGAGCAGCGTTCCCGGATCGGCAGTGGTGCAGGTGATACATTCGCGGATGCCGTCGTGGTTGGTGTCTTTCCAGCCCGCCGATTCGAGGATACGGCGTGCTTGATCGGGATCATACGGGACCGGGGCAAGGGTCGAATCGGCGGCCCAGGACGAGGGCGGCTGGTTGGCGGCCATTACGGTGCCGCTACCCAACAGCGCCGAGTCGATCAGCGTGTTCACATCGATGCCGAACTGCATGGCGCGGCGCACCTGTGGATCGGAAAACAGTGGGTGGTGGCCCTGATCGAGCAAATTACCATCGTCATCATAGGCGCTGAGGGGATTGGCGGGATCGGCGAAATTGAGGACGATCCCACTCCACATGAGGCCGGGATATTCCACGATCTGAACGCCGGACGCGGCGCGAATATCCTCGCGGCGGTTGAAGGGCGGGTTGACCAGCAGGTTGAGATCACCCGCCATAAAACGCGCGATGGCCTCATCCCACCCCGACACATCTTCATAACTAAAACCCAGATCACCCGCCTGAAGGCGGATATATTCGGTGGGCTGGAGAGTGTCAAACGCAAAAATTCCGGCGGAGACGGTGGGCGAGATGTTGGCATGACTGCTGAACAACGCGTTCACTTGTTCAGTCAAAGGAGCGTCCAACCATGAGTCGAGCCTATTCGAAAAGTCCGGTTCGAACATGTGGACCGGGATCACCGGAAAATCGAGCCAGTTGAGAGCGGAACAATTCGCTTCGGACAGAGAGAAGACAATCGAATAATCATCGACCAGTTCAGCACTCTGTACGAAACGAGACGTGATCGCAAAATAGCCGCTGTAAAACACATCATAGGCCGTGATCGGCGTGCCGTCGGTCCAGGTGAGATCGTCGCGGAGATGAATGGTATATTTCGTCCCATCCGCCGAAACGTCCCAACTCGCGGCCAGGGCGGTTGAGTCACCGGACGGGGTGAACTGTCCGGTTGTTGGATCAATGCCGATGAGATGGGGGAACAAAAAACTGGTGATACGGCGGCAGGCGGGATTATCACACAACAGGGGATTCAGCGAGCCGATGTTGACGGTGCCATAAAGATTCGGTTCGCGGATCGGGCCGCTACCGTCCTGGGAGGCCGCAGGCGTCGGAAACGGAAGAACCAGCGGAAGAGCCAGCGAAAAGGCCAGCGCAACGATTAACAGCACCCGTAGAGCCGGGATAGGGATTCTCACAGCCGCCTCCCTCATGATGCGGGCGTCAAAAAGGCCAGCCAGATCGAAATATTGCCAGTTGCCAAGCCATCCTCTAAGGCGCTGAAAATATCGACGGGCTTACCGGCGGGCGGGAAGGGGCGCGATCCAGACAGGGATGAATAGGTTTCATAGCTGCGCAGGGCCAACGCTGAATAAACGGCTCCCAGCGAGGCGTGGGGCGCGGCATAAGTGGGATCGAGGGTCAGCGCCTGCTGGAAGTCGGCGATGGCAAGATCGTAGTTTCCCTCGGCGGCGTGGACGAGTCCCCGGTTATGGTAGCCGATGGCATAGGCCGGATCGAGCGCGACGGCAAGATCAAAGTCGGTGAGCGCCAGCCCAAAATTGCCCTGGCGCAGGTAGAGCATACCCCGGTTGTTGTAGGCGGCGATCAACGTCTCGTCGAGTTCGAGGGCACGGTTGTAATCGTCCATCGCCTGGGCGTCGGCTCCCTGCGTGGCATAGGCCAAGCCGCGATGAATATAAGCAGGGGCATAGGCCGCATCCAGATCGAGGGCGCAGGTGTAGGCGACGGTGGTCAGCGCATAATCACCTTGCGCTAAGTAGGCGTCCCCCAGGCCGACAAAATAGGCGGCGGGAACGCCTTCGGGTGCAAGATCGGCGCACGTGATGTCCGTTTGGGCCTGGATGACTCCAGGCACGGCGAACAACACGACAAACAACGCACTAATGAGTAACAGCAGGATCAACTTAAGCTTCACGCCAGACTCCTTTTTTAGCTGCCGGAGGGCGAGAAGGAGGCCGCAAAAAGCCAGGTGCCATCGTCCAGCCGGAGATCGAAGCTGAAACGCGACTCTAAGGCTCCGGCGGCGCTCTGGATGCGTTGATCCGCATTACCGCCCAGCAAAAGCATATAAGCGCTGTAGTTGTCGCGGGCGCGCATTTCGTAGACGATGCCCAACAAGGCATAGGAAAGCGCGTGGTCGGGATCAAAGGCGGGCACCGGGTCGGCGGGATCGCGATCCGGATCGGAGAGAGTCGCGACCACCGTGTCTACACCGGATAACGAAATCGCCTGATTAAAATCGGCCAGGGCTTCGTCGTACCTGGCTTGCAGCGCGTAGATCACGCCGCGATTGTTGTAGCCCAGCACGAAACTCGAATCGAGGGTGATGGCCTGATCAAAGTCGGCCAATGCTGCATCGTATTCGGTCTGAGCGGCGTAGACGATGCCCCGGTTGTTGTAGGCGGCGACGAACCCGGAGTCGAGGCTGATCCTGCTTCTATTCATTAGTGCGTTGTTCGCCGTGCCTGGAGTCATCCAGGCCCAAACGGACATCACGTGCGCCGATATTGCACCCGAAGGCGTTCCCGCCGCCTATTTTGTCGGCCTGGGTGATGCGTACCTGGCACAGGGTAA
>DATAMF010000576.1:0-10066 GCA_036260665.1 Aggregatilineaceae bacterium | reverse complement strand
AGGCATGAGGGTGGAGTATGTTTATCCATCGATATTCGCCCAAACAAGTGCTGACCCGTGGCGTGAAGTTTCCTGGCGTTCATTTTCACCGGCCCATAGACTGAATTGGCGGCAAAGTAATAGATACTGTGGATGATGATTTGAGGCAACAGGCGCTTTTCGCCTTCTGGGAAAAAAGTGCATCCTTCAATTTGCCCGCTGTGAAATCGTACACACAGCCATTGAATCGATCGTTCTGCGCTAGTTCGGGTTTCCAAGCAGTCCACCTGACTTGGTTCACCCAATAGGATTACCAGATCCCCGAGCGTGACAGGTTCTTTCGGCATTAACCGATAGTCCGAGTCAAATAAGGCATGGGCGGGCGGCTGATAGAGATATGACACAGTGGTGGCATACAGCGTCATATCTGGAGCGAATCGATGTAAGGTCTTATGTTCGGCGCTCTGTTCCCAGTCCAGCAGTTCACTCGCATTATCAGGCGCGGAACTTGTCCTTAATAACAGCCCGCCGATAATCCCGACACCGATCAAGAACAGGATCAACGCCAGCCGCGCAAAACGAAAAAAGCCCTGCCAATCCTCTTGAACGCCAATAAGAAGCCGGTGAAAATGAACGCCAGGAAACTTCACGCCACGGGTCAGCACTTGTTTGGGCGAATATCGATGGATAAACATACTCCACCCTCATGCCTTAGTTACTTTCATTATGCGAGTGAATCTCGGCTCTGACAGGGAGGGGAAAAGTATAGATTGAGGGGAAGAGGGTTATAATGGGATTGTAAGCACGATCCTTGGGGGAAGAGCTATGGAATCAATTCACCCCATTAAAGGGTATGAAATCCATGAGCGCATCGGGAGCGGCAGGTTTGGTGTCGTCCATAAGGCATATCAAACTACCTTTGGGCGCGAGGTCGCCATCAAAATTATCCTACCTTACTACGCCAACGATCCCGACTTCATCCGCCGTTTTGAAATGGAAGCTCAACTGATTTCACGGCTGGAACATCCTTACATTGTCCCGTTGTATGATTACTGGCGGGATGCAGACGGAGCCTTCCTCGTCATGCGCTGGCTGCGCGGCGGTAATTTACGCGATTCGCTGACAAACTTTTCGTTCGATCTGGAATCTACGGCGTTGTTTTTGGATCAGATCACATCAGCTTTGGGAATTGCACACCGCAATAGCATCGTTCATCAGAATCTGAAACCCTCCAACATTCTCCTAGATGAAAATGGCAATGTTTATCTATCCGATTTTGGGATCGCTAAAAATACAGCCCTCGCTACTAGGACCGATATCGTTTTGGGATCGCCTGACTATCTTTCACCTGAACAAGTGCGCAGCGATCCAGTAACACCGCAGACAGATATCTACAGCCTGGGAGTCATGCTGTATGAAGTTCTCACTGGGAAAACTCCATTTACGAACATCTTATCTACTGAGTGCAGCTATAAACATCTGAATGAACCAATTCCCTTCATCGAAACGTTGCCTTCCAAAGTAGCCAAGGGTATCAACGCAATCATCCAAAAAGCCACCGTAAAAGATCCGGCTCACCGCTATAGCGATGTATTAGAAATAGCTGCCGATTTTCGGCGTGCTGCCGACATCGCCCGCCGATCTACAGAAAATATTGTTGAACAGTTAACCTTGCGCGAACAGGAAATCCTTGCCATGATCGTCAATGGGTGCAGCAACAAAGAAATCGCGCAGCACCTATTTGTGACAATTGCCACCATCAAATGGCATATCCGGCAGGTTTATCAGAAATTGCATGTCCGCAGCCGGGTACAGGCGATTGTGCGGGCGCGCGAACTCAACCTGATTGTTGCAAAACCATCTGCCAATATATCCGCTTCCGAATCTACCTATATTGCCCTCCCTGAACCCGAAAACCCTTATAAAGGATTACATGCTTTTCAAATGGCAGATGCTCGCGACTTTTTTGGACGCGAACGGCTGGTACAACGGTTGATCAAACGAATGAGCGAACGAGATAAATTCGCCCGCTTTGTCGCCGTGGTTGGCCCGAGTGGGAGCGGCAAATCAAGTGTAGTGAAAGCAGGATTAGTTCCCGCCCTGTGGAATAACGCACTACCCGGATCTGATCGCTGGTTTGTCGCGGAAATATGTCCTGGGGCGCATCCCCTGGACGAACTCGAAATTGCCCTGACGTGGATATCAACGAATCAGTCAGAAAACCTGCGCGAGCAACTGGAGCGTGATGCACGCGGGTTGGTGCGGATTGCAGGGCTGATCCTGCCCAACGATGACTGTGAACTGGTTATCATTATTGATCAATTCGAGGAACTTTTCACCCTGGTTAACGATGAAGCTGAACGTACTCGTTTTCTCGGTTTACTGTACTGCGCTGTTACTGATCCATGCAGCCGAGTACGCGTCGTCATCACCTTGCGCGCGGACTTTTATGATCGTCCGCTGTTCTACCCGGAGTTTGGCGAACTGGTCTGCAGCCGCATGGAGACAGTACTGCCTCTTTCGGCGGATGAACTCGAAGCAGCGATCACCAAACCAGCAGAGCGGGTTGGAGTCTCTTTTGAATCTGGGCTGATAGCAACCATCATCTCCGATCTGCATTATCAACCGGGCGGGCTTCCCCTGCTCCAATATGCTTTGACCGAGTTATTTGAACAGCGCAGTGACCATACGCTAACTCAAGAGGCTTATGTGGCGCTGGGGGGGGCAGCAGGAGCGCTCACCAGACGGGCCGAGGAATTATATCAGGAACAGGAAGAAACCGGGCGAGAAAACATCCGCCAGATGTTCTTGAGATTGGTTTCCCTCGTAGAAAGCGCAGAAGATACAAGGCGGCGTGTGCGACGATCCGAACTACTGTCCATCGCCGGGAATGAGGAGCTGATGGACGAGGCCATCGACACATATGCCGATTTCCGCCTGCTTACTCTGGACCACGATCACGCATCACGCTGTCCCACGGTCGAGATTGCTCACGAGGCGATTCTGCGCGAATGGGAACGGCTGCGCGATTGGCTGAATGAGAGTCGCTATGACATCCTTCAGCAGCGATTACTCGCTGCTGCGATGGCTGGGTGGCGTGACTCCGGAAAAGACCCCAGCTATCTGCTGAGCGGCGCGCGACTAGAGCAGTTCGCAGGCTGGGCTGGAAAAAAACACCTCGCTCTTACCTTAGACGAGCGGAAATTTCTTGACACCAGCATTACCGAACGTAAACACCGAGAAAGCGCCGAGCAGGAACGGCAGCAGCGCGAATTGGAGACACAGAGGCGAGCAACCAACCGCCTGCGCTACCTGGTAGTGGGCCTGATCATCTTCTTGATCGCGGTCTTTGCACTATCGCTCTTTGCGTTCGGCAAACAGCGCGAAGCCGAAGATGCTCGTGAGACCAGCGATGTAAACGCAGCGCTGGCTCTACAAAACGCTGCCGAAGCCCAGGATATCGCTCTGGTGAGCGGCGCACGGGCAGCTCTGGCAGAAAATGATATAGACTCGGCTCTGGCCCTGGCGGTCACAGCCAACCGCGTCGAATCGCCATCAAACAGCGCGCAGTTGATCCTGTCGAAAATGGCTTATCAGGCCGGGCCAACGCCGTTAGGAACCTCCCATCCAACCTTGATTTGGAACGTTCAGTCCAGCTCGGATGGTCGTTATTTTGTCGCATGGGCGGATGATGGTCTGAATGTATGGGACGCTGTGACGTTTGCCCCCTTGTTTCATACTGGAACTGGACATACGCTGTTTGCCATCAGTCCCAATAGCCGCATGGTGCTAGGATCGCCCCGGTACAGTACCAGTGGGCTTATTCTTTGGGATCTGCAAACGGGCAACGAAATCCGTCGCTTTACCAGCCCTGATCTGCTCAGCCAGGGTTGGGTGCCAGTTGCATTCAGCCCCAATGGCAGTACTTTTTTCAGCTCCAACGGAGGCAATGGGGACGACAAAGGCAGTAGTTCACCCGCAGGACGCGTCTTCACGCAGTCTTGGCTAGCTAATGCTCCTGGATATCCGGTCATCTTCCAATGGGACGTGGCTACAGGGCAAGTGCTGCGCCGGTTAGAAGGCCATCGGCATGCTATTCTGGGGCTGGCAGTCAGTCCAGATGGACACCGCCTGCTCTCTGGCGGCGCGTTCGGTGAAATGATCCTATGGGATCTGGATACGGGTGATATCCTCCATCATTGGGAAGGGTATGGTAATGATTATTGGATTGGGGCCTATAGCCTGGAATTCACACCAGATGGACGCAGTGCCGCCACCACTTCGATCTTTTGCCAGTCCGGTTTCGTCGCGACGCTGTGGAATCTAGGTACCTACGAGCCAATTCGTACCTTTGATGTCAATCCTACAGGAATCTGCATGATCGATATCAGCTCTGACGGATATTATCTCATGGCAAATGGACACGATGGCGCGAGACTGTGGGATATCCAAAGCGGAAGCCAGATTCTGTTTATACCTTCGACCGTTACGCTCATGAGTGCGATCTTTGGGCCAACCGAGGAAACAGCGGTCATTGGACGGGGAGATGGATCAATACGCATCTGGAATCTTCACTCAGCAGGAGAAATCCGAAACTTTGAAACAGAGCATAATACGGTATATGACGTAATGGCTCTCAGTCCTGATGACCGCACTCTCTATGTGTGGGAGGATTTACCGAGTGAAACGGATTATGATGCGGCTGACTGCTGGCTGACCTCCCTAGATATTGCAACGGAGCAGATTCTCCGCCGCATAGGCCCGATGAGAACTATCTACCCAGACTGGTCAAGCTGCGACATCTGGTTCACCTTGGCAATCAGTCCACAGGGAAATCTGGCAGCAACCGGGGGCAACGCCCTCATTCTGTGGGATCTCGACAGTGGGCAGATTGTGCACACGTTGACCGGTCACAACGGGGTGGTCACGGGGGTGTCGTTCAGTCCGGATGGACGGACTCTCCTTTCCTGTGGGCTTGACGGGCAGGTTCTCCTATGGGATGTCGCTACAGGCCAGGAAATTCGCCGCTTTGTTGGACATGATTCCTTTATCGGGAGTGTTGATTTCAGCCCAGATGGGCGAACGGCGATTTCCAGTTCGCAGAATCAACTAGCCATTCTGTGGGATATCAACACGGGCGAAGTTCTGTGGCAACTTGAACAGGGTAACAGTGGCACGGCAGCATTCAGCCCGGATGGGCGCACAATCCTTCTCGATAACATACTGCTGGAGGCGACTACCGGCATACCGATCCGCACATTTGCTTCCGGCAGAGGCAATGCAGTTCCAACCACGTTCAGCCCAGATGGACAGTCAGTCTTTGGCATGGGTGGAGAGGGTGATACATCAATCGTATTCCAATGGGATGTAGCGACTGGTGAATTGATACGGGAGTATCCAGGATTGTGGTATTCTTTTGTTCTGAGTTCCGATGGCAGCAGCCTGTTTGCTAGGCATGTTTACAATACCAGTAACGTTCCACCTCTACGGGGAATTACTCAGTACCGCATCGAAACAGAGGACGAATTACTCGCCCGAGCGCTTGAACGCCGCTATGTGCGCGAACTCACCTGCACCGAGCGCTCCATGTATCGTCTTGAAACAGGCTGTGATAGTGAGAGCGTTTTCCCCACGCGCACGCCGTATCCTACCCTCCAGCCCATAATACCTTCTCTGCCTCCTAGCCCAACCGTAGCACCCGCCACCACAACGACTCCAACTATCCCCCCCCACTCAATGCTGGTTGCTCATCTAGGCGAACAACCCGGCGAGGTTAAGATTGGCAACGTGCAGATCTGGACGTATGAGGGCCGCGCGGGAGAAATTCTGACAATCCGCGTCAACGCAGACAATCCGGTAAATGGATCAACTGACAGAAGGCCAGGCATGTTGGATACGCTGGTCGTAGTCACAGCCCCGAACGGCATGGATCTCAATGTGGGTGACAGTTTAGTGTTCGTTTCCTATGATCCTGCTACCAGTAATGACATTCAGGAAGGGGTAAATACAAATTCTCTCATAGAGGGTTTAGTCTTACCCGAAGACGGAATGTACCAAATCGAAGTCAGCGGCTATCGCTATCAAACCGGAGGGCCATACACGCTGGTAATAGAATCCCAACCTGGAATGGTCATCATACCAACGCCGTAATTAAGTGAAGCGTGGTCATAAATGAGCCACGCGGAAAAAAGGAACGCAAAAGACACCGCACTGGGTAGTCCCAGCGGAAGTGTGGGTAATTCCGAATTCCCCGTAAAAGGCTTACGCCGCGCCACCATTGTTTGGAAAAACCTAACTTTACCAGATGGGCTACGCATGCGTATTTTTGCCTGAGCTTCGGGTCTTATGACCACTTTAAATTGCCCACACTTTACTCGGGATGTGCCTTATCGTTACACATGTGCATTAAAAAAGTTATTCTCGGCGATTTTTGCAGCAAGATTGACTACTGGATTGGCAAGGATTATTGGAATCGGGGCTACGCTGCCGAGGCTGTGGAGCGTATGCTGGCCTACGGATTTGGGCCGTTTGGCCTAAACCTTATTTTCAGGCGCAGTTTTCCGAACAACCCTGCTTTCTTTATCACATGGGAGGAAGCAGGGTTGATATATGAAGGCCGGCTGCGTCAGGAACTATGGCATGAACTACAACAAGAATTCAAGGACTTGCTGGTCTTCAGCATCTTATGGTCGGAATGCGAGGCGGCTCAGGCGTTGTGATCGTTCTACAGTTCGTCACCTGTGTCGTCGTCGTCTTGCACAAAAAATGCATCTGGTTTCTGCTTGGTTTCAAGCGCTTGCGGCAGCACCAGATGAACGGTTGATGGGGTTTGCTCATGCACAATGTAATCGACACCATCCGGCAAAGTAACCCCGCTGGCCTTTTCAAGCGCTGCACGCGGATTCTTGAGAAGTTCTTGCTTAAATTCAGGATCTTGATGGGCTTTCTCAACAATGCTTGACCATCGAATGCTTTGTGCCATAATTATTCCTCCAAAGGAATGCAAAATACGCAACATTCTAATGATAAGTGCATATTAATTATTATGCAATTTACTTTGCGTTCATTTACAAGGGCTACCATGCCAGAACTACAACCCTCCATACAAGGCAGCGTAGATGTTTTATTAGTGTCGATGCCTTTCGGCCCGATCACTCAACCCTCACTTGGCCTGTCACTGCTCAAGCGCGTACTGGCGCGTGAGCACCTGACGGCGGACATTCTATACGCTACGCTGCGCTTTGCGGACATGATCGGTGGTGACACCTACACCCAAATTTCGAGCGGGGACCCATACGTCGATCTGGCGGGGGAATGGGTATTCTCGAATGCCTTATTCGACGGTCAGAATGAAAAACACATACATTACATCGACGACGTGCTGCGCCGCCAATCGCCGCACAACAACCGTAAAGCATCCGTGCCGGAACATCACATCGACGCTCTACGGTTTGCGCTTGAATCCGTTGAGCCATTTTTGGCGCAGATCGTCGATGACATCTGCGCGCGCCAACCGGCTATCGTCGGCCTAACAAGCGTGTTTCAGCAGCACGTCGCGTCGTTGTGCCTGGCGAAGCGGCTCAAAGAGGCCAATTCTAACCTGTTTATCGTCATGGGCGGGGGCAACTGCGAAAACATGATGGGCGTGGAGACGGTCCGTCAGTTCAAAAGTGTAGACGCGGTTGTCTCCGGTGAGGCTGAGGGCATCTTCCCGGACCTCGTGCGGCGCGTGCTAGATGGTACATCGATCGATGTTCTTCAGGGTGTGATCACACGCCGCAACCTCGACGATCTAGGTGATAAGGTGCCGGTTGCGCCGATGGTGTGTGACCTCGATACGCTGCCGCTAATCGACTTTGACGACTTTTTCGACCAACTGCACCGCAGCAGCGTTTCCCGGATAAAAAACATGCGCATCCTGTTCGAGACGTCGCGCGGATGCTGGTGGGGCGAGCGCAGCCAGTGTATGTTCTGCGGCTTGAACGGGGACACCATCACGTATCGCAGCAAATCGCCGGAGCGCGCGTTTGACGAGTTGGAGGCGCTGCTCAAGCGGTATCCCGATTATCCCGTGTGGGTGGTCGATAACATCTTAAACATGCGCTATTTTGACGACTTCGTTCCCCGGTTGGGCACGCTGAATCGTAACGTCGAGCTGTTTTACGAGGTCAAGGCCAATCTGCGCAAGTCACAGCTTATGCAGCTCCGCGACGCGGGTATCAGGCAGGTACAGCCGGGGATCGAAAGCCTCAGCGACCGGCTGCTCAGGCTGATGCGCAAAGGCGTTTCGGCATTGCAAAATATCCAGGTATTAAAGTGGTGCAAAGAGTTGGGCCTCGACGTGTATTGGAACATCCTGTGGGGTTTCCCGGATGAACGCGCCGAAGATTACGAGCAGATACGCGCCATGCTGCCGCTGCTTTATCACCTCCAACCGCCGATCAGTATGGCACAGATTCGCTTGGACCGTTTCAGCCCGTTTTTCGAGGACCCGCCCGCGCATGGGTTTGCCAACGTGCGCCCGGCGATCCCATACGAGTACATTTACGCGCTCGCCCCGGTGGCGCGGTATAATCTCGCGTATCATTTTTTCTATGATTACCAACCGCCGCGCGATGTTCACGCGTATACGCAGCCGCTGTTCAGGGATGTTAAGCGCTGGCGGTGCGAATACGAGCGCAGCGACTTGTTGGCCGTCGATCTGGAATCGCACTTGCTGCTGTGGGACCTGCGCACCGGAGCGGCACATCCCTTGACCGTGCTCAGCGGCGCAGCGCGCGCCGTATATCTGTTCTGTGACCAGGTGCGCACGCGCCGCCGCATCGAGGCGTTTGCCGAACTTCCACCCACTGATCTAGACGACACGCTGCGATTTTTGACGGAGCGTCAGATCATGATCACCAGCGGCGAAGCATTTCTCAGCTTAGGGGTCAGGCCGGGCATCTATACGCCGCCGCTGGCTGTGCTACAAAAGCTAAAGGAGGTGGTTGTCGATCTGGACATGACACTTGAGCGCCGGACGCGGCTTGACAGCCGCAGTTTGGACATGCGTTTTTTCGCTATCGATGATAATGGCAAGCCATTTGTGTATTTTGAGGCGTTATGCGCTCTAATTGACCAAGCGATCATCTGGGAATTGACACAACCACTGCACCAAACGATTGCCGGAATCACGATTGATATTTGATACGGTGTGTCCTACCGGGACGGATGTATGACACGGCAGCAGCTTTTCGCAAACCGTTACATGCTGGCCGAAGAACTCGGACACGGAGGCATGGGGGTGGTCTACCGTTCGATAGACCGACTGACCGGCCAAGAAATCGCCTTGAAGCAGGTGCTGGCCCCGGTAAGTTCGTTGTTTTCTTCTTCGTATAGCAACGAGCGGGATAAAAACGTCGCGCTGGCCCACGAATTTCAGGTGCTGGCATCGTTACACCATCCGCACATCATTCGTGTGCTCGATTATGGCTTTCATAAGAAATCTGACGACACGACGCTGCCCTATTTCACGATGGCCCTGCTGGACAATGCGCAGAATATTCTGTCTTTCAGCGCAGAATTGAACGTCAAGGACAAAGTTCAGCTTGTTTTGCAGGTTTTGCAGGCGCTGGACTATCTGCACCGGCGCGGAATCATTCATCACGATCTTAAACCGGCGAACATTTTGGTATCCGGTGGTACGGTCAAGTTGTTGGATTTTGGGCTATCGAGCAGGCATGGGCAGGCGACGGGTGTCGCCGGTACAATCCCATATATTGCGCCGGAGCTATTTATGCAGCAGATTCCGGCCAACGAAACACCCGACTTGTACGGCGTGGGCGTCATCGCCTACGAGATGCTGACCGGGCGTCACCCGTTTAATACATCCAACCAGTACAAACTCATTCAGGATATTCTAACCCGCGCGCCAGATATATCTCTCATCCAGCAGCTCAACATCAGTCAAGAACTACCCGCAAGCAAGGAGTCTTCGCCGCTCAGTGCCAGATCGCTGTCACAAATCATCGCACGGCTGCTATTCAAAAACCCCGAAGAACGTTATCAAAACGCCGCCAGCGTTATTCAGGATATTGCAGTCCTGTTT
>DATAMF010000575.1:0-6852 GCA_036260665.1 Aggregatilineaceae bacterium | reverse complement strand
GGTCAACGGCAAACAGGTCAAGGCGACGACGGTGCCGCTGCGCGACGGGGACGAAATTCAGATCGCGCTGGCGGTCAAAATGACGTTCGTGGGGTCGGAGGCTACCGCGCCGCTGCTGGTCGATGAGATTCCCGGCGTATTGGGGCGCTTGCAGCTCAACCGCGATTCGCGGCGGGTGTTCGTCAATGGGATTGAGGTCGATCCACCGCTGAGCCTGCCGCAGTATCGACTGCTCGAACTGCTGTATGATGGCGCGGGCGCGGTCCGCACGCGGGATGAAGTGGTCGAGGCGGTGTGGCCGGATGCGATTGGCGAAGGCGTGAGCGAACAGGCGATTGATGCGCTGGTGCGCCGCCTGCGGGATCGGATAGCCGAGGTTGACCCGGAATACCAGTATATTGTCACCGTGCGAGGACATGGTTTCCGGCTGGACCAGGGATAATCAGAAATTGAGATACAGGCTGGTGGTGCGACTGCCAGCCTGTATTCCATTCATGCGTTAATCTGTCGGAAGACTGAATGCTGTAACATCCACGACAAGCGGCTCTCTCACACTCGAACCGCCGCATAGAATTTGTGTACCATCCGGATTCCACGCCAATGCAACTAATTCTTCTTGGGTTTCCCACTGCCCAACCAGATTACCGGAATCAGCATCCCACAACAGCAAGAAGTGTTCGCTTACCCCAGCTAACAAATGACCATCCGGACTCCACTTCAACTCGTACAAATAGGTAAAATTCGGATTATTGAGTGTTTTCAGTTTCGCGCCGTTCGAACTATCCCAGATCGTTACCAATCCAAGCGTACTGATGACAGCTAACTGCGTGCCATCCGGCTTCCACGAAGCCCAAAACGCCGGATCATCTTCGCTGCCCAAAGTCAAAATCGGCGTCCAGGAACGCGTATCCCAAATGACAGTTGTTCTATCGCTGCTGCCAGTGGCAAGATACGCACCATCAGGACTCCATTCTACAGAAACAATGGCCTCCCATTGGGCTTCCAAATCGGCAACAAGTTCACCCGTTCGCAAATCCCAGACACTCGCCTTATAAGTTTGAAAAGGACCCGATCCGTTGATAACAGTGCCCGCTAAATAGTTCCCATCTGGACTCCATGCAGTCGCATACGTCTCTGAACCCGCGCTAAAACTAGTGACAATGCGGTCTGTTGCCGGATCAACGATCCAGATTTTGCCAACTGATACATCCGATCCAGTGCCACTAATCGCTAGCCTTTTCCCATCGGGACTCCAATCAACAGATGTGATGAAGATGGCAGTTGCAGGTGTCCAGTTCACTGGAGGCAAGATCGCTTTTACCAGCGCTCCTGTACTTGCATTCCAAAGCTTAACCGCACCATTCCAATGCCCGGTGGTCAACTGCAATCCATCAGGACTCCAATCTACCGCACTGATACGGCTGGGTGTATCCGTAAAACTTGGAGTAGGCGTTGCTGCGGGGACTAATTCGGGCGGAAGATCGATAATCAGGCTGGGCTGCTGATAACCTGCATAAGCTAAACGAGTGCCATCCGGCGACCATGCGGCTTCTTCGGCGTCCATCTGCTCAAAGGCAAACATATCTTGCCCGGTTTGTCCATCAAGAATGCGAAACTGGTCCATATCTGCAACCGCTAATCTTTCTCCATCGGGACTCCATCGTATGCTAGAAGCATATGTTGCAGATATGGTAAGAAGAATATTTCCCGTTGCCACATCACAAATGCGAACTTCATCCACACGATTGTGATTCTCATCTACACCCATAACCGCGATCTTAGTCCCGTTCGGCTGCCACATTACTTCGACTGCACCAACTTGGCAGTCCAGGGTACGAACAGGCTGCCAAGTAGCAACATCCCAAAGCACGAGTTGATCATTCTCGTTTTCGTCGATTATGTTCTTACCATCTGGACTCCATGCAAATGCATTCGTTCTCAATTCCCTCTCCGTCAAGGTTACAACAACTTCTTCTGCCGTCACGTCCCATACCTGCGTAGCAAATCCACCATATTTACGGTCATGCCCACTGGCCAGAAAACGACCGTCTGGACTCCATTCCAGCATTGGTGTGGAGAGATTGTTCTCGTCATAGAGCGAATGCGTGTGCTCCCCAGTTATTGCATTCAGAATATAAATCGTGCCAGAAGACCCTTGACCAACTGCCAGGGAGTTTCCATCAGGACTCCATCTAACTCGTTGAATACTGCCTATTCGAGATAAATCCTGGTAAAGCAAAACCTGTTGGGTAGCAGCATCGATCACCAAAACTTCGCCCAATCCGGTGCCCACAGCAATCTTGCTGCCATCGGGACTCCAATCCACCGTGTAATAGTCCGCTTGTTGAGCAGAAGTTTTCAAAGGTATGTGTAGCAGCACAAACAACATCAACAGAACGACAAGGCTAATCAGTTTGCGGATCATAGGGATGGTTCTCCATTCAAGACCAGCGCGTGTTGGTTTTGCGCTTTAACATCCATTGTAAGCGCAACAAACAAAGGCTTTTGTGCTATCATAGGGCGTTCGCCTGACATGAACCTAACGAGAACAACACGATGAATTACACTATCCGATTGGCGCGCGAAACGGATCTAGAACATCTACCGGGAATCGAACTGGCGGCGGCAACCCTATTCGCAAAATATGAGCGGTTTCAGCATTTGCTCGCGGATGCGATAAGCGTCGAGGAACACCGCGCACTCTGCGAGGCGGAGCGGCTGTGGGTGACAGCGGATAAAAACGATCAGCCGGTGGGGTTCGCGGCGGTGGAACTCGTCGATGGGCATCCGCACATCCAGGAACTGGATATTCACCCCGATCATGGGCGGCAGGGCTTAGGGGGCGCGATGATCGAGGCGGTGTGCGCGTGGGCGCGCGAAAACGGGCATTCGTTCGTCACGCTGACCACCGAACGCGATATTCCCTGGAATGCGCCCTACTATGCGCGGCTGGGATTCGAGATTCTGCCGGAGGCACAGTGGGGCGCGGATATGCGCGGAATCGCGGCGGGCGAGATCGCGCTTGGGCTGAATCCAGAGACGCGAGTAGCGATGCGGCGCGTGCTAACCCTGGATACGTGAGGCAATATAGGCGGCATCGTCGCCTACGCCGAAAATCAAACCTGATTTCTGCGTGTGCAGCCAGGGCAATCCCAGAAAATAGAGGCCAGGATAGGCGGTTGCACCTCGCTGCTGGATCGGGAATCCATCGGCGTCGAATAGGGGAAGTTTCACCCAGTCAAAACTGAAGCTGTAACCACCGGCCCAGATGATGCTCGTGATGTCCGCCTGACGCACGTCAAGCTCCGCAATTTCTTTCTGATCGTAGGCATCACGCAGAACCGGCACATTGTCGGGCGGCGCGTCAAGGCCATGCGCGCGGATGTAGTTGTCGATGTTGTGGAGCATCGTGGCTTCGATCTCGTCGGCGTTCAGAAGATTTTGTCTGAGATCGGGGGCAAACCGCAATTTGCCCACCTGAACATCTCCGATGTGGCCCACCAGCGTTACGCCATCACGGACAAACTGGTGCAGATTGATAGTATGGCCGCCTTTGCTGCCCGACAGTTGAGGATTGGCGGAGAATCTGGCTTGTGAAGAGGGCAACTGATCAGCGGTCCGGTCAAAGAAGCCTGTCTCATTGAGCCAGACAATCATATCCTTTCCCCGGTAACGGCGCGGCACACGTCCGGCGCGTCCTACACTCAGATAGACTTTGCGGCCTAGCTGATAGAGTTCTTCGGCAATCTGACAGCCGGATTGGCCGCTGCCAACCACCAGCACGGCACCGGACGGCAAACGATCCGGGCTGCGGTATTCACTGGAATGAACCTGATGGATTGACGCCGAGAGATTCGCCGCAAAGGGAGGAACTTTGGGCGACTGGTACAGCCCGGTAGCGATCACGACGTTCCGCGCGTTGAATGTCTCGGCGGTTGTCGTGACGGTGTAATGGTGATCATTCGGGGTTAAAGAAGTCGCTTCAATGCCAAAACGAACCGGAAGATTGAAGCGCTGAAGATAGTCCTCGAAAAAACGTATCAGCTCCACGCGGGACAAAAACCCGTCGGGATCGCTGCCCTGATAGTCTGCACCGGGCAGTCGGGTCAATTCATTGGGCGTGTTTAAGGTGAAGGAGTCCCAGCGCTGGTTGCGCCACGCTTCGGCGGGTTGGAGGGCGCGATCAATAATCAGATGTTCGCGCCCCTGTTGAGTCAGGTAGTAACTGAGCGAGAGTCCGGCTTGCCCAGCGCCCACGATGAGGGTTTCGATGGAGTGCGCCATAGCTTGATCCTTTGCTCAACGAACACCTTAGAGTTTAGTTGAGCGGGTAGAGGATGGCTAATGGTGATGCTCCGGCATCGAACAGTCGGTGTTTTCAAACTCGATTTCCAGCGTCATATGCTCGATGCCGAGGTCCAAATCTTCGATAGCGGCTTTGCTCTCACGCTTGATGCGCTTCACATCGTCGCCTGTCAGTCCTTCATCCACGACAAGATGCGCGGTCAGCACATGATGTTCGCCATCCAGCGACCACAAATGGACATGATGAGTCGAGCAAACGGCGTTAACCGTCTCAAAACGGGACTGGATCAGGCGTAAACTGGATTCGCTGGGAACGGCCTGCAAAAATAATTCCACGATGGTCTTGAACTGACGCACCACGCGGTACAAAATAAACGAGGTGATGCCAATCGAGAGCAGCGGGTCCAGCACGGGCCAATCAACAAAGAGCGACAGCACGCCGACGACCAGCACTGCGATCCAGCCGAGCACATCTTCGAGCAGATGCATCCCGACGACGCGCGCATTGGCCGATTCGCTCTGGCGCATCCGAAACGCGGCGAGTCCGTTGGCGGCAACGCCGAGCAGCGCAAAGATGATCATGCCCTGCGCGTCAAACGCTTCGGGATCAAACAGACGCGGGATCGCTTCGGAGAGAATCAGGAGCGAACCGACGATCAGAATAATCGAATTGATCAGCGCGCCGAGCAGCGAAAAGCGACGGTAGCCGTAGGAGTATTTTTCGTCGCCTTCTTTTTGCGAATAACGCGCCAGAAACCACGCCAAACCTAACGCGGCGCTGTCGCCCAGATCGTGAACCGCATCGGACAGCACCGCGATACTGTTGATCAGCAGGCCACCGATAACTTCAGCAATGGTAAAACCGAGATTGAGAAAAAACGCCACCTTGATATTACCGGTGTCGCCGTGATGATGATGGTGATCGTGCGACAATGTAAGCCATTCCTTCTGTTGCAGCATGTTATACGTCTAATTCTAGCGCGATTTTTGATGAAAGGCGTAAGCATGTTAGGATGTAACCAGAGGAGGTTGTTATGCGACGAACAAAAGAAGAAGCAGCAGTCACACGCCAAACCATTCTGGAAGCGGCGCTCCATATTTTTGGCAGCAAGGGATACAGCGCAACCCGGTTAGAGGATATTGCCGAGGCGGCTGGTGTGACACGCGGCGCGGTGTACTGGCATTTCCAGAACAAAGCGCAGCTTTACAATACGCTGGTGATCGACATGTCCAGCCGGGTGTTCGAAGAAGTCATTGGGCAAGCGATGAGTGAAGGCGGCAGCTACCTGGATATGTTCAAACGCATTCACACTCGCGTGCTGGATATGGTTGAACGTTACCCGGAAATGCGAGCGATCATGGAACTGGTGAGCCATAAGGTGGAGGAAGGGATTCCCGAACTGGCGGAAACGTTCCAAACGAAAGTGGAGATCGTACAAGATGCGGTGCGGCAGGGTGCGGAGTTTTTGGAACAGGGCATCAACGAAGGGATTCTACGCTCTGATCTGGATGCATTTGATATGGCGTGGGCGTGGCAAGCGTTCCGCGAGGGCGTGACGCAACTGTGGCTGCAAAATCCATCCGGGTTTTCACTGATCCAAAAGGCCCCTACTCTGGTTGACATCTACCTCCGTGGTATTGTGAAGTCCGATCCCAAGTAGCAAAAAGAGCAGTTTCGAAATTGGCAGAAACTTTTGGGATTGGGTACCGTATACATACATACACGTATGTAAGTAAACAACGGAGGGCACTATGGCAGTCATCGAAACCCATGAACTGAGGCGGACATTCAAAACGCGGAAAGAGACGGTGGAGGCGGTACAGGGAATCAATCTGCGCGTCCAAGCGGGAGAGATTTTTGGTTTTTTGGGACCGAATGGGGCCGGGAAAACTACCACCATGCGCATCCTGGCGACGCTGATGCCGCCGACCAGCGGAAGCGCGCAAGTCGCTGGTTATGATCTGGCGCGGCAGCCGGGTTCGGTGCGGCAGCATATCGGCTATGTGGGACAGGTCGGCGGCGCGGAAGGCAGCGCCACCGGCTATGAAAATCTGCTGCTGCAAGGGCGAATGTACCATATGGACAAAACAGCAGCCGAAACGCGCGCGAAAGAACTGGTGCAGGCGCTCGATCTGGAAAGTTTCTCGGAACGGCTGGCGCGCACGTATTCTGGGGGGCAGCGGCGGCGGCTCGAACTGGCGCTGGGGATGATGAACAAACCCAAGCTGCTGTTTCTGGACGAGCCGACGACGGGACTCGATCCGCAGACGCGGGCGCATCTGTGGGACGAGATTCGGCGGCTGCGCGAAGGCGGAACCACGATCTTTTTGACCACACATTACCTCGAAGAAGCCGATGAACTGTGTGATCGAATTGCGATCATCGATCACGGGCAGATCGTGGGCGAAGGCACGCCGGAGACGCTCAAACAGCAGATTGCGGGTGACATCATCACGCTGGCGCTGGAAGCTGAGTCGATGGTGAGGGCGCAAAACGTATTGACGAACCAGGCGTATGTGCGCGAAATCCATCCACTGGGCGATGGC
>DATAMF010000574.1:0-5444 GCA_036260665.1 Aggregatilineaceae bacterium | reverse complement strand
TGATATTGGCAATACGAATATTGTGTTCGGGGTGCATGACGGGGAACGGTGGACGCATCAATGGCGCGCGCAAACGGTGCGCGAACGGATGCCAGATGAATACGCGGTGCTCTTTCGTGACTTTTTCAGCAGCGTCGGGCTGAGCATGGAACAGATCAATCAGGCTGTGGTGAGCAGTGTGGTCCCCCGGCTGACACGCGGCATCGCGGAGATGGTGCAGCAGCAGACGGGGTACGCCCCCGTGATCGTGAGCGCGGCGGTCAACCTGGGGATTCGGGTCAACACGGATCAGCCGGAACGGGTGGGGAGCGATCTCATTTCAAACGCGGTGGCGGCTTATGAGCGTTTTCATTCGAACTGCATCGTGGTCGATTTTGGGACGGCGACCACGTTTACCAGCGTGATCGAGCCGGGGGAAATGATCGGAGTCGCCATTTCCGCCGGGTTGTATACCACGCTGGATGCATTGGTCAGCCGGACGGCGCAGCTTCCGCATATTGAAATCGCGCCGCCGCCTTCCCCCATAGGCCGCAACACGATTCATTCGATGCAGTCGGGCTTGATTCTGGGGCATGTGTCGATGGTTGAGGGTATGATCGGGCGGATCAAACCCTTGTTGGGCGGCGCAAAGGTGATCGGGACGGGCGGCTTGTCGGCAGTGTTGGGGCCGCTGACGGATTGTTTCGATATGGTCGATCCCTGGCTGACATTGGACGGGCTGCGCCTGATCGCAGAACGCAACCCACGCCAGTAAAAATAGTAAAAATCAAAGCTGTTGAAGCAGCCAGGCGTGCCACTGGGTTTGCAGATCGGCGAGTTTCACGCCCAATTCGGACTCCGTGGCCTCGTCCAACGGGGTGCCACTGGCGATGGCCTGCAACCACGCATTACGAGCTTCCTGGCCGTAGGTTGTGGTGATGTAGTGGATCATGGTGAAGGCTTGATCCAGGGCAAGCTGCGCGAGTTCCGGCGTGTCAGCCTGGGGCGGCTGCATGAGGGCCTGCCAGTCATACAGCCGGGGACCATCTTCTTCCGTCGAAACGGCCACCGCCGCGACGTTTTTGATCGTGCGGTTGCGCTGGCTCAGGGTGTTGAAACGTGCTCCGCCATACTGGACTGTGCCTTCGGCAACCCACCAGGGATAATGAGCGGGCTGGTCGCCGCTCATTGCATAAAGCACAAAACGCGTATACTGCTGGCCGATATACGTTTCACGGGGGGCAGTATTTTCGGGGCCAAGGATGATCTTGATCGATTCGCCGGGCTGATTCCACTCGGTGATCAGCGGAATCGAGATGCGCGTCATGCTTTGGAGCATCGGCCCGCTTTCGTACAGCTTGATGTGCGCCATTTTTTCCGGTGTGTAGTTAAATTCGCGGGTGACGCCAAAATATACATCGGCCAGATATTCCGCCACATCATCGGCCTGGGGCTGGTTCTCGACCATTGCATCGGAGAAATAGTAAAAGCGTACATTCTCCGCATCGAAGGTATGCCAGTTTTCGCCGCCGAGCAACCATTGATCGCCCTCTTTGTAAAAGATGGCCGAAATGGTCGTGCCGCCGGATGAGCCTTCACCTTGTTGTCCGGCGAGGCTCCACAACAGCGTAAAACGGGCGGTGGCTTCGGTGGGGCTGACTTCCTGGATATTAAAGACAGTCAGATCGACGTAACGCAGCGGGTTTTCCTGCCAGTCGCGCGCCCAGGCAGAATAGTCCGCTACGAAAACCGGATCGCGTGGGGCAAGATAACTCATAAAGGTGTCGTAGTCGCCGTCGAGCATGGCATTTTCCAGGCGAGCCACCAGCCGGTGAAGTTCCACTTCGAGGGCGTTGGCGGGAGTCGCGTCCCCAGGACCGGGGGTTAAGGTCGCGGGAATGTCGGTGGACGGGGCAAATAAGGTTTGCGCCATTTGTCCGGCTTCCTGGTTAGGGGTGGGTGTGGCTTGGTCTTCGATCTTCTCGCAGGCGGTGAGAAACGAAAGCAGCAGTATCAGAAGTAGGCCCCGACGCATAGACAATCTCCGTGTGTACAATACTCTCGGATGATTATACGACGAGAGACGTATCCTTCGTCAACGAATGCGCAGATAGGAGATCGCGCTGTCCTGAAAACTCGCGGCCTGCCAAAACGCTCGCGCCGCCGTGCTGCCGCGTTCGGTGTTGACATACAAATGGGACAGGCTGAGCCGGTTGGCATGGCGCAGAGCGGCTTCGAGCAGTGCCGCGCCGATGCCCGATCCCCGGTGGCCGAGCGCCACCGCCATGTCTTCAATCCAGCCGCGTCCCCCGGTCAACGTTTGGACAAGCGACATTGCCACAAAACCAATCACACGCGGCGGAGTCTCGGTGGTTTCGGCCACAAAAATGCTGATGGTTTGGCGTTCGGCAAAACGGAGGCGCGCAGCATCCCATTCGGCGGGGGTGAGGCTGGTATTGGCTTCGATGTAACGCAGCAGTTCCATCACCGCATCCATATCCGAAATTTCGGCCTGCCGGATGGTGAATTTATCCTTCTGATTGGGATTAGGGCGCTGAAGCCCTAACCAGCGCTGTAACGCTTCACGGTGTGTGCGGAAAGGCATTTCGGGTATTTCGTCAGGCATCACCACGCGCACATCCACCGCATCATCCGACGCAGCCATTTCGCCGCCCACCGGACGCGCCCGGTAGAATACGATGATGCCGCTGGTGGGTGGGCCTTCGGGAAAAGAGTAGATGCCGAGGAGGTCAATCAACTCGATATCGAGGCCGGTTTCTTCTTTGCACTCGCGCAGCGCCGCTTCTTCGACACTTTCATCGGCTTCAATATAACCGGATGGCAGTGCCCATTGATTAGGTTTGACATGCCCGCCGCGTTTGATCAACACCACACCACCATCCATCTCGACCAGAATGCCAACCCCCGGCACCGGGTTGTGGTAGTGGACATAACCGCATTCGGGACAGGATAAACGATCTCGCCCGCCAATCATCCGGCGGACGAGATGCTGACCACACTGAGGACAATAAACGAGATCGTTCATAGTTCCAAATAGTCGCGCAGCGGATGGCTGCGGTTGGGATGGCGCAGTTTACGCAGCGCTTTGGCTTCGATCTGGCGGATACGTTCACGCGTGACGCCGAAATGACGCCCGACTTCTTCGAGGGTGTGTTCCTGCCCATCGCTGAGGCCGAAGCGCATTTCCAGCACTTCACGCTCGCGAGAATTGAGCACCGACAGCGCGCCGCGAATTTGCTCTTTGAGCAGTTGGTGCGCCGCCGCGTCCACGGGGCCAAGAATTTTATCGTCTTCGATAAAGTCACCCAGCAAACTCGAATCTTCCTGGCCGACGGGCATTTCGAGCGACATCGGCTCCTGCGAGATACGTAAAATACGGCGGACTTTGTTGGCCGCCCGGCGCAGCTTGCGCCCCAGCGCCGGATCAAGTTTCTGGTCTTCGCGCCAGGTCTGGCGGATTTCCTGCACTTCTTCAGGCAGCAGAAAGTCCATTTCCAGGGCGATCTGTTCGGCAGTCGGTTCGGAGCCGAGGTCTTGAATCAGATCACGCTGAACGCGCATCAGGCGGTTGATGGTTTCGACCATGTGAACCGGAATGCGGATCGTGCGGGCCTGATCTGCAATGGCGCGGCTGATGGCCTGCCGAATCCACCAGGTGGCGTAGGTGCTAAACTTGAAGCCTTTGGTGTGGTCGAATTTTTCGACAGCGCGCAGCAGGCCAATATTGCCCTCCTGGATCAGGTCCAGGAAGTTGATGCCGCGCCCCATATAACGCTTTGCCACGCTGACTACCAAGCGCAGATTGGCCCGTGTCAGGGCTTCGGCAGCCTGGGGGCCGCGTTCGCGAATCAGATCGAATTCGTGCTGAACCACCCGGTTTAATTCGGGGCGGTTGCTGTTCAGCCAGCCGGCGAAAACATCTTCATCCGACCAGTCGCCCTGTTCCACAAACGCCGTGCGCAATTTTTCCTGCAATGAGGCGGGAATCAGATAAAGCGCCTCGAACATTTCAAACAGGCTGGAGGCGATGCGGTTCCAACTTTCGTCGCGCCCCCATTCGCCCTGTTCCAGATAGAGACGAACATAAGAGGGGTCTTTGCCGTTCCAGCTTCGCCGCAAGTTTTGTGCTTCACTGATGAGCAGTTCGACATCCGGCGGTTCCAGATTCGATTTAGCGGTATATTGCAGGGTGCGGGTCCAGCAGGTGAGCAAGTGCTCGTAGATAGCCTGTAACACATCACACGATTCGGGTTCTGAGTGATTCTGGGATGAAGCTTCGGCATTCAGCCGTTTGATCAGGGAGTCCAACAGGTTGGAGGCCGCGATCTGCGAAGACAGCCAGGTTTCGCGGTCTGGATCGAGCAGTTGAACCTGCCCAATCTCCTTTAAATACATCCGAACCGGATCATCCGCCAAGGCAGCGGCATCCACACGAGCGACGTTCAGATCCCCTTCCAGGTCTCCTTCGAGATCGCTATCAAAATCGCCATCCGCGCCATCAAAATCACTTGCATCATCCAGTGCGTCGTCCGCATCGGCCCCTGTATCGTTCGAGATAATCTCGACACCCAATTCTTCAAGCTGTTCAAACAGCGCCTGGGCTTCTTCGCTGTCAGGATCTTCGAACAGCGCCAGCACCTCGCGCTCGTCGAGTTGTTTATCCCGACGACCCTTTGCGATCAGTTCATCGACTGTGGTCACATTCCCCTCGTCACGTTTTTTTTGCGGTGCCATGATTCCCCGACGCCTGCTCTGGCGACTGTACGCCATTAACGGTCACGAGCAAAATTTTTCATCCGGTCTAGTGTTAAATGGATTAAGTTAATAGCCCGCCGGTTCGCTTCAATCGCCGTGTGGTGATTTTCTTCGCTGATCCCATCCGCCTCTTGCTGCATGAAATACAGTTCCCGCGATTCGCGTTCCAGGCGACTGTACCTCAGGGCGAGGATTTCACTGATAAACAGATTCATATCCAGTTCCGGTACGGTATTGGTCCGGGCCTGATCCCTGAGAATGGAGTCAAGTTCAAACCGAAGAGAACGAGGCAGCCCTTGTTGGAACTGATCCAACTGGGCGACCTGTAACTCTTCGACCACTACCAGCAGTTCACGCGGCAGGTTTTCGAGTAAGTAATCGAGCGGATCGAGATCATCCTGCATAATGGCCTGATCAACCGCCCGAAAAATGGCTTGATAATCGGACCGGCTGAAATCATCGGCATTCAATGGTCCCAGCGCCGTGCCCACTAATTCGTCTTGTCCGCGCAGTTCGCGCAGCTTTCGATTCGCCATAAACAACCAGTCGGGGCGCTGCAACAACAACCGCAAACAGAACCCCTCACGCAGGACCGACTGCCCCGGTTGCCCACTGATTTTAAGCCGGTCCATCGAACGGCCCGCTAACCGACGCTGTTCGGGAATGGATGGTACAGCCCGTCGGCTTTT
>DATAMF010000573.1:0-4168 GCA_036260665.1 Aggregatilineaceae bacterium | reverse complement strand
TTGTGACCGCCATTCCCGGTCACGTGCGTATTGTTTTGAGTGCTCGTTTGCTCGATGTCCAACCTTGGAATGATTTGATGCATGCGGGTCATGTCGGGGTGGTGGGCAATGATCAAGCCTTAACTGGCGGTATCTACGGCGAAGAGTCGCGCCTCGGCCAGTTAGAGGTTTTCGCACTCTCCGGCGGACACGCCTACATTGATGGTCGCCCGGTCACAAGCTGGGACGGCTCGCTTCCGCGTTACCTCTTTTACTATTTTGTCGATCATCCAATGGTCACACGTGACGAGATATTCAGCGTGTTCTGGCCCAAGATGTCTGTTAAAGAGGCGACCAACGTTTTCCATGTGACCAAGCGTAAAATCAGCGAGCGTTTGGGCTATGAATTGACAGCCTATTCTGGCGGGTTTTACATCCCGTCGCCGCGTCTGTCAATCCATTATGACGCCCGTCTTTTTGAAACGTCGGTTCACGATGCGGTTGAATACGAAACCACAGCAGCGACCAATTGGTATCAGGCCGTTCAGCTTTACCGCTCCGACTTTTTGCCCGGCATTCATATTCCTTGGGTCGAGAGTCGCCGCGAAGAGATGAAACACAAATATGCCCAGGCACTGATCGCTTTAGGCCGTATGCATCGGGGTCTGAATGAACTGGATAAATCCCTAGGCTATCTGTTGCGGGCGCTGCGCGAAAAACCTGACTGGGAAGACGTACATCAGGACGTCATGCTGATCTACTACCAACAGGGACGCCGCGATGATGCCATCACCCAGTATCGCCAGTTAGAGCGCACATTGGACAGGATGTTTGGTATCAAGCCGTCCAAGGATACGCGCAGTCTGTTTGAAGTGATTTCCGCTGTCAGCTAATTCGTGTTTGTGTTCAAAACAACGCCGTTCTGCTCTGCAAGCGGCGTTGTTTTTTGTGTGGAGGATTTAATGTCTGATTTTCCTGTTCTAGAACCTGGTTTGACAGGTGAAGCGTCCACCGTCGTCACTGACGCCCAAACAGCGCGCGCCCTGGGCAGCGGGAATGTAAATGTCTATTCGACGCCCGCCATGATCGCGCTGTTGGAAGCGGCTGCTGTGGCGGCGCTGGCGGACCAACTCAGAGAAGGTCAGTCCTCGGTGGGCACGGGGCTAAATGTCAAACATGTCGCCGCGACTCCGCTCGGTATGACGGTGCGCGCCAAGGCCACTTTGACCGAAGTCGATGGCCGGCGGCTGGTTTTCGACGTCGCCGCCTGGGATGACGTGGAATTGATCGGCCAAGGCACCCATGAGCGGTTTCTGATTGACCGCGAACGTTTTGAAGCGCGCGTTCGCCAAAAGGGACAATAACATTCGAAGAAATGGGGCAACCCTACATTGCCCCGAAAATTACGGTAACAGCGCCTTAAGATGCGCGTCAAAAAAGTTAATGGTCCGCGTGATGAATAACGTCTTGCCATCTCCATAAAACGTATGGGGTTGTTCGGGATAGCTGAAACATTCCACTATTTTGCCTAATGTGGTCAGCCGTTCGCACAAATCGGCTGACCATATGGGCGGCACCTGCTCATCCCACGCGCCGTGATGAATGCTGACGGCGGCGGTAATCCGATCCAGGTGATAGATTGGCGAAATCCGCAGCAGCACGTCTTCCGGGGTATTTTGCTCCTGCAACCCACGTGTCCCGCCCGACCACTCGTAGATTTTGGCGTAATTCTGTTTTTCATCGCCGCTCATCGCGCCGTATAACACGGCGGCTTGGACATCTGGCGACACTGTAATCACCCGCAATGAGATCCCGCCGCCCATACTGTGTCCCCAAATTCCAATCCGCGCCGGATCCGCCTGTTGAAGTGCCCCCGCAACGCCACCAGTTTGCCGCACCAGCGCAATCAGGTTCAATACATCAACCGCCATTCCCACGCGAAATTCGTTCGGCCCCTCATCGGAGGGCCAATAGCCGCGCAAATTCGGATGCAGCACCAGATACCCGGCGCGGGCCAGCGCATCCGCATACGACGTGGTGTAATCGAGCGTATTGTACTGCGCTGGATCGATATAACCATGCAGCGCCACGATAACCGGAAATGGTCCGGGTCCGTTCGGCGCATCCATAAACCCATAAATGGTCAGATCATCACTTGGATACGCGATCAGATAGCGGATAAAAGCATCATTTGTTTCCAGCACTTCCATGATTGCCACTTCACCCGCGCCGTAACTCCGCGCGGCTAATGCCTCGATGTCCAGCCCGTCATAGGGATCGGGTGTTGGGGTGCTGGCTTGCCATGCGGCGGAATAAGAAGAGGTCGGGCGGTTGATCACCAGCAGACTGATCACCGCCAGCAGGCAGAGCAGGAATAGCGATTTTTTCACGGTTCAACCCTCGGTAACTAAGATGGCTCGGATGCAGGGTTGCCGGATATTATAACGCCTTCCTGAAAAACACTTCACCAATTCCGCCGTTATTAATGCCGTTCAGGATGCCGCATTCCTCAAAACCCATATGCCGGTGCCACGCTTGCGGTTCGGGTTCGTTCACTTGGGATGAACTCATCAGCATCTTGTGCCCCTGTCCGCGTGCGAATTCTTCCAGAAAGGCCAGCATTGCCCGCCCAATGCCTTGCTTTCGCCAGTTTTCAGGAATCCAGATGAGTGCAATATACGGGATGCTGGACCATAGATATTCCAGCCGCAAATAGCCGATCTGCTGCTTTCCTTCTTCGGCAACAATCACTTCCCCGGCGGCAATCTTACGCAGCAGCATATCCGCCGATACCCCGTGATCCTGGGCCATACACCACCCAAAATCATCTCGTTTGGCGAAACGAACAGTAGGCATCAGTTATATTTTCCTTATGTCTAAACCGAGCGTGGTGGTTCCGCGACAAGCCTGGCCCGCCACAAAGAGCCATTGGTATGCAGTTCAAATACACGTTGATCGGGCACTCGCGCCAGAATATGAATCCCATCGTCGGCTTTCCAGCGCCGTCCTACATCGATAATACGCAGTGTTTCGCTCTCCCACAGCAGCGACTGCGGGATCGGCCAGCCGTCCAGAGTATACCGGGCTTCGACCTGTGTGACCTGAAACTTCATAACGCGTCATCCAGATAATCCAACAGCAGTTGCAAAGCAGCATCCGCCGCCGCGTGCCGGTTTTCGGTGCGATCCCCATTCCACACATACCGCCGGACCCATGATCCGGTGGGCGTGCTGAGGCCAATATAGTGCAGTCCGACAGGTTTAGTCGCCGTTGCGCCGGTTGGACCCGCGATCCCCGTAACGCTTACGGCCACATCCGTCTGAAACAGTTGGCGCGCGCCTTCGGCCATCTGCTGCGCGACAGGTTCGCTCACCGCACCGTAATCGATGAGCATTTGTTGTGGCACGCCGAGTATTTGCTCTTTGATCGCGTCCGCATACGCGATCACGCCTCCCAGCACATACGCCGAACTTCCTGCAATATCGGTCAGCCGCGCCATGATTAACCCGCCTGTACTCGATTCCGCGCTGCTGATCGTCCATCCGCGTTCGCGCAGACGATTTCCTACTTGTTGTTCGAGTGTGATCATAGGTTTTATATCAGAACTAAATTGAGGGTTGACTGTGCATGTTTTCACTGGTATAGTTACCAAGTTAACGATGCGGGGTAGAGCAGTGGCAGCTCGTCGGGCTCATAACCCGGAGGTCGTAGGTTCGAATCCTACCCCCGCTATCTGAAAATCCTGGCTTCCAAGTCAGGATTTTTATTTTCCCAACCGCCCCGATTATACGCGGCAAAACCGTCCTGGCAAGAAATACTCCGGTTAGCCTCCCCCTTGTGAATCGTCTATACTATCTGGCTGTGACCGCTTGTTTTCACCACCCTGGAATAACGTGGGATGTCGCATATCTTCATCAGCTACAGCAAAAAGAATAAAGACTACGCGCGCCGCCTCGCCGATTATCTGCTCGAACACGGCTTCGACGTCTGGATCGATGACCGCATCGACTACGGCGATAACTGGCTGGATACCATGTACACCGCCGTGCTGGACTGTGCCGCGTTTGTCGTCGTGATGACGCCCGAAGCGAAAGCCTCCCGTTGGGTTCAGGGGGTAGTCGCCAGGGCCGATAAGTGGGACAAACCCATGTTCCCCGTGCTGCGAGCGGGCGAGAATTGGCCGATTTTT
>DATAMF010000565.1:0-3287 GCA_036260665.1 Aggregatilineaceae bacterium | reverse complement strand
GTCATCATCTAGATTGTACGGATTTACTATGTGAGCCATATTTTTCCCTTGTATCTGATAATCCAGGGTGCAGACACCCCGATTATTATTCTAGTCCAGTAGTCCTTAGTCTATCATAATTCACTCTATGCATATGTCCTGTTTAGCGTCTTTTGCTCTGAAGAGGAGAAAGATGCTAGGTTCAGGATTTCCCCGGTCACGCTGCGGTCACGCCATAATGTAAATATTAATCCGAATAATCCAACAAACGAGGAACGCAGATATGAAAAACCGTTGGACATGGAGTCTGACACTCATCGTCGTCGTACTACTCAGCAGCCTCAGCCTGCCCACGCCAACTCGCGCCGCCGGGGATAAGCTGGAATTGTTGAGCGAAGTCGATGGCACGCTCAGCGATCAAGCGTCCGAACAGAGCTATTCTGTAAATTTCCTGGCGGGACAGGTGTTCTCCGTCCAGGTGTGGCCGAAATCCGGCGATTTGCAGCTTGAAATGGAAGTCGTGGACGCGGCGGGTGTGGCGCTGGCGCAAAGCGTCCCGGTGGATGTCGTGCCCGGCGCGGCTCTGCTCGAAGCGGTCGAAGCGCCCGAAGATGGCTCCTATTCGATCACCGTGCGGCGCGTTGGGGCAACGGCTGGCGATTTCGGCTTGATGGTTGTGCCCGGTTTTGGCAACGTCAGTACCGTGGATTACTTCGATGGCACGGGTTACAACCCGCTCACCTGGTGTGAGTGCAAGACTAGCGATTTCACCGCAACGCTAGCTGACGGCGAATACATGATGGAACTGACCGATGTGGATCGCCACTATTCCATGCGCCCGGAAGAGGTGATCATTCGGGATGAGGTGTATGTGGAAGCGACCTTCCGCCTGGAAGAGAATCGCCCGCGCTACTATGGGTTTGGCTTCAACATGGTCGATAAGGCAGACGGATCGTTCAATCTGTATGTCGTCAGCATCACGCGGGACGGCCTGCTGGACATCTACGCCCTGACTGACAATGGGATCGTTGAGCTTCTGCCCTGGCAGGCTAACCCGCTGATCGACAACACCGATTCGACGGTCCAGTTGGCTGTGCTCTTCCAGGATTATACCTTCACCGTCTATTTCAACGGGCAGGTGATTGGGCAGGTCGAGGACCCGGATCATGTGCTGGCACCGGGCGAACTGGCGATTTCGATGGAAACCGTCAACAACCCGGATCATGTTCCGGCGCGGATTTATGTCGATAACCTGATCATTACTGAACCGCTGGGCAATGTCGCCGCCGCCGAAAGTACCGATGCTCCGGTGGACGCGGATACCATCGGCAGCATTCTGGACCAGTCGCGGTCAGGGGCTGAGGGGATCGGTCTGAATCCCAAGCTGGACTATCCGGTGAGCGAGGCTGAATCGCGCGCTCTGCCGATCAACGCCATCCGCTAACCGCGTGACACAGGGGCGAGAAATCGCCCCTTTCCGCGTTATAATCAGCGGCATTGCGCTTCAATTCTCATGGAGTTGGTCGATGGTAGCCGCTGCTGTTCTTCGCTGGGTTGAATCCCTGGAAAGCCAGATTCACGAAATTCACAGCTTTATGTTGATGCAGCATGGTAAGGTGCTCGCGGAGGGGTGGTGGTCGCCGTATGGCCGCACACATCCGCATATGCTGTTTTCGCTCAGCAAAAGTTTCACGTCTACCGCTGTGGGGCTGGCGGCGAGCGAAGGCTGTTTCTCAATCGATGATCCGGTGGTGTCGTTTTTCCCTGACGAAACACCCGCTGAGGTAAGTGATCTGCTGGCGGCGATGCGCGTGCGTCACCTGCTTTCGATGTCCACCGGACATGATACGGATACTTTTCCGCCCATGCTTGAGCGCGCCGATGGTCAATGGATCAAGGCATTTTTTGAGGTGCCGGTGGTCCATCAGCCGGGAACACACTTCCTCTATAACACCGGGGCGACGTATCTGCTGTCGGCGATTGTCCAGAAAACCACCGGACAGAAACTGATTGATTATTTGCAGCCGCGCCTGTTTGCACCGCTGGGCATCGAACACCCAACCTGGGCGGATTCGCCGGAGGGGATTTCGCTGGGCGGGATCGGGTTGAGCATCCGCACGCAGGATATCGCGCGGTTCGGCCAGCTTTATCTTCAGAAGGGCAGGTGGGAAGGCCGCCAACTGATCCCGGAAGCGTGGATCGACGAGGCGACCACCGCGCAGGTGTCCAACGGCGACGATCCGCAAAGCGATTGGGCGCAGGGTTACGGGTATCAGTTCTGGCGCTGCCGCCATGATGCTTACCGGGCGGATGGGGCGTTTGGGCAGTACTGCATCGTGATGCCCAAACAGGATGCGGTGCTGGCGATCACCAGCGGGATTGGGCCAGAGGGAATGCAGCCGCCGCTCGATTTGATCTGGGACAAGCTGCTTCCGGCGCTGAATGGAAATGCAGCGGATGACGATCCAGCGGCACAGCAGCGGTTGACCGAAAAACTGGCTGATCTCCGGCTGCGCCCGGTGCAGGGCGAGGCGGATTCACCGCTGGCCGCGTCAATTTCCAGCCGTGTTTATCGGGTGGAAGATAATGTTCTGGGGATTGAAACGCTGGCCGTACATTTGAGCGACACGGGCTGCACGTTTGCGCTCAAAACAGCGTCCGGCGAAATCACGCTTCCGTGTGGATTGGATGCGTGGCTGCCGGGACAGTTCACCCTGTTTCGCCGTCCGGGAATGATGGACTCAACGACGGTTGTAACCAGCGCGGCGTGGACGGCCAGCGATGTTTTAACCACCGTGATCCGGTTTTACGAAACGCCGTTTTTCTACACGCTGCGCTGCCAATTCGCGGGCGATGATCTGACAGTGGACATCGATGTGAACGCGTCGTTCGAGCCGCTGAAAACGCTGCGGCTGACGGCGCACGCCTAAACACGTCTAATTTTTAGGTTAACCTAAGTTTGATCTAAGGCGAACCTTAGATCAAACTGTTCTCCCTCAGACCGGGTAGATGGTGAATCCTGGCCTGAAAAGTTACCTCCCCTTGGGCAGGGAGAACCGGGGGATAAAACGGGCGGTTTGTTGAACTTCGGAATGATCCCCCCCCCCCTTGACGACGCCTCACGGGAAAAAAAGGTTAAACTCACGACGCCTCACGGGGAAAACTGTTCCGGTTGGCGACGCGAGTTCGGGTGTTGGGTTGGAAAGGTGCGGGGTGTGCGATGAAAAGGATAGCACAGATGTTCGAGCTTGTATAGTCTTTCGATGGCTAACTTGGATGGTTAATAATGCGGGGGTTACAAAAGGCGG
>DATAMF010000563.1:0-12350 GCA_036260665.1 Aggregatilineaceae bacterium | reverse complement strand
CCGTTATGGTGTGCCTGCTTGACGATCAGATCGAACAGGTCGCGTGCGCGGACCGTTTCCCACACTTTGCCGTCCTGCGGGTTGACCAGTTCAAAATCCCCATCGTCTTCCACCGCCTGCATGAACTTATCGGTGATCCCGACGCTGATATTAAAATTGGTGATATGGTTCTCGTCCGTCTTACACGTGATAAACTCCCGAACATCCGGGTGATCCACGCGCAGCACCGCCATGTTCGCGCCCCTGCGCGAGTTGTGGATAAATGTGCCGCGCATTTCATTGTTCACTACCGCAAAATTATGAGTTTGGGGCACTTCGAGATCATAAACATCTTCTCGCCCAACAAACTCTATATTTTCTACTCGACTATGTCCAGCAAACGGCATAATCATTTGCGCCGGCTTCAAATGGCCAAGCGCTTGATAGGTTCCATCATCAACCATAATCGGATGATCAATCGTCGCAACCAGCGAAAAACCATCTCCTGTTTGCAATCGATAGACCTCGCGCTGCCGTCCGGTCAAACGCACATCCCGCGCTTGCAAAAGCACAGTTTGACCTTGTTTCCGGTCATAGCTGTAAACCATCGGAGCAGTGCCAACCAAGTCCTTGATAGGAATGTTTCCTTGATCCGTAGCCACCAGAGTGCTGCCAACCACACACCCGCCCTGCGCGATCTCCCCAAACGCCTGATCGTACACCCGCAGGAAGCCCACCGGGCCTGTCGCCTGCCCATTGGACGATTTCACAATCGCGCCTTTAGGACGTAACCGGCTGAACGCGAATCCATTCCCGCCGCCCGTCTGCTGGATCAGCGCCGCATTCCGCAGCGTCTCAAAAATTCCGGTTCCACTGCGCCCCATATCATCATCGATGCCGAGCACAAAACATGCCGCGAGCTGCCCCAACGGAGTCCCCGCTCCGGTGAAGGTCGGGCTGTTTGGGAAAAAGCGAAGTTCGATCAACAGATCGTAAAAGCGGCGCGCCGTCCCATCGACATCCCCACCGAAGTCGGCTTCGGGCAGCGCCACATGATACGCCACGCGCCAGAACATTTCTTGTTCCGTCTCCACCGGCTGGCCGTCTTCCCCACGCCGCAAATAGCGCTTGCGCAGCACGGTTCGTGCATTCTCAGCCAGTGGAATCTCGCGCTCCAAATCTGAGGGCAGCGGGATCTTTTGGAACCCGTTTTTACTCAGCGCTTGTCCTGAATGAACCATCCCTATTCTCCTTGTGCAAACCAACTCCCACCCGGGAGAAACGAACAAAAATCCAAGTCCTGCCCTAACTTCTAACAGGACTTTCATAGTTGAAAAAATTCACTTGTAACTTACCAATTACATGGGAGGTGTTTCCGGTTCCGACCCCCGCTCGGTCATTGCCCCGGAGTCTGACTTATCGGGCGCGTTGCCCAGTAGATTGTCCAGCATCGACCGGATACTGTCCAGGCTGTCCAGCCCCAGATACACAATCGCATATCGAATATAAGCAATCGGATCCAGTTCTTTCAGCCCTTCGATCACCATGTCCCCAACGACACGGCTGGACACTTCTTCTTTCCCCAGATTTTGCAAGTGCGTTTCGATCCGATCCGCCAGCCCGGTCACACCCGAAGCGGGAATCGGGCGCTTGGCGCAAGCAATCTGCATCCCCCGAATCAGCTTCTCCCGGTCGAACGCTTCCCGCTCCCCATTACTCTTAATCAGCAGGGGGGTGGCCCGCAGCACTTTTTCATAGCTGCTGAAGCGTTTACCACACACCACACATTCCCGGCGGCGGCGAATCCCATCCCGATCATCACGAGTCGTATCGATCACCCGCGACTGATTATCCGCGTCACAATGCGGGCATTTCATACAAACTTATCCTTAATCTTACAGTCAAACGCAGCAACAGTATTTACAAGTTAAATGCAGTTAAGCTATGCATATTTTGAGGAACTAACCCCCATATATGGGGGTTTAGTAGTGTTTCAACCACCAGATATAGTGGTCAAAGGTCTCTAAAATGTACCACGAACAAGTTTTCTGGCGTATGGTACCAGAGTACTTATGATGGTTTATTTTCGGTTAGAATTAACCCGCATATCCCACACAAAAAAAACTCCATCTCAACAAGATGGAGTTCCAGGCAAGACAAATCAGAATGTCAGAAAGACATCTTAAAATAATGCCGAGGAACACCGCCCTATTAACGGCGGCGCAGGAATGCTGGAATATCCAGATCGTCTGTGTCGTACACCCGCGACGTAAATTCCTCTTCGGCCTTACGCGGCACAGGCTGCTGTTGGGGCTGCGCCGGTTGCTGCGACGCCAGAGGCAGGTCCGTGTCTTCCACATCCGGCAGTTGCTGTTGCGGCGGCTGCTGCGGAACCTGACGCTGAATCGGACGCTGCACCGGAGCCGGAGCCGCATTCGTGCCGCTGACCCGTTCGCGGGCGCTCACCACCGGACGCCGTGTCTGGACGCGCGACTGCTCGAACCCGGTTGCGATCACGGTAATGCGGATTTCGTCGCCCATATTCTCGTCGATCACCGCGCCGAAGATCAGGTTGACATCGGGGTGTGCCGTTTCCTTGATGATGGCAGCCGCTTCGTTGACCTCGAACAGGCTCATATTCGGGCCGCCTGTCACGTTGAACAGGATGCCGCGTGCGCCATCAATCGTCACATCGAGCAGACTGCTGCTGATCGCGGACTCGGCAGCCTTGCGCGAGCGATCCTCGCCGCTGGCCCGTCCAACAGCCATCAATGCCGCGCCGCCTTCGGACATAATCGTACGTACGTCCGCAAAGTCCAGGTTGATCAGGCCAGGAACCGTGATCAGTTCCGAAATGCCCTGAATACCCTGGCGCAGCACATCGTCCGCCATCCCAAAGGCGTCCTGCAAGCTGGAACGCTTGTCCACAATTTGCAGCAGACGGTCATTCGGAATCACGATCAGCGTGTCCACCTGCCCCTTCAGCGCTTCGATCCCGGCTTCCGCCGATTGGATGCGCCGCGAGCCTTCAAACGTGAAGGGCTTCGTCACCACGCCAATCGTCAGCGAACCCAGTTCCTTCGCAACCTGGGCGATAATGGGTGCGCCCCCCGTCCCCGTACCACCGCCCATGCCGCTTGTAATAAAAACCATATCCGCGCCGCGCAGCACTTCATACAGTTCGTCCGCGCTTTCTTCGGCGGCTTTCCGACCAATTTCCGGATTTCCCCCCGCCCCAAGACCGCGTGTCAATTTATCACCGATACGCACGCGGGTTTTGGCCTTGCTCAACATTAATGCCTGCGCGTCCGTATTAATCGCAATAAATTCGACTCCACCCAAACCTTCTTCAATCATGCGGTTGACAGCATTTCCGCCGCCGCCGCCGATCCCGACGACTTTAATACTTGCGAAATTGTCCCCCAGTGGCAATGGGTCTGACATGCGTTTACCCTCCTAATGTCGTGCTTGTGGTGTTCCGATGTCGCCCCACCCTGTGTGCGCTGCGGCGACCAATATCGGTGGCTCCCGCTCTTATTGTTGTTGATTGTACGACATTTCCGAAATAGCGAAAATGTACCTATGTCTATTCCTGCTAAAGGTTTGAAAACTCATACCTCATCTTCCTCCCCCGGCAGCAGCCGTGACAAGAATCGCTTCAAGAACCCGCCCCAATCCACGCGCGGCCCATGCGACTCACTGCCATTGCGGAGGGATTTTCGCCGATCATCTTCAAGATCCATGATCAGGCCTAGTTTTAGCAATCCCACACTAGTACTGTACGCCGGGTTTTTGAGCGTTTCCGCCATCCCTGTCACGTTTTCGGGCTGGGCTACCCGAACGGGCATTTTGAGCACGTCCGCCGCAACAGTCTTGATTCCAGGCAGTTGGCTGCTGCCCCCGGTCAAAATAAGCCCCGCCTTCAGCAGGCTGTCATACCCACTGCGTTTGGCTTCTTTGAGAATCAGTTCAAACATTTCAGTCACACGCGCGTTGATAATATGCGCCAAATCCGTCCGCTGCACTTTGCTCGGCAGCTCTTCGCCAAACGGCTGGATCGGAAATGCTTCCAGCGGGCTGACGGATTTAGGATCCGCGTGTCCGTATTCCAATTTAACCGCTTCGGCCAGTTCAAAAGGCAGGTGCAGCCCGTGCGCAATATCGTTGGTGATATGCTGTCCACCAACGGCAATCACCGCTGTATGCCAGACTGCCCCATCCAGGAATATCGCAATATCAGTCGTGCCGCCGCCAATATCCACCACCATCGCCCCGGCATCACGTTCGGCATCAGTCAACACCACATCCCCCGACGCCAGCGGATTCAGGATGAATCGATCCACAAACACCCCTGCCGACTCGACGCATCGGGACAGGTTTTGGATGCTCGCCGTAGCCGCCGTAATAATGTGGGTTTCCACTTCCAGCCGGAACCCCAGCATCCCCAGGGGGCTGCGCAGCCCTTCCTGCCCATCCAGGCTGTAATTGCGCGGGATCACATGCAGCACCTCGCGACCGTACGGCAGCGAAACCGCCTTGGCCGCATCCATCGCCCGTTCCAGATCTTCCAGCCGGACGCCGCGCGCATTGGTGATCCCCACCGCGCCCTTGCTGTTAATCGACTCAATATGCCCCCCCGCCACCGACACAAACGCCCGCCCGATCTCATACCCGCTGCTTTTTTCAGCTTTATGGACCGAATTGGAGATCGCGGCGCTCAAGGCATTCACGTCCGTCACCATGCCTTTTTTCATGCCATGCGATGGCTCGATGCCCACACCCAATACATAGACATCGGTGTCGCGCACTTCTCCGACGATGGTACATACCTTCGTCGTGCCAATATCAATTCCTACAACCAGTTCGCCCATACTTTAACCGTCGGTTTGTGATTGCCTCACCGCTACACTTAATCTCGCATCCATCCCTGCTTGCGGAGGGATTTAGGGTGGGGTTTCCCCCTTATTGCCCCTGTCTGTACAACATCGTGTAATAGGGGCGATCTGGATCGCCCATAAAAATCTCGCCCGGCTGGATGCCCTGCGCCTCAATATCGCGCACCGTCGCCAGATACACCTTCAGTTTGACATCCATCTCTTCGCCGCCCCCGAACCAAACCGTCCATCCGCCGGACTCGTGGTAGCCCAAACCTTTCACGGGATCATACAACAGAACATCCACATTCGGAAACCGGCTGCGCATATACAGTGCCCCATCGATAATCGCCTTCGGAATCCGCTGGTTCGGATCAATCGGATCATCGCTGTTTGCCACGACAATCCGCAGCAGATCCGGTCGATCCTCGCGCTGTTTCATCGTCACGCCGTTCACATCCACCCATACGCGCACGCCTTGTTCCCAGGTCAGCGCGGGTTCGCGTTCGATCACTTCAATGCGGATAAGATTGGGCGGCCATCCGACGCTCACTCGGGCCTGTGCGATATTGGGCACCTGTTCAAGTTTCCGCTCTACGTCGCCTGGATCGACCCAAAAGATGTGTTTCCCGGCGATCTCGCTGTACCCAAAAATTTCTTCGGGTGTCAGATATTTCAGATCAACAAAATTGCCGCTGCCGTCTCCAGCCCCAATCGCCACGGCATTGACAATAAACGCTTCCGCCGTGAGGAACACATACAGCACGATCCCCAATCCCAGCACGATCATACCCGACACCGCCCGCCAGCTCAGCAAATAAAGTGGCCGGATACGCCGTCGTGTTTTTGGAGCAGCCGTCGTAACCCGCGCCCGTTTACGATCCGTGCGGCGGTTGGTGTTGCCCGCCTCAGATAAGGGCCGCATGCGCTGCATATCCGCTTTGGGACGCACATGTGATCGCGAAGACCCTGTCGCCCGGACGCGTGTTGTTTCCTCCAGACGCGTTTGCGTATCGTCCAGTGGGCGAACATGCCCCCGTCCCTCATTTTCCTGTTCGCGGCGTGTGCGGCGCGATCTAAGCGAAGACCCCAAGTTACAATTCTTCCTCGGCTCTATTTTCCCACTTTAACCCACTATAATCCAACATTCCCTACTTGTCCAATTGCCTACGCCATGTCCCACACCCGCACCGTGCCATCCGCACTGCCCGACGCCAGCAGCGACCCATGAGGGCTAAACGCCACGTGCGCCACACTCAGAACATGACCTTCCAGGGTTTGCATCAAATTCCCCTCGTCATCCCACACCCGCACCGTGCCATCCGCACTGCCCGACGCCAATAAGCGACCATTGGAATGATAGCATACACTGGTCACAGTGCCCCGGTGCCCGCCCATCCGCTGCACTTCGCGCCGCTGTTCGATGTCCCATACGCGCACCGTGCGATCCTGGCAAGCCAGCGCCAGCCGATTTTCGGTGGGATGGAATGCGGCATGATGCAGCACCCCCGCATCCACATGCAGTGTGCCACCGCGTTCCCAACTCGCCACATTCGTCAGCCGGATCGTGCCTTCTTCCCCGACTGCGACCAGCCAGAATTGATCAGGACTGAATGCCACACTGAGCACCTGCCCAATGTATCCTGTTAAAGTGCGTACCCGGTCCCCGCTCTGCATATCCCAGACTCGAACCGTGCCATCCCCGCCGCTCGACGCCAACATCCACCCATCATGACTGAATGCCAGCCCACGCACCATAGCCGTATGCCCATTGAGCCGCATGATCTCCTCGCCTGACGCCCCGCTGAACAGGATAACCTGCCCATCGTGCATCCCGACAGCCAGAATCGCGCCTACCGGGCTGTGCGCCAGACAGAGCAGTTGATCGAGTGACTCTTCGAAAAATTCTTCGTCATCCGCTTCGATCTCAGTTTCCACTTCGATCACGCGCACGAGTTCGCCCGTCGCGACTCTCCACACCCGCACCACCCCATCGAAGCTGCCGGAGAGGATGATCTCCCCATCAGGCGTCCATGCGACGCGCTCCACCGGACCCATATGCTGCTGCAATGTAAACAGCAGTTCGTTTTCCGCCACATCCCAGATCGTGATCAGGCTGTCCGCGCTGCCCACCGCCAGCAGACGATTGGCCGGGCAGAATCGCAGACTGAGCACCCCCGACACGTCGCCATCCAGATCATACAGAAAATCCCCGTCGTGATTCCACACCGAAACCACGCCGTTGGCGTCCCCCGACAAAATCCACTGATCGCTTGCCGTTACCTGTTGGACCATGCCATCATGCGCTTCTTCAATCGTATAATCCAGTTCCACCCCCGCTGGCAGCATCTTCCACACGCGGAGCATTCCATCCGAGCTTCCCGTGATCAGCGTTTGACCATCGGGGCGATACGCCAGCGCCGTCGTTTCCGCGCTCTGTGTCGCCAACCCGATCACCATTTCACCTGTGGTCGTCTTCCACCGGGGAATAGTGCCATCGCTCATGGCAGCCGCTAGCGTCTGTCCATCAGAACTGAAGGCGAGTCCGTTCACAACCAGTTCCATTTCGGACTCGTCGGGTTCGCCCATTAAGCGCGATTTATAGGAATCCACCTCTGGATCAGGCCGGAACAGCAGATAGTGAATCGTGCGCCCCGTCTGGACATCCCACACCAGAATCGTCGCTTCGCCCCCACCCGCCGCGAGCAATGTCCCATCCGGGCTGTACGTCAGTGCGGTAATCGCTGTCGGATGTCCTTCCAGAACGCGTTCCAGTGCGGCGGTGTTGACATCCCACAACCGTACCGTGCCATTATGCGTTCCCGCCGCGATTCGTGTCCCATCCGGGCTGTACGCCACCGCCACAAGCTGATCCTGCTCAACAAACTGTTTGGGGGCAGCGTGAAAATCGCCCGCGTGATACAGCCAGATTCCCGTTGAACTCACCGCCGCTAATGTCTTCCCATCCGGCGACCACGCCAGATCAAATAATTGGCCGCAGCCCAAGACTTTACCAGTCGCCAATGCGTTCAATCTCCAATTCCAGCGTAACCCCAAATTTCTGCTGCACCACGTCCCGCGCCTTTTCGATCAATGTGTAATAATCCGCCGCTGTGCCGTTCCCGGTATTCACAAAAAAGTTCCCGTGGACTGGCGAAATCTGCACCCCGCCGATGCTCGTGCCCTTCAGACCTGCCGCTTCGATCAACCGCCCCGCGTAATCACCGGGCGGATTCTTGAAGATGCTGCCCAGACTCGCGCCGGGAGGTTGGGTGCGTTTGCGGTGCGCCACAAATTCATCCGCCTTCGCGTTTAACGCCGCCGGATCACACCCGGTTTCCAGCACCAGTGTCGTCCCCAGCACCACATACTGCGCTCGCTGTCCTTTTAACACGGAATAGCGGTAGGCATATTTCATCTGCTCCACATTCCACATTTCGGTATGCGGCTCATCGTGCAGGCTGAACAATTCGACCCACTTCACCGCCTGCGCCATATCGCCGCCGTGTGCGCCCGCGTTATTAATCACCGCACCGCCGACCGTGCCCGGCACATTCACGCCCCATTCCAGCCCGCCCAGCCCCTGGCTCATACACTTCCGCGCCAGCGTCGATAGGCTCATCCCGCTTTCGGATACTATCTGCCCGTCCGCCCCAAACTGGACCAGTTTAGCATGATTGATAATTACCAGCCCGCGATACCCCTGGTCCGCCGCCAGCACATTCGCCCCGCCGCCCAGAATCATCCAGGCAATCCCGGCCTGATGTGCCATCTTCGCCGCATCAACCAAATCATTCCTGCTGTGCGCCGTGATCACCGCATCCGCCGGACCACCCAGCCGCGCTACGGTATGTCGGGCGAGCGCGTCGTCGCGTTTGAATGTCTCGCCAAACCGTTCTTCAAAGGGTTTAAATGGGTCCATCATCCCCGCGCCCGCAGCAGCAGTTCCCCGACCAATGGCGCGTCCCCGGCGGACAGCAGCAGCACCACATCCCCCGGCTGCACTTCTTTGATCAGCACATCCGCCGTCGTTTCCAGCGATCCGGTATACCGCGCGTCTGCCTGCCCGGTATCAGCGATCAGATCGGCCATTCCCGCCGCATCCAGTCCCGGCCCCACCTGTTCTCGCACCGAATAGACATCCGTCACCAGCACATGATCCGCTGCTGAAAACGCCTGAGCAAATTCTTCCGCCAGGGTGCGCATCCGCTGGAAAGTATGCGGCTGCCACACCGCCCACAAATGATGCAGTCCGGGCCGTGTCCGGTGTGCGGCTAATGTAACCCGAATCGCCGTCGGATGGTGCGCGTAATCATTGATCACCGTCACCCCACCCGCCTCGCCCATCATCTGGCTGCGCCGTTCGGTCCCCTGAAAGCTCTCAAATGCCGGCACAATAGCCGCAAATGGAATGCCCTGTTGAGTCGCCACGGCCAGCACGGCCAGCGCATTCTGAACATTATGCGCCCCTGGCAGATTTAACCGTACCCGCCCAATCGCTTGTCCGTGTTGCACCGCCGTGAAACTGATTCCCCCGGCGCTGTCCGGCTCCAATTGGGTCGCTGTCCAATCCGGTTGGCGGCTGGTTTCCAACCCATACAGC
The DNA here is from genome assembly GCA_036260665.1 of Aggregatilineaceae bacterium. GTDB lineage: Bacteria > Chloroflexota > Anaerolineae > Aggregatilineales > Aggregatilineaceae > DATAMF01. The sequence goes on along the minus strand of DATAMF010000563.1, from coordinate 2,894 downwards.
ACAACTGTTTTTCCAGTAGATCGCTGTTGTCCAGCCAGGCGGGAAGCCGGTGCATTGTCCGAACACGCCACAAGCAGTCCATTCGACGGGATATGTTCCACAAATTCCCCAAACGCCTGCACCACATCATCCGATGTCGGGTAACAGTCGGGGTGATCATGCTCAATATTCGTCACAATCGCGATCTCTGGTTTCAGCCCCAGAAACATGTGATCGTACTCGTCCGCCTCGATCACAAAATAATCACCCTGTCCGACGCCCGCATTGGTCCCCGTGTTTTGCATCACACCGCCCACAATATACGTCGGATCGCGCCCTGCCTGCATCAGCACATGGGTGAGCAGCGCGCTCGTGGTCGTTTTGCCATGCGTCCCCGCGACGGCAATCCCGGTGTAGCCATCCATCAGCGCCCCTAACATATCGCGCCGCCGCACCACCTGAATCCCAGCCGTCGTCGCCGCCACAATTTCCGGGTTATCGCCGGGAATCGCAGACGAAATCACAACAATATCCGCTCCGGCCACGTTCTCTGGTGCATGCCCCACCATGATCCCGACGCCCAGCGCCGCCAAATTCCGCATCAGATCGTTGGTGCGTTGGTCCGACCCGCTGACCACAAAGCCGCGCTGCAATAAAACGCGGGCGATGGCTGACATGCCAAACCCGCCCACGCCCACAATATGAACATGCTGTCCGGGGAGTAGCATAGAGAAATTTTTATTCCTCGCTAAATAATCGCCACGATGACGAAAATGAACAGCCCCACCATCAGCAGCGAGAGCAGACTGCCATCCCCGCCCAACAGCCAACTGAGCGGCAGCGCATCCACCACCCGCGCGCTGGGCGAATCCGGGGCGACAGGCATGATATAGGGGTTCAGTGGATACTCTAAATTATCCATATACCACCACAGCGACCCGATCAGCAGGTAGCCATTCAATGCCCCCACCAGCGCCCCCAGAATCCCTTCCTGCATCCCGGAGCGCGGCGAGAAGGTACGCGTCCCGCGTGACAAGCGCTCTGGCGGTGTTTGATAGGCAAAAAATGCCAGTATCAGCAGCAGTGTCGCCTGCAAATAGAATTTGGATACCTGCTTTCCATCCGTGAGTGGATCAATCAGCAGTGTTTCAAACTGCTTGATCGCAAAAAGCGCCAAAACGATTCCCGCCGTTGCAATCACTTCTTTTGTCCAGCCGCGCGTATAGCCGACAAAAGCAAACATAATCACGGAAATCCACAAAAAACTGGACAGTTGAATCATGGTCTGGCCCCCATCGATGCGCCGGACATCCGGCACCAGCGGCTCAAGTACGAGTAGGAGCGCTGCTTGCTGCGCCCAATACAGTTATTAATTGTAGTATAGTATCCCCAAAGACGCGCGCTGCGCCAGTGGACACAATACCTATCCCTCTCTCCGACCAGGTTGGAAAAGGGGAATCGAGGGGGAGGTTCGTAGGGGCAATTCACGAATTGCCCCGCGCATTTTCACTGGGGCTAATCCGCATGCCCCGCCGTCTGCGCCAACAGCCGCGCGATGTTTTCCGCCCCGTCCGAACGCTTAAGCGCCCGCGCCGCCGCCCGCATCTCCTCTAGTCGCGCCGTATCATTCATCAGCGCCCGCACCGTCGGCAGCAGTTCTTCGCCCAGCTTTTCATCATCCAACCGGATTCCCGCTCCGCGATCCACCAACCAGTCAGCATTCACTTTCTGGTAGCGCCATGTATACGGGTACGGCACCAGAATCGCCGCCAGTCCGACTTCGGGATACTCGGCCAGCGTCGCCGCCCCTGCCCGGCTGATCACCAGATCCGCCGCTGCGAAAGCTTGTCCAATGTCCGGCAGGAACGAGAAAATCTGGTAATGCCGCTTTTCCGCATCCGACAATTTCGCATACTGTGCCTGGACCTGCTCCCAATCCAGTTTCCCCGAAATATGCAAAATCTGAATTCCATCCGCCAAAAGCTGCGGCGCGATCTGCCCAACCACCGTGTTAATACTGCGCGATCCCCGGCTCCCGCCGAACACCAGCAGCGTTTTGCGTGCTGGGTCCAGCTTCAAATTTCTGATCGCCTCATCCCGGTTAGCGCTCAAAATTTCCGCCCGCAGCGGATACCCCGTATCCACCACGCGCTTCCCCGGATAAAACTGCTCGGTTTCGGCCACCGTCGCCGCGATAGTTTTGGCAAAATACCGTCCCAAGACTTTGAGAGTCAATCCTGGTTCAATATCAGGTACGTAAATCACGATGGGACGTCGCACAAGCCAGCACGCCACCGACATCGGGAACCCAACCCAGCCGCCCGTCAGAAACAGCACTTCGGGCCGCCGCCGGATCGCCAGAATCAGCGATTGCACAATTCCAATCAGAATTTTGATCGAGCTGGTCAACTGCCGCAGCCGGGGAACCCCGTGCAGCGGTCCGGCCAGCACTTCATGATAATGATCAAACTGCACATCCGAGCGTTTCACCAAATCGCGGGCCATATCACCCCGCGCGCCCACAAAGGTCAGTTCGGCATCCGGGTATAGTTTACGGAGCGCCCCGACGACGGCTAATGCTGGATACACGCCGCCCCCGGTTCCGCCCGCTGAGATCATAATCCGCACTCTTTTCTCTCCAATCCATAGGTTTAGTTTCTGGTTCCCGTTCCGGCGCAGGACTCTTCCCCGCCGCCCGCGACACACTGAGCATCAAGCCCACCCCGGCCAGCGTCGCCACCAGCGACGACCCGCCAAAGCTGATAAACGGCAGAGGCACCCCTGTCGGCGGAACCAATGCCGTCATAACCGCGATATTCAGCATCGCATCATATGCCAGCCAGCACGTCACCCCGGCCACCAGCAGCCCGCCGAACGTATCCGGCGCATGCCGCGAAATCACCAGTCCCCGGTAG
>DATAMF010000561.1:0-1803 GCA_036260665.1 Aggregatilineaceae bacterium | reverse complement strand
CGGAATCCGGCAGGCCCGCCAGTTGGTTCACGCTCAAATCCAGCACGATCAGATCGGCCAGCGCGCCGATAGCGTCCGGCAGCGCGATCAATTGGTTGCTGTGGGCGTAGAGTTCGGTGAGACGGTCCAGCGCGGCGATCTGTTCCGAGATGGCGGACAGTTGATTCTCGCCCACCGACAACAGGCGCAGATCGCGCAGCCGCCACAGGGACTCATGCAGATCGGTCAGGTCGCGGCGGATAATCGACAGGCCGACCACCGCCCCATTTTCGGCATAAAAAGCGGAGTCCTTGAGGACCGCCCGCATCGACGCCGCGTGAATTAACGGCTGGAACGCGCTCAGATCGTTCATGTACACCATTACCTGTTTGTAGGGGCGTATTGCAATACGCCCCTACGTGAAATTGCATGGAAAGGGGTTATTAACTCCCGCCGCCGATGTACGTCTTCAGTTTGCTGGCGAGATTGCTCAACGGCATGGTTTGCAGCCAGACGCGCCCCGGCCCAACCAGCGTCGCCAGGAACAGCCCTTCGCCGCCGCCGATCCAGTTCATGATGCCCTTGACCATCTCGACATCATAGCTGCACGTCGGCTCGTACATGGCGATATGCCCCGGATCGATCTTCAGCTTTTCGCCCGCTTGCAGTTCGACCATCTGCACTTCGCCCGCGATCTCGACAAACGCCACACCTGGCCCGGTCAGCTTTTGCAGGACGAATCCTTCACCGCCGAACAGCCCGGTGCCGATCTTGCGGCGGAAATGCATCGCCAATTCAACCGTTTCCTCGGCGCACATGAACGCGTCTTTTTGGGCGATCATGCTGTGGCCTGCCTTCAGGGTCAGCGGGATCACCTTGCCGGGACTTTCAGGCGTAAAGGTGATCATGCCCGTGGGGGCGAGACAGGTATACGTGGTCATGAACATACTCTCACCCGCCAGCTTGCGCCCGATCATCTTGCCGAGGCCGCCCTTGCCGCTGGTTTTCATGTCGATCCCATCCGTCATCCAGGCCATGCCGCCGGATTCGGTGTAGATCGACTCGCCCTGCTTGAGCGTTACTTCCAACGCCTGCATGACTGTTCCGTGAATCTTGTACTCCATAAACACATCACTCCTTTTTTAGTCGCGCGTTTTCCATTGTAACACGACTACCCGGTTGTGCGCTTTCCAAAGCGTTCATTCAGCCGGTTACGCCAATGCGCCCGGTTGATCTGCCGCCACTTTTTATTGCCGGATGATTTATCCAGGCGCGGATCGATCTGGCCCGTTTTGAGCATATACACAAACGACGGCGTGTACCATTCGCCCTCATTCTCGATAAACTCGCGCATCACGGGACTGGTTTCCGCGATCCCCACCATATAATCGATCCACCCGATGCGCTGGAACGGCGGCATCAGATCGAACTGCATATAGGTGCATTCCATAAAATCCACCATCAGCTCAATCGCCGCCTTGATGCGCTCGTACTCCACGCTGTCCTTATCGACATCGTCCGGCAGCGTTTTGCTGTTGTACAGATAGGGCCGCAGATCGGCGTTATCGATGAAAAACTTGTCCAGATCGAGCATCATCTCATAAATCCGGTAATCCGTCTCGCGGTCTACAATTTTCCTGGCGTTGCGGATTTCGTTCGCCGCGAACAGGATACCCAGCAGACTCGCCACCGATCCGATCCCGCCGAGAATGGAGCCAATCGCCCCCAGTTGTTCGTAATTCAAATCCATCGTGCTACCCCAATCCTGCTACAATGTCTTCACCTAATGGATTGCCGGGATAAAACATATCGAACGTATCGCGC
>DATAMF010000557.1:0-5592 GCA_036260665.1 Aggregatilineaceae bacterium | reverse complement strand
CGGCTGGCGGCGCTGCTTGAGTATGATCGGCAGGGGCCGGATGACCGCGAGTATGTCACCTGTGATGTGATTGGCGTACCATCGCCATCATGCCGCGATATATCCTGGCGCAGAAGCCACACGGAGCGCCCCTCCCGCCCCATACTGACCCACTGAAAGCCTTGTTCGTCCTGGATTCCTTCCATCTCGACGCTAAACCCCAGCGCCTTGTACCACGCTATAGAAGTTGCCATATCTCGAACGGTGAGTTCAGCGATAATCTGCTGCATCGTACCCTCTCTTCAATGAATACTATTTTTTCGGAATTATACCGCGCTGGTCCCCGGCGCAAAACAAAAGAGGCGTATGCCTCTACGCCTCTTGTCGAACTCGATGGCGGACGAACGTCTAACGATCCATCGCCGCATCCGCTGTGAGCGCGCCCAACGGCAGCTCGTCCGCGGCTTCAGCCGGAGCCTGTGCGCCCTGTTCTTCCATATGCATCAGCGCCGGGATCATAAAGCCTGTTACGCCCATCGCGGTACAGAAAGCCCCCGCCGCGATATACCAGAACTGAATGCCCAACACATCGGCCACCGGCCCGGCGATCAGCAAACTGATCAGCGATGTTCCGGTAGCCGACGCGGTAATCAGCGTAAAAACGCGCCCCTGCATATCGGGTTTAACCACCGCCTGCACCACCGCGAACAGCGGGCCATTTGTGATCGGATTCATAAATCCGGCCACCAGCATCGCGCCCAACGCCAGGAGCAAGGCATGCGCAGGCGTGACGCCCAACACCGCAACCGCCGTTCCCATCCCGATCAGGCCGACCATCGAGGTGGCGAGTTTGCGCTTGAATCCACCCCACGCGCCGAGGGCCAGACCCCCCGCGACCACGCCGATCCCCCAGGCGGCATTCATCCAGCCCAGTTCCTTTGCCCCGCCGTCAAAATAATTTTTGATCAGCAGCGGCATGAGTGAAAACGCCGGGTTAAACAGGAAGTTGATCATCGTCGCCATTCCCAGAATGATCAGCAGTGCCGGCCAGCCCGCCACATAGCGCAGCCCTTCGCGGAATTCTTGCAGCACCGAGGTTTTCTGCGGCTGATCGTCCGTCACGGCATCGCGTTCCGGCTGGGGGATCGTCACGATAAACAGCAAAATGGATACGGCAATTCCCGCTGTCACGGTATCAATCGCCAGCACGCCCTGCATGGGCAGCACTTCGAGCAGCAGCGCACCCAGCGGCGGCGCAACCACGTTCATCGCCCCTTGCAGCATCTGGTTCAACCCCGCCACCCGCGACAGATGCTCCGGCGGCACCATCAGCGAAGTGGAGGCTTGCATCGCGGGCCAATGGAACGACCCACCCAGCGAGCGGATGAACAGGATCACGAAAACATGCCACACTTCAGCCGCATCCACCGCAAACAGAATCACCAGCACCACCGTTGCCAGCGCGACCAGGCTGTCCGCCATGATCATCACCCAGCGGCGGTTCCAGCGGTCTACCAATGTCCCGGCAATCGGTCCCAAAAAGACAGCGGGAATCAGGGCGACAAAAGTCGTAAACGCCAAAACGGTAGCCGAGTCCGTTTCAACCGTCACCCACCAGATCAGCGCGAATGAAACCAGATTACTCCCCAGCAGCGAAAAGGCCTGTCCGGTCCACAACACGGAAAACAGCAGTTTCCAGTTGTGCTGTTCAAACCATTTGGACGTTTGCGCCTGCGTCTGCGTCTGCATGCTTCCCTCCGTTTTTTAATCTTTTTAAACCGTGCTTCAAACAAGATACTGGGATTCATTGAAAAAGTCAACATGGAAATTAAAATTTTTAATATGATGGTTTAATTTCATTCATACTGGCAATCAATTATACGCAGCCCAATAAAAAAAGTTTCCCCAATGACGCTGAGGAAACTTTTTCACAGTCTCAAAATGTCGAACGATGAGCGGCTACTTGTGCATCGGAGCCTGTGTCGCAATCACCGGGATGTTAGGTGTCCAGGTCGGAATGAGCGTGGGAGCCATCGGCGACGCCCCCAACCAGACTCGCCAGTTCTGCTCAATCTCGGCTGTGCTCATCCCCGTGACCTGTTCCAGCATCTCAAAAAATGGAACATCCTCCGCCAGTAGTTGCATCGCCTTACGGTGCCAGCTCAGATCGCCCGCCTGCTCCTGCATCCACACGAAAAAGGAATAGCCAATGTCGTAGCCGTCGCGCGCCGTGTCGCCATCGGTGCGCGGCGCATCCGCCACGCCCACCAGCAGCGGCGGTAGTTCCCCGTTCCGCGCCATGTCCTGTATCCGCGCTAAATAATCATACGACTGGTGCAGCTCGAAAAATGTCGCATCCCCTTCAGGAAACCATGTCGGCACATCATAAATATCGCGTGTCGCCGCGACATATTCCGCCTGATACAGGTGCTCCATTTCGTGGACTACCGTGCTGTAAGCCAGTTCGTCGATGGCCTGCTCCATATTCTGACCATACAACACCTGCACAATCGCGTTCCAGTTATCAAACGTCTGGCCGACGATCCGCGAAGTATCGCTGTATTCCGGTACGGTGCGCCATTCCATCCACACATCATAATCGCCAAACAGGATAATGCGCGGCTTGCGCGGCAGCACCCCACCCCAGACCTCCTGGTATAGGGGCAGTCGTTCGTCGATGGCGCTGAGCACGACTGCTTCCACCTCGCCCGGCAGGTCCAATGTAAACACAATCGCGCCGTCCGATTCGCTGCGCGTCCATTCGTGGGTCTGGTCGGCATATTCAGCGATAGCTGGTTCCGTCTCATACCGGTTATCCGCCTCATCGCGCAGTTCCCAGTGATACATCACTTCCACCCAGGGCGGGACCATGTTCAGGGTGTCCGCCTCCCAGGTCGCCGTCCAGACCCCGGCAGCCGCATCATACACCGCTTCCTCGGCCTCAATCGCGCGGGTTTGGCTGGCGCGCAGATTCGGGGAATACCAGATCGCCCGCGCCCGTGTCACCTCGCCGCCGCTGCTGGACACTTTGATCGTGAAACTGAACCCGGTGGGGTAGTTGCTGACGAACGCCGCTTCCTCCACGGTCCATTCCGCGCTGTTTTGCTGCCCTACATTTGATGTCAGCCCTTCCGCGTGGACAGATGGCACAGCTTGTAGCTGTGGCGCGATTAAGCTGATCGCAGCGATCAGCACGGCAATAGTAAAACCAACTGCATCTTGTCGTTTCATATCATCCTCCTGGAACGGATTATAACCATGATCCAGTTGAGGATGGTTGGCAGGGACTTCTAGAGAAGAATGAGGCGGTAAAGTTTGTAGGGGCAATTCGTGCATTGCCCCATTTGTTTCTTCTATCGGCCCGAACGCGCAAATTCCAGCGCCGCGTCCAATGTATCAAACGATTTTGATTCGAGATTACCGTACATCTGGCTGTGCATGCCTTGAAACGCCATCTTGATTGTCGGATCGCCCGTCACTACAATCACCAATCCGATATTCGGATGGTGATACAACGGACTCTCATTCCGCGCCAACATATTCGCAGCCTGCGCGATTTCATTCATATCCGCCGCCATCTGGACTAAATTCTGAATGTAATAGACGGGCTGCGGTTGTCGATCAATCATGGCAACAGCCGCCTCAATGCTGGCGGGCAGATCAGCCGAAATACGATAGCCCTCCAGTGCCGTAAACAAGACAATCGGTTCACCAGACAGTTTTTCAACTGTAAAATTAGCCATCTTTCCCTCACAACAGATTGAGATTATTTCTTCAGTCTACTCTGCTGCGAATGGATGCTCAAGATCATTGCGCCTGAATTCATAAATAATTAAGATTTCAGGCTGAGCCAGATCAGAATCCGACTCCCGACAGCGACCCGTTGCTGTCTTCCTCACCACCGGGCGCATACCCGCTCTCATTGAAAAGATCGCGCGGCATGAGCGCAAACAAGGCCGGTAGTTTCGTGGTGCGGTGCTCATCCTGGTACGCCTCCACGATCCGCGCGCCAATATACACCCCACCCCACGTCGGATACAGGGTTCGGTTCGTATCGCCATACAAAAATGAATCAATGCGGCGGCCTGCTGGATATTGGTCATAGATGGCATACAGGTTTTCCTGCATCCGCGTCCAAAGTTCTGTTTCCTGTTCGGCAGTCAGCGCCTTGTTCCAGGGAAGGCTGACATCCGGCAGCACATCCTCCGCCAGCAGACCCGCCCGCGCCCAGTAGACAGCAAAATTGAGCAGCGGCGTCTCGGCCCCCCCCAATCCCGCATCCACCGTCTGAAGCGCGTACCCATAACTGATCACCGCTTCCCGATCCACCTCATCCAGGCAGTAATCGCCCGCCATACAGGTGATCAGCACGACATCCCCCAACACGAACGAGTTCACACCGCCGTTCGCTACCTCTTCAGGCGCGGCATAAGGCGCAATCGGCAGCAGACAAAAACGCAGCGGCTCCGCTGAGGGCACCACGGCATACGCCGCCGCGAGGGTGTCGTTCACATGTTGCATCAGTTCCGCTTCAGGAAAAGCATCTGCCGAGGCGTGCCATGCTTCCAGGTCCACGGTCATCGGATTGAACCCCAACAATTCCAGCGGATCCGTTTCCCCCCAGAGCGACGATTCAAAACAGGACGAGGCCGGGCCGGACACAGTACGGTAAAAAATATCAATCCGATCCATCAACTGCGCGTCGTCGGATTCGGTCAGAAAATTATTGATTTCGTTTTTCAGCGATACCACTTCAAAATTGGTCGCCGCTTCGACAGCGAGTTCGGTAGCGGCTTCGATTGCCGGTTCTGTGGCGGTTTCGACAACCTCCTCGGTAGCGGTTGCCGCATCTACGGTTGCGGGTTGCGGGGTTACACTCGGTTGGATCGTTGGAATCGCGGTGCGGTGGGTCACCGGGGCGACCAGTTCCGGTGCTTCCTCACTATCGCCCCCGCCGCACGCCGCCAGCACAAATATCAACGCGATCAACAGACTATTTTTCATGTACCCCCCGGTGAAAGACCCATGCCAGAAATCGATCCACATCATATTGAATCATTGGCCCCGTCAGTCCGACAATCAGGCTGTCCACGCCATGCCGCCCCCACGGAATGCGCAGCAGCACCGTCGTAACGCCCGACGCGCGTAGATAATTCGCCAGCAGTTCACTGTGCGTTGGCGGCACCTGGCGGTCCCGCTGACCGTGAACCAGCATCGTTGGCGGCAGTCCGGGCCGCACATGCGAAATCGGCGCAGCATCTCGGTACACATCCGGTATTTCATCCGGCAGTCCGCCCAGCAGTTGCTCACTCGCCGTCCCGCGATCTCCCGGCCAGAAGCGTAATTCAGTGGGCGCATAACTCGCCACCACCGCCTGCACGCTTTCATCCACTTTGCTCAGTTCGCTGTCCACCGGGCAGCTTGCCGGGAACTTCGGATCGTTCGCCGTATAAGCCGCCATCAGTGCCAGATGTGCCCCCGCCGAACGTCCCATCACCGCGATCCGGTTCGGATCCACGTTATACCGCGCCGCGTTCGCCCGCACCCACCGGATCGCGCATTTGACATCAGCCAGCGGCGCGGGCCAGGGTGCGCCCAACCGGTACTGCACAT
>DATAMF010000554.1:0-4593 GCA_036260665.1 Aggregatilineaceae bacterium | reverse complement strand
CGAATGATCAAAATCACGAGTGCCGCCGCGATCAAGACCACCGCGATTGCCGCAATCCACAGCGGATTTAACTTTACTTTTTTCGTTTGTACGGCTGGATTCATAACAATTATTCTCCCTCAAAGCGGTAATCAGTCTATTGGATGCAGGTCGTTTAAAATCAGTTGCACCCTCTATCATACCGCATTGAGGAAGTCGTTACTCGCGTGCGTCCACCCGCCGCGTCACTTCATTGCGTGCGTCCCACAGCGCCGGAAATAAACGGGTGCGCAGCGTCGCCGCCAGATAATCATGCGTCGTGCCGCCGGTGCCCACCGCCGCCGCGCCAATCGTGCGCTCCACAAGTTGAATATGGCTGAACCGCCAGCGCAGAATGCTGTGATCGAGTACGGACAGCGCCTCACACAACAGGTGTAAATCGGGATAGGCGTCTGGATGCTCGTACACGCTGGCAAGGTCCGGCACCGTGTGCTGCTTTAACAGGTCGTCCAGACATTCCGCCAGCGAAGGTCGATCCAGCCGATCCTTCACCTGCTGCCAGTGGACATCTTTCGCCAGCACACGATTCACCCAGTCTACATGCTGCGGATCGCGGTAGCCCACCACAAACTCGATCTCGCGGAACTGATACGACTGCAAGCCCGATCCTGGCGCTAAAAATCGCCGGAAGTGGTGAAAGGCGGCGGGTTGCAGCGTGTGTAAATGTTCCACCGTGCGCAGCAGATTCTCAAAAATTTCCGATACCTGGGTAATCAAACGGGCGGCTTCGATCAACTGGTTATCGCGCATCCTCGCGCGCGCCCGATCCAGGTGATGCAGGGCGAGTTTGAACCACAATTCATGCACCTGATGCACGACAATAAAATGCAGTTCATCGGGATGATCCGAGTGCGGCTGTTGCAATGCCAGCAGGCCATCCAGTTGCAGATAATCCGCATAATTGAGACTCGCCATGTCATGCACTCCTAGCGGACCACCGCCACCGCGATCCCATCGCCCACCGGGATGATCGTGCTGCTGTGCAGGCGTTCATCCTGGGCGGTTCTTTCGAGATACTGCCGGGTGATGTTGGCTTTGGGGTTGTTTTCCAGCAGAGCACCTTCGCGAAAAGCATTATGCGCGGTGATCAGGCCGCCCGAACGCACATGTGCAATCGACCATTCCAGATAGGCCATATTGCTTTCTTTGTCCGCGTCGATAAACACCAGATCAAACGGCGCGCTGTGATCCAGCTTATGCAGGCTGTCGATAGCTTTGCCCTCAATGATCTCCACCCGATCCGCGACCTGCGCCAGTTCGAAATTCTGCCGGGCCACTGCCGCATGTTTCGGGTCCATTTCCAGCGTGATCAATTTTCCATCAGTGGGCAGCGCGCGCGCCATCCAGATGCCGCTGTAGCCCGCCAGTGTGCCGATTTCCAACACCCGCTTGGCCCCAACCGCCGCCACCAGAAATTGCAGCATCTGGCCCTCTTCCGGGCGAATCTGCATGATAGGCAGTCCCGCTTCGTCGCCCTTGCGCTGTGCCTGGATCAGTACGTTGTCTTCCGGCGCGAACAAATGGCGCGCGTACAGGATCAGCTTGCGGTGTACATCCGGCTCGAAAAACAAAATCCGTTCATTATCCATGTGTTTTTAGTCTCCAAAGTCCCAGCGGTACGAGCTGGACCCGCCCGGCAGCAGCAGAATCCCCACCACGATCAACACCAGCACCGCGATGATCACGGCAATTGCGTTACGGTAGCGAACCGTGTCTGCCTGTGTTTGCCAACGGCGCGGCATGTGCGCGATACCCACCGCCACAAACATCACCGCCAGATGCTCAAAACGTTGGCGCGGCCAGTAATCCCAATCGATTCCGCTCCAAACAAAATAGATCAGTCCCAGCAGCATTTGAATATCGAGGGTAACACCGAACAGCGTGGTCAAAAAGGTCGCGCGTTGATCATACGGCTTTTTTTGCAGCCAGCGCGTCACGAGATAGATCACGGTGATCGCGGCGACAATCAGAATCAGCCAGCGGACCTCGCCGTGAATGCGGAACAGGGTATCCATCGTTTTCCTCCAGGTAGAAGTTTCACGCAGATTCTACGAGGATTACCCTGTCACCGCCCACAGCGGCTAACTGACCCAATCGCGGTGATACGCGTCCCATTCCCGGTGCCGGTAGGCGTTTTTACAATCCAGGCAGACCAAGGCTTCGGCCCGCTGACCGTTCCCCTTCCACCGCCAGATCACCCGCCCCAGGTGAAAACGGCAGGTAGGCCGGAAACAGATGGGGCAAAAATCCCCATCCTGCAAGCCGGTAGATCCATACCGTTGTTTTGCTTCTTCATGCGTTTCACAGATGTGACAATACGGCACCGCCATACGTTAACCCTACCTACAGAACACCCGTACATACCGTATTATAACCCCGCACCCCGCCCGACGATAGACCCCGCATCCGCCGAACAAAATACGCTCGCCTGACAGAAGGGGTTATATTCTTATAGGGTTATAATGCACCGTTTGACTCGCCCTTGCGTAATGATAGTTAATGTAAGCGACCAACAACGAGGAATCTATGCGAATTATTGTACACACTGGTAAAGGTGGCGTGGGTAAAACCAGCATTTCGGCGGCAACGGCGGTGCGGTGTGCCGAGATGGGCCTGCGCACCATTGTAATCTCCACCGACACCGCCCATTCGCTGGCCGATTCGCTCGATGTCAAAATCGGGCCGGAGCCGGTTTTGCTGATGGATAATCTGTGGGCACAGGAAGTCGATGCCCGCTACTCAATGGATAAATACTGGGGCCGCATCCAGCGCTATATGCTCAATGTCCTCAGTTCGCGCGGCGTGTCCGACATCGTCGCCGAAGAAGTGACCATTCTGCCCGGCCTCGAAGAAGGCGCACACCTGCTGTGGATCAACAAATATGCCGAGGACAACGAGCACGATGTGCTGATCGTGGACGCCGCGCCTACCGCCGAAACGCTGCGCCTGCTCAGTCTGCCGGACACGTCGCGCTGGTGGTTCAACCGCATCATGAATCTGATGCGGGGTCCGGGCCGGTTTTTACGTCCGCTCGCCAAACCGCTGATCGGTGCGGACCTCCCCGATGCTGAAACGCTGGATAGTGTGGATGGGCTGTTCGACACCCTCGACAAAGTGCGCTTGCTGCTGGCCGATCCGGACTACAGCAGTTTGCGCCTCGTGATCAATCCTGAACGGATGGTGATTAAAGAGACGCAGCGCACCTATACCTATCTCAACCTGTACGGGTATGCAGTGGATGCCGTGTTGTGCAACCGCATTATCCCGCCCGAAGTCACCGATCCCTATTTCGCGCAGTGGAAAGCGCAGCAGGCCGACAATATGGAATTTATTGGTGAGGCGTTCGGCCAGCTTCCGCTGCTGACTGCGCCCCTGTTCGACAGCGAAATGGGCGGCTTTGACCAACTGCGCCGTTTGGCCGACGCACTCTATGGAGATCGCAACCCGGCGGAAGTGCTGATGAAAGAACAGTCACACCGCATCGAAACCGATGGCAACGATGGTTATTATCTGATCGTGCCGCTGCCTTTTGCCGACAAAAGCGATCTAGACCTGTACCGTTCCACCGATGAACTGACGCTGCGGGTTGGCCCTTACCGCCGCAACATTGTGCTGCCCTACTCGCTCTGGCAGTTGGATATTGAGAATGCGCGCTTCGAGCAGTCCAAGCTGCGCATTCACTTCACGCGCAGCAATCACAAAGCATAAAGGGTTTCGGGCGCAGACCGTGTATTAAAGCTGCGCCCTATTCTTTACCCATCCCCTCTTACCCCTTCCCTCAGAGAAGGGGAGTCAAACAGGATCGTCACGGGGCTTCTTGGGATGGCCTGACACTGGGGTCTGATGCACATGACCAATCAACATGCAGAACCGGGCAATTCTGGTGAGCGCCCCTCGGTGGATCAACTCGCGGCTGAACTTTCCATCTATACCGTCCATCCGCGCCGCTACCGCCGCACCCTGCGTTTTGCCTTGTGGTTGTTCCTCCGCGCGGTGTGGTGGGAAGTGATTTTGCGCCGCCTGTTCGGGGATATGCTGATTCGCCAGAACCGGAATGTGCGGTTTAAGGGCTGGGCACACGACTTCCGCAATATGGCAGCCGACATGGGCGGGGTCATGATCAAACTCGGCCAGTTCGTTTCCAGCCGCGTCGATATTCTGCCCCCCGAAGTGATCGATGAACTGGCCGCGCTGCAAGATGAAGTGCCGACTATTCCCTTTGAACTGCTGCGCGAAACCCTGCATGCGGAACTCGGCCCGCTGGACCAGCATTTTTCTGAATTCGATCCCATCCCCATTGCGGCGGCATCGCTCGGCCAGGCCCACCGCGCCCGGCTGCTGGACGGCACGCGGGTCGTCGTCAAGATTCAGCGTCCCGGCATCGGCTCGGTAGTCTACACCGATCTCAAGGCCCTGGGCGTGATCGCGCGGCATGCCATGCGCTTCAAATTCATTTCCCGCCGCGCCAATGTCCCGCTGCTGCTGGATGAATTCAGCGCGGTGTTGTGGGACGAATTAAATTACACGCTCGAAGCGGATAACGCCGAAATGTTC
>DATAMF010000553.1:0-35382 GCA_036260665.1 Aggregatilineaceae bacterium | reverse complement strand
GCCGGAACAGCGCCAGCGCGATCAAAAAGAGGGGTGTGGTATCGCTGGAGCCGAGATCGTGCGGCGTATGAGCCAGACCGGGAATTTGGCCGTGCGGTGATTGATGGCGGGCCAGCGACTCTAAGACACGCTGCAAGATATTGATCAGAACGAGATCGCCGGAGATCAAAAAACCTAAAGACGAGATCATCAAGTCGCGGGTATAGGGTTCGGGATACCCCCAACCCGCGACGCGCGGCAATCCATGCGGGCCGCGTGCATTATGACGCAGGACATGCAGCGCGGCGTCTTTGGCTGCCGCGATATTCATGATTGACCACAGGTGCTGTCACGAGCGGCCAACGCGACGGACAGGCTAAGCAGGCCATCTTCGGGAGTCACAATCAACGCTTCTTCCTTCCAAATGGCGCGCACAAGATTACGCAAACCCGATTGAATGGCGCGTTTGTAGTCACCCTGACGATCCGGTGCGGTGACATGGGCGCGGATGTGTGCGACCAGATGATCTTCCGTGCCGCCATGCAGGAAACGCCTCTGCGGTCCCTGGAAATGTTCCATGATTTCTAGCTGGGTGCCCAATAAACGGTGGAGGGTATTCAATCCGGCTTTATCGGTCAGACCGGACAGCGTTAGATCGGTTGGAATCCAGCCTGAAACAGTGAGATGGCCGCGCGCGCAGTTGATCTGAATTGTCGTTTGTTCGATGGAGCGGATCTGGGTGAAACTGTGGAAAAACGTTGCCAGCGCGGAATCCCCGTAACGGACGGTGGCACTGACGCGATCCACACGACCATCGGCGCGCGGCTGGGCACAGCCGGAAGTAAAGTCCGGTTTGACCGAGGCGAGATGGTTGCAGATGTCAAAAAAGTGGACGCCGTGTTCGACATGAATGCCGCCGCTCTGCGCTTGATCCCAGAACCAGTGACCACGAAGAAGCGTTTCATCGGTGGCAAAATTTTCAAGCGAAAAATGCTGGAATGAGCCGAACGCGCCGCTGTGGACGATTTGCGCGGCGAGTTGATGAAGCGGATGGTAGCGCAGCACATAATCCACAGTCAGCAGGACATTCGCTTCCTTGGCAGCGCGGACAGCGGCTAAACCATCATCCAGAGTAGTCGCCAGCGGTTTTTCGACAAAGATATGTTTGCTCGCTTGCGCGGCCTGAATCGACATGCTGGCGTGCAGATGGGGCGGCGTGTTGATGGCGACGATCTGCACATTGGGATCATCCAGCAGGGCGCGGTAATCAGCATAGATGGCGGCCTGGGGAGGCGCAGCGGCACGGGCACGATCCAGATCGGTATCCGCCACCGCTGTCACAATTACTTCGGGCATCTCGGCAAAGGCGGCCAGGCAGAATACGCCAAAGCCGCCCGCCCCAACTAATCCTAGACCGAGTGGTTCGGCCATGTTCGCCTAGCCTTTGATAAACGCGGCGACATCCTGTTTGCTGACGGATGCTACCGCCATGACATGATCGCCTGCGCCGTAGTAGATCAGATATTCCGATTCGGTTTCGACGCCCCCATCGGTAAAAACCACATTGGGCACATCACCGAAATATTCCCAAGGGGTTGATGGGCAGAGAATGGGTTCGATTTGGCGCTTCAGCACTTTGGACGGATCGTTCAGGTCAAGCAGCGCGATCCCCAGGCAGTAAATGCGATCTTCGGCAAAGCCATGATAGAAAAACAGCCAGCCGTCATCCGTGCGGAATGGTGGCCCGCCTGCGCCAATGCGAATGCCATCCCATAGACCGGGGCGCGGACGCATGATGATCTGGTGGTCGGTCCAGTGCAGCAGATCATCCGAGTAGGCTAACCAGATGTCGGGCACACGGCGATGAAACATGACATAACGCCCACCGATTTTTTCGGGGAACAGGGCCGCGTCTTTGTTATCCTCATCAGGAAGCACCACGCCCATCCGTTCCCAGTCGATCAGATTGGCGCTGCGGGCCAGCGAGACGCGCGTACCATGCGGCGAATAGGCGGTGTAAAGCATATAAAAAACACCGTCGATCTCGGTGATGCGCGGATCTTCTACCCCATACGTCTCGTACTCGTTCCCCGGCGACAAAACGGGTTCCTGCAAGCGGTTGAAGTGATAACCGTCGGTGCTGATGGCACAGCCGATGCGAGAAAGGCGATCCAAACCCTGCGCCCGGTAGTGAATGTAGACGAGGCCGTTAAATTCAATCGCAGCGGCGTTAAACACATTCGCGTTTTCCCAAATGTTATGGGTCGAAGGCAATAAGATCGGATTGCCAGCGTAGCGCGTTAACTTGAGAGTCATGCTTATATCTCCAGAGTAGGTGGGCTGTTTCGCCCGAATGCACCAGCTTATTCGGTTTCTGCTATGGTTACGACGCCGGTTAACGTGTCGTAAGTTAAAGTTAGGGTGGCTTCATCCGGCCCAGTGAAGATGCGCTGGGCGACGACAGGCTGAATCAGGAAGCCGTCGATCACGGCGCGGCGGCTGGGTTCGCTTCCTGCGTAGGTCAGACTTAAGGTGTGCGATCCGGCTTCCAGCGATACCGGGCGAGTCCCAACACGATCCAGCCACAGATAACGGCGATCAGGGGCGGTATTCGAGTGAACGACGATCTGTTCACCGTCGTCTAGCGTGACGCCTAACGCAATCGCATCGGTGCCGCCCGCCAGAACGGATTCCGCGCCGCCCATGGCATCCAGATCGCTGAGGGTGTTGATCAGGATCAGATCGGCCAGATTCGAGGCGGTATCGGGGTCGGCCCCGGTCAGATCGAGGAAGGAGTCACCACCAATGCCGCGCCCGATTTCGATGCCGACAATTTTGCCGACTGCCGGATCATCAATGCCCAGCGAACGGAGGGGCAGCACCGCTTCATAGACATAACTGCCGCCGGACTCGAAGGGCTGCCAGGCAAGCTGTGCATTGGGCATCCAGGCTGAGGCGACCCAGTCCCAGACCTGGGGACCGTCGGGAGTTTGCGCCAGGGTGAACTTGGAACTCAGCCGCGATCCGCGCCCCATGCCATCGACGTAACCCCACAGCGCGTCCTGCTGCCACACACCGGGGCCGATCTGATCCTGTTCGTGGACGGGATCGCGGACGGTGGCGGCCAAGTAAAGGTTTTCATCATCCCACATCAACTGAACCGCAAAACTATCGATGTCCGGGCCACGCCAGATCGACGCGCCGCGCAAAAACTGGCGGGCGGTGTTGGCGGAGAAAGTAGGAACGTCCGCCCATTCGTCCAGATGACCATCGACGGTGATCGGTGCCGGTGCGCGCAAAGCCACAAGCTGCAACTCCTTCGCATTGATAGATTCCCGCTGTTGGGCGGCATAAATCCAATAGTCGCCGGTTTGGGGAACCTCAAAATCGACGGCCAGCACATCCCCCGCACCTAAGCTGTAATACTGCTTGCTGCTGAAATAGGATTCGCCCGTCCAGTCGCGGGTGCGGAAGTCCGGTTTTCCCGCCGTTTTGTGTCCATACTCGGCTTCGAGCAGGAGGTACGGGCGGACACTGGTTTCTTTATAGGATAGATATTTCGAGGCTACCGGGTCGGGCTGGACCACTAACAGTGCCATGAGCGCTTCGATGGTGGATTCCGCGCCGGAGTTCAGATTGACGCGCCACGAGGTGGTGCCTTGAATGCCATCGAAGCAGCGCCCGGTTTCGGGATCATACATCTGGACGCCCGCCATGTTATTCCCGAAAAGCCAGGAGGCGGCTAACCCGGCATAACGTGCGTAGTTTTCGTCGCCCGTTGCACGGTAGAGCGCCATGTAGCCCTGGACCAGCATATCGGTGCCATAGGCGATCTGGGCGGCGCGGCGCGGGAGAATGCCGATTTCGTTGATCTGTTCAAAGGCTAACTGGCGCATGAGAAAGGTGTTGGCTTCGAGCGCTGCCGAGTCGATCCAGTCCTGACGGTTCAGCGCCGCACCCGCTTCGGCCAGGGCATGAACCTGATGGCTGCCCCAGGCGTGCCAGTAACCGGGCGCGTTGGTCGTCACCGGATGCATGCCGAAGGGGTAGGTCTGGCTGTCGCCCAGGTGATAGGCGGCGATGCCATCGGCAATATATTCGATCAGTTTTTGGGTGTCGGGGTTTGGGTCGCTGCGATAGTAGGACGTAAGCGCCAGCAGCGCGACGGAT
This sequence comes from Aggregatilineaceae bacterium, assembly GCA_036260665.1. Taxonomy (GTDB): domain Bacteria; phylum Chloroflexota; class Anaerolineae; order Aggregatilineales; family Aggregatilineaceae; genus DATAMF01. The sequence continues at coordinate 31,233 of DATAMF010000553.1, read as the reverse complement.
GACTCATCGGCGGCACCGTTGGGTATCCAAGCGGGCACGCTGAATTCGTGCACCTGGCTGTATTTGCCGTAGTTGTCCGGCGGATTGGCAGCGATCAAGGCTGACTCGGTGAGTTTATAGCTAGCCTGGAGTTGGGCGGCATAATCGGGATCGGCTGTGGCGAAGATCCGGTAGCCTTCGGCCAGCGCCCACAGGCTGCGCATCGCCCACCAGCCGAGCGATTTGTAGCTGGTCGCGCCGTCGATGTTGATGGTGCCGTCGCGATCCAGCACGAAATTATGGAACGTGCCGTCGTTATTCTGCACATGAAGCACAAAGTTCAGGCACAGGCGGGATTGTTCGAGGGCGCGTTTGTCTCCGGTCTGCTCGTAGTACCACAGGTAAACCAGCGCAGCGCGGGCCACATCATCCACCGCCGAAATGCCTTCGCCTGCCGCATCCACCCATTCATATTCCGGGTGTTCGGAGTAAATATGGACAATCGCCACCGGAAGATCGCCAAAGGTGGTGGATTCAGTCAAAAATAACAGGTGTTCGAGATTTACTAATCCATTGCGCATTGGATCATCTTGCGCGGCTGGAACACGCGGGTTATTCAACAGCATCACCAGCAGGATTATTAACCCATACAAGATACGCTTGACCATCAGTTTTAGCCTTTGACTGCTCCCACATTTAACCCTTCGATGAAATAACGCTGCGCGACAAAAAACAGGACCAGAATGGGCAGGGCCATCATGGTCGCCATCGCCATCATATAGTGAAATTTGGGCGCTTCTTTGGAGAGCGACTGCTGGAAAAACTGGATCGACAGGATCAGGGGGAACATCTGAGTTGTATTCAGATAGATCAGCGGCGCTTCAAAGTTGTTCCAGTTCCCCTGAAATGACATCACACCAATCGCCAGAAAAGCCGGTTTGACAAGCGGCAGCATCACGAAAAAAAAGGTCTGGATTGGATTTGCGCCGTCGATGGTCGCCGCCTCTTCCATTTCACGCGGGATGGTCATAAAAAACTGGCGCAGCAAAAAGACATAGGCTGGCCCCCATGCAAACCACGCGGGCACGGTCATCGGATCGTAGGTGTTGAGCCGCCCCAACTCTTTCCAGATTAGAAAGGCCGGGACACGTGTCAGGGTAGCGGGAATCATCATCGTGGAGAGCATGATGAAAAAAATGAGGTTGCGGCCTTTAAATTCGAAGCGCGCAAACCCATAAGCCACTACCGCCGCGCTGAACATCTCCGCGAACATAGCCAGGATCGTGATAAACAGGGTGTTGCCAATGATGCGCCAGAAAGTCAGGCCGGGCGCAATGCTTCCGAGGCGATCCCAGGCATCGATATAGTTTTCAAATTGGAGCGGTTTGGGAATCCAGATCGGCGGTTGGGCAAAGGTCTGTTTTTCGGTCTTCAGGGAAGTTGAGATCATCCAGAAAAAAGGGATCAGGACGATCAGCGCTCCGATCACCAGCAAACTGTAAACGAGGGCGCGCTGAAGTTGGCGTTGAATCTGGCGGCGCTGCGCCAGCGGATCGCGGATCGCTTCGATGGGTTGAGTTTGAGCCGTCATCACACTATCCCTCTTCACGCTTTCCGCCTTCATAGAAGACCCAGGCCGCCGACGAACGGAAAATGATTAGGGTCAGAAGAATGATCAACAGCGCAACCATCCAGCCGAGCGCCGAAGCATAACCCATCCGGCCAAAGTTGAAGGCTTCGTTATAGATAAACCAGTTAACAAACCACCCGTCTTCGCGCTTGGTGGGGATGAAGGCCTGCTGGGTCATGAGCTGAAGTGCGGCAATCGTTCCGGTGACAAGGGTATAAAACAGCGCCGGACTGAGCATCGGCAGCGTGACCCGGCGGAATTTAACCCAAGCGCCCGCGCCATCAATCGATGCCGCTTCGTAGAGTTCGGTGGGAATGTTTTTCAGGCCAGCCAGCAAGATCACCGTATTGGCACCGAAAACGCCCCACATCCCCATGATGACAAAAGAGGGGAGTACCAATTGGGGATCGGTGAACCAGCCCAGCGGTTTAGCATCAAACAGTTCATAAATGGGTTTGAGCGCGCTGTTAATGAGTCCGGTGGTGGGGGCGAACAGCCAGAACCACAGCAGCGCTGTCGCGGCGGCGGGCAGTACGGCGGGCAGGTAGTAGAGCGTGCGCCAGATGCCCACTCCTCTCACTTTCTGATTCAGCAGCAGGGCAACAGCTAACGCGCCGATTAGCCCCAACGGCACGTTGATAACGGCATAGCGCAAGGTGAGCCAGAGCGCTTTGTAAAAGTATTGGTCTGTCGCGCCGACTACATAGGTTTTGTCGCCGACGGAGAAGCGGTCCATTTCACGGTAGCGGACGGTTTCGGGCGTATCGCCTTCCATTTTCCCCAAGGCTTGCAGGGAGCGTTCACCCTCTTTGAGTTCTACAATTTTGATCGAGAGGGCACGTTTATAGTTAAAAAGCGGATCATCCAGTTTCTTGGGGTTATCCCACAGAATGTCGTATTCCGTAAAGCTCAGATAAAAAGAAATCAGGATCGGGAAGAGTATGAAAGCTAAAAAGCCCACTATCCAGGGTAGGACTAAGGTGAATCCGGTTGCAGCGTTGCGTTTGACACCGACAAAACGCAGCAGCCGGTACACGATAAACATCAGAATTCCCAACGCTAGCGCCACACCGATATAACGCAGCAGTGTAGGATAATAAGAGGCAAAGGCCCCAGGGTCGCCCTTCACGGGGCACCTCCTTATAGAAAAGCAGGAGCGTGAATGACGCCCCTGCTGTCAGTCGAATGGTGGGAATTATTCAGTTGGCAGAACATCCTGAAGCAGGATAGCTGCATCGGCAGAGAGGTTTTCGACGGTATCTTCATCATGGAACAGCGGAGCCTGGAAGTCTTCCCAGAAGATGGTGCTCCATTCGGAGAACTTGGGAATGATCCGGAAGGCACGCATATAGGGCACAGCCTGAATGATCGCTTCGGCGCTGGCTTCTTTGCGGGGTTCAGACGCGATCAGATGTTCAACGGTGGCTTGCGAGACGCGCGGCGACACGATCTTCCAGTTCTGGATGCCTTCGGTCAGCGCGATTAATGCTTCATAGGCTTCCTGGGGGTGTTCGGTCTTGGCATTAATGACGGTTGCCGCACTCCAGGAGAAGGTTGTGTTTTCGCCGTTCACGCCCTTCGGCACGGGGGAAACACCCACATTCAAACCATCAACTCGATCCAGGTCATCCGCCGCGCCGCCCATGAACATGGCGACGGTGCCCGCCTTGAACATTTCGCCAAAGCCTTGTTCGGCAATGGTTTGTTCGGATGGGCAGCATTCTTCGTTGTAGATCATGTCGGCATAGAACTGCGCGCCAGCCATTGCTTCGGGCGTGTCGATGGGAGAAGACTGGAGGTCTTCGCTGATGACTTCACCACCGAAGGACCAGATAAACATGTGGATAGGTGGCCAACTGTTCATGGTGAAGCCGTAGTGGTCTTCGTTGGTCAGCGCGACGGCGGCTTCGCGGAACTGATCCCAGGTCCAGTCAGCCGTGGGGTATTCCATCCCCATTTCATCAAAAATGTCTTTGTTGTAGTACAATACGACAGGCGCGGCGATCCAGGGCAAGCCATACACACCGTCGTTGAGGGCAACAATCTGCCAAATACCAGGGAAGTAGTCGTCAGGGTTTGCCACATCGCGGGTATCGGCTGCAAGATACTCCGAAATATCGAGCAGCACGCCGTCAAAGGCCCAGGACATGTGGTCTTGATCGAGCCAGAACAGGTCTGGTCCTGTTTCGCCCGCCAATTCGGTTTGCAGTTGGGTGTAGTAGTCGGCTGGCTGCGGCTCGTAGATGATTTCGAATGTGTCTGAGTTCGCGTTGACTTCGTCTACAATGGCCTGAAATTCAGCCGCTTCGTCCACGCCGGCCCAGTTGGTAATACGCAGTTGGACTTTATCCTGGGCCTGGGTGGTTGTGATAGGCAGCATAACCAACACCAGTGCCGCCAAAAGAATGATACGCAGGTACTTCTTCATGTTTTACATCTCCTCATTAAACTTATTTAAAAGGGGTAAAGGCTTGTAAAACAGTTTCCTTCCTTCCTTTCTACTCAAGCCTGAGTCTTAACTCCCTTGATCGGTAAAGATCGGTTCTTCACTGGGTGGACAGCCACACGATTGGCGCACAATGAGTTCAGTTCCCAGACGGAGTTGAAAACCGGGAGAACCGCCGCGCTCGATGACATCAATCAGGCGGCGGGCGGCTTGAATTCCGGTTTCGTGTTTGAACATGCGCACGGTGGTGAGTGGGGGTTCGTGCAGCGGACCCCAGGTGACATTATCAAAACCCACAAAGGCCACGTCTTCGGGAACACGACGGCCTCTGTCTTTGGCCGCGCGGATCGCGCCGACTGCCGTCGCGTCGTTTACCGCTATAATGCCTTCCAAATCGGGGCAGCGTTCGAGCGCTTCCAGCATGGCAGCATAACCGGTATTCACGGTTGTATCGGGCATAAAGATCGTGCAAGGTTCCTGGTTAATTTCACGCAGGGCCAATTCGTATCCCTGGCGGCGTTCGCGGCTGCTGAACCAGTCGGCAGGGCCGGAGAAAAATACCAATTTGCGCAGGTTATGGGCGGTGATCAGGTGGTGAGTAGTGCGGTAAGTTCCGCGCACATTATCACACACGACAGCATCCAGTTCTGTCTCATGAAGTAAATTATCAACCAGCACGAGTGGAATATGGCTACGGTAAAGCTCGATGATGAATGAGGCACTGAGCGCCGGGCCAACCAGCACCAGCCCATCTACGCGCTGTTCGGTGATCAACGGAAAACGTAAGCCGTCGGCCATTGTTTCGAGATCGACAAAGGTTGTGATGACATGATAACCACGCTGACGGGCTTCCTGGTCAATACCTTGCACAATTTGCACATGGTAACTGGAAATGGGCTGCGGACTGTGATAGTAGGTGACGCATCCTAACGTAAATGTGCGGGATGTGGCGAGGCTTTTGGCCGCCACATTGGGGGTGTAGCCCATTTCGCGCGCAATGCGCAGAATTTCCTTGCGTGTCTCAGGGTTAACACCCGGACGATCATTTAAAGCCCGTGAAACGGTTGCGGTAGAAACGCCTGCCAGTTCAGCAATCTCTTGGAGACTTGGCTTCATGGTGCCAACTCCTAAACTTAATGCAATTTTTGATGGAAAACAACCGTAAGCGCTTACAATAAAAATACAACGAATTACATCTAGTGTCAAGCAAGTTAACAAATGCCTCGATAAAATCTAGAATAAATGTTCACCCATTCAACGGCCTTACAGGGTATAATAAGTGGGTTGCAAGGAGGTTGTATGGTTAAGCTCACGACACGTCAAAATTTGCCGTCGTTATCCACGACATTCGTGGGTAGAACGGATGAAGTGACAGAGCTAGCGCAGCGGTTAGATGATCCGCTGTGCCGGCTGCTCACGTTGGTTGGACCCGGAGGAATCGGTAAGACTCGCCTTGCAATTGAAATTGCAAAACGAAAAACGGAAACTTTCGAGGACGGTGTTTATTTTGTCCCGCTGGCTCCCATCTCTAATCCAGAAGATATTGCTTCGGTTATCATCGAATTTACGGAGCTGCAAATTCAAGACTCATGCTGCGAAGCCCACGACAAACTGCTTGAGTATTTGCAGGATAAAGCAATACTGCTGGTCATGGATAATTTCGAGCACGTGTTAGATGGTGTCGATTTAATCGATGAGATTCTGAATCGTGCGCCCAGGGTGAAAATTCTGGCGACATCGCGCGAGGCATTAAACCTGCAAACCGAATGGCTGCATCAAGTCAATGGGTTGTCGATTCCGGTTAATGGGGATACAGCCCCGTTGGAGCATTACAGCGCCGCACAGCTTTTTCTGGAACGGGCGTGCCATATCCAGGATAACTTTTCCGCCGAAGAGGTCCGTGACAGCATCATCCGCATCTGCCAGCAGGTGGAAGGCATGCCGCTGGCGATTGAACTGGCGGTAAGCTGGCTGAAAACCTTAACACCGGCTGATATTGCGACGGAGATTGCACGGAATGTGGATATTCTCACGTCACGCGCACGCGGCGTGGCGGAGCGTCATCGCAGTGTACGCGCGGTGTTCAATCATTCGTGGGAACTGCTGACTGCTGATGAGCGCGATGTTTTCCGCAAACTTTCGGTTTTCCGGGGTGGTTTTACACGCGAAGCAGCCCAAGTGGTAACGGGCGCATCGCTCCATATTCTGGCGAATCTGGTGGATAAGTCGCTGGTAACGCTTAATGATAATGGCCGGTATAACATCCACGAACTGCTGCGCCAGTACGGTTATCAGGAATTGCAGGCGGCCCAACAGGAACAAGCGGTTCATGATGCACATTCGCTGTTTTTCCTGGAGATGCTGGGTTGGTTAGAGGCACGGATTAAGGCCCACCACCAGATCGAGTCATTGGACTTGATTGATGATGACTTTGAAAATATCCGGGTAGCTTGGAACTGGGCGGTCAAACAAGGACATTATGCCGCCTTAGACGGCGCAGTAGAAACGATCAATTTTTACTGTGATATGCGTGCCCGCTACCAGGAAGGGTATTCGCTGTTAAAAGCGGCATGGGAAAAACTCGCGGCCACACCGGACAGCAACCAGATGATTATGAGCCGAATCCGAACCCGGTATCTGCGGATCATTGTCATGGGGAATCAGGCTTACGATCAGGACATTAACACGCTCATCGCCGAAATCGATCAGTGGCGCGATGTTGCTACCCAGCACCAGTACTGGTCCGAAGTCGCCTTCTGTTACTATCTTCAGGCCTTTACGATGTTGATGCTGTATGACGATACGAGTGAGATGATCGATCAACTGGTTATACCGCTCTTTGAAAAAAGCCGAAGCCTCTATGCCGAATTGGATGATCCCTTCTATACCAGTGAGATTATGGCCTGGATCGGGAGTTGGACTTCGATGCTCCATGCGTCAGGTCTGCCCATTCTCCAGGAGAGCCTGGAGATTCGGACGAAGCTTGGAGATATTAATGGGATTGCCTGGGCGCTGAACAGCATGTCGCTGTCTTATTACGGTATAGGGGATTATGCAACCAGCGAGCAGTATGCGCGGCAGGCACTGATCGCTATGCATGAACTCCGAACGATTAAAGGCATCGTCCAGACGACCTACCAGTTAATCGTCCTGTTGATTTTGGAGGGAAAACTTGAGGAAGCACGGCGGCTGACCGAAGAAACGCTGCATACCACCAAAGCGGCGAGCTATCGAGACGGGCAGGTTGTGATCTTCGGGGTCAAAGCGCTGCTTGTGGCGCTTATGGATGAAGACTATCTCACCGCGCGCGATCTTGTAAACCAAAGCCTGGCTTTAATGGAGGGTACGTTTATCGGATTTGCCAGCGGCGCTTTTTTGTGGGGTCTGCTGATCAGCCTGTGTGGATTGGGTGAGTACGATGCGCTGCGGCGCGAATATCAAAACTTGCCTGGGTACAACCGGAATGCACCGGGGCCAGCGACTATCGGACTGGCAACTTACAGCGCGGTTTGCGCCGCGAATAATGAACTCGAAAAAGCGGTTGAATGCCTGGCACTGGCCTATGCCCAGCCGAAGGATGCATCAGGCTGGATGGAGCACTGGGCACTCTTAAAACGGTTGCGCGCTCGGCTTGAAAATGAACTGGATGAGGCCACATTTAAAGCAGCCTGGAAACGCGGGGAATCCTTAGACTTAACGGCAGCAATTGATGAGTTCACCGCGTTGAACCAGAAACATGTGACTGAGCAAAACCTGATCGATCCACTGACCGAGCGCGAATTGGATGTATTGGGGCTGTTGGCGAAAGGATTCTCGAACCGGGATATTGCTGCGCAATTGGTGTTGAGCATTGGCACAGTCAAAGTGCATACGCGGAATATCTATTCGAAGCTCGGCGTGAACAGCCGGACTCAGGCTATCATCCGGGGTAGTGAACTACACCTGATAGCCGACTCATAAATACCACCCATGCCTCATCAAGATACCACTTTGGGTAGGTTACTCCCTGTCCTGGTTTTAGTAAGATAGTGGTGTCGAATGAAACACACGGAAGGACAGGGACATGTTGAAGCAGCTACAGAAACTGGATCGCAAACTGGGAACGACACTTGAGCAGATTGACCGCGCTGCCCAACCGCTGAAAAAGATCACCACTTTCGAGGTGTTCCAGAAGGCAGACGAGGAGCAAGAAAAAGCAAGCTATCTTCTGCATGTTCGGCAGGAGGCAGCCGGGATGGATTACCAAGTCCCCAACGGCGCTACGGCTCTCGTTGAACTTCAGCCGCAGGATGAGCGCTGCACAGCCTACCCCGCGTGCCAACAACTGGAACACTCTCGTATCTAACCAATAATTGGCGGGTTCCTGGATGAGAGGAACCCGCTTGGTTTTCGACCTAGCCCCGCTCGTAAGTCGCGCGCAGATAAATGTCCAACAGGTAATGCGGATAGCCGATTTTATTCAAATTGGCTTCACAGGCTTCCAACGTGGCCCCGTGATCCCGCCAGTAGGGGACGCGCTTGATCAAGGTTTCGACCCGTTCGCGCGGCGTAATGATCCAGGTGTCTTTCGGCACATGGCCATAATAAATAACATCCATTTCCTGGGTTACATCTTTGCTTTTGAGATACGGCGCAATCAAAACCACTTTGTCCGCTTTGCGCTCTTCCACGAGGTATTGAGCGACAAAACGCGCTGTACCACCCAAATCCACCAGATCTTCAATAACCCCAACGACACGATTTTCGACCTCGATGGACAGCGGATGAATGATACGCGGCTCATCCAGCGGTTGGCCTGGCCCGGCATAATATTTAACGCCCAATGTGCCGAACTCAATGGGTGGAATGTTTTTGTTGAGCGTCCAGGCGAGATGATCGTGCAGCAGCACACCCGGCAGCAAACCGCCCATCGTGATCATCACGGCATGGGTGATCTGCTTTTTGGTGCGAATGTTATCTATTTGATAGCGGTAAACTTTATGGGCAAGCTGCGAGGCGGTAAAGGCGGATACATGGTCGGGGATAAAGAGAAATTTTAGGGTGTCAAATTCGACTTCGACCCCGAATGGATTTTTCCAGAATTCGATGTCGATTTGATTGGTCGCTGCCTTGACTTGTGAATCATAAATAGACATGGGCCTTCCCCTAGCTCAGTAGGATTACGCTCTAGTTATATCAGACGTCTGGCCCTGATTCAAGTTATGGCGATATTCGCCAATTCTTCCCGGTTGAGTGGGGACTTTGCCAAGGCATCAGGATCGTAGGCGGTTGAGGCGTTTTGGCGCAGCGTTTCAGCAGCAGCATAGAGCGTTTCATCCTCACTGTAGCGCGCGTCGTCCAGCAGTTCAGCGGCGATCCGGTTCATGAGGGCGTGTGCGACCCGCAAAATGTGGATTTTTACCTCGGTGTCTGTTTCGTGGGTGAACATATAGCGCAGCAGCGCATCAGCGTGATCGTGCCGCAGCCAGGCCAGAATCCAGACAACGGCCTGCCGCACTTCGACGGCGGGATCGATCACGGCATGGGCTAAGGCATCAAGCAGCACATCTACCGCCGGATGTTCGTTCAGAAGCAGGTGGAGATAATTCGTCGCGTGGAAAAAGCCGCGCAGGATGGATTCAAGGCGCAGACCGCTGTTTTCCTCGATCAATCGGCTGATCTCAAGCACGCTTTTGTCTTCCTGAAGCTCAACCAGCGACAGCACCGCATTATAGACCACATCGCCGTTCGCATCAGACAGCGCCCGGCGCACGACGGGCAGCGCTTCAGGGGAACCATTGGCGCTCAGAATTTCCAGCACCTTGATGCGCACTTCGGGGTCCTGTGCGTCCATCGCCTGTTCAAGAACCGGGACAGCGGCGCTGTCCTGGCTGGTGCGGAGGCCCCAGACCGCCGCCTCACGCACCAGATCGGTTTCGTGGGGGAGCACATTTACGAGCAGTTGGTAAGCCGCCAGCTCCCGGCATTCGCACAGCGCATAGACGGCGGCTTCCCGGACGCGCTCGTCCGCATCGTTCAGCGCCTGACGGAGCAGCGGCTCGGCGGCAAACCACGAAAAACGAAACAGGTGGCGGGCGGCGCTGGCACGGGCGGGCGTGTTCCCCGTGTTTAAGACTTCCTGCATGATCAGCCGGGCGTCTCGATCTCCGCGCTCACTGAGCAGCCGCGCGGCGTTGTAACGGGTATAAAAGCCGCCGTTGAGCAGCATTTCGGCGGCGGCATTGAGCGAAATCGCGCTGGCGGGCAGCATGTTCAGAAGTGCTCCTAACTGGCGCGGCAGCAGGCGTTGGTATCCCCGGCGGCGGTTGGTCTTCGATAGACAGGGTTCGTATCCGGTGGTGATCACAAGGTTTACTCCTATTTGAGCGTGACGACGACTTCATCGTGAAGCAGTTCTTCACGGGTTTTCAAATCCAGAACGGTGAGACGCAGTTGACGGTGGGCATCCACGCGAAAGGCAGCCCGGATCCGGTCTTCACCGCGTTTGGCATTCGGCGCCAGATACGCCATCCGCGGCGCGTCGAGGTTCAGCGGGACAATCTGCTGCGCGCCCTGATCGGCTTGGGCGACAAACACCGCCTGACCGTCCTCATAGACCATTTCCACGAGCGCGGTGGAGTCGGTTTCGACTTCGCCGATCACAAACTCAATGGCGGACTGCCGCGCGTGCGCCGCCCCAAGCGTGATCTCCACGGGTTTATCCGTCGGATAATGGGTGCCGCTGGGGATGAGTTCTTCATACTGATGCGCGTGGTCATCCAGGTAACGGATGCCGTAGCTGTGATTCAGGTAATCGTCCAAACCATAACCGAGCGCCACTTGCAGCGCGCCCTCGGCCACCGCTGTAAAGGGTTTATCGGCGCGGATCGCGGTTTTGGTGAAGTAGTGTCCCAACAGCGCCTGGACGGACGGCATCAGCGAAACCCCGCCGACCAGCAGCACATAGTGAATATCTTCCTTGAAGATGCCCTGCTGGCGGGCTGTCACCATCACTTTTTCGATCACGTGGCGCAGCGCCGCATAGAAGCCGTTTTGTTCCAGGATCGTTTCCAGATCGGCACGGGTAAGGGGCAGGTGGTAATCCCGGTGATTCACAGTGAAATCCAGCGGCACACATTCTTGTGTTGAGAGTGCAATTTTGGCCTGTTCGCACAGGGTCAACAGCGCGGCGTAATCGCTGCCAAGATCAGAGGGCACCAACCCGGTTTGGCGCAGCACATCGGCTAACAGCCATTGATCAATATCGCTGCCGCCCAACACGCGCCCCGCCTTGGCGATCACTTTGGCGACCTGCTGCTTCGCATTAAACATCCGCCCCAGAAAACTGCCCGTTTTTTCGCGGCTCTCCGGCAGTTGGACCAGCGAGAGATCGAGCGTTCCACCGCCAAAATCGAAAACCAGCACGACGGCCCCCGGTTCGGTGACGGCGTACCCCAGCGCGGCGGCGGTGGATTCATCGACCAACCGGATACGATCCGGATCGGTGGTCAGCGGTTCCATAATCCCGGTCAGCCAGGAAAGGTAATTCTCGAAGGCCATCACCGGCGAGGTGAGCACGATCTGATCAATCGCTTCCAGATCGTAGGGCAGGGTGGACAGCAGGTGGCGAATGAAGGCGTCCCCGGCGGCCCGGTCATCCCACAGCGCGCCGTCAATTTCACGTGGGGCAGGCGTGGGGGTTGTCACCATGCCGCGCTTAAAATTGCGGAACAGGCGGTTCGTTGGGGTTTGATCAAGGCCCATCGTTTTGACATCTTCTCCCACAATTGCCTGACCGCTCCGGCCATCTTCGACATAGAGCAGCGACGGGATCAGAGGCAGAACGTCCATGTGACTGTTGGATTGATGGACGATTACGCTGTTGGTGGTTCCAAAGTCAATAGCAAGCCGGTGGGACATTTCTCTCACTCCATGATGGCGTTACAATTACCCTATCTTATGCAACAACCGCTTTGGGATCGCTTAGAAATCGTTCAGGGGTTGGGTGAGTTTCATGAACGATGTACTGCATATCCGCACGCTGGGTGGATTATCGATTGAGCGCGGCGGACAACTTATCCAGGGGTTTGCTTCGCGCAAAGTAGAAGCGCTGCTGGTCTACCTGGCCTACACGGGGCGGACATATCCCCGCGAAGTGCTGGCGGAACTGCTGTGGGAAGAACGAACCCAGGCTCAATCGCTTTCCAACCTGCGGGTTGTACTCAGCAGTCTGCGACAGCATGTCGGCCCATATATCACGATTACGCGGCAAGCCGTGGGGATGAGCGAAAACTACTGGCTGGATGCTGCCGAACTGAACGATCAACTGACTGATGTTAACAGGCAGTTGACGCAGGATGGCTTCCCTTCGCCGAATGTGCTGCGCCAGCTTGAACAGGCGCTGCGGCTGTACCAGGGTGATTTTCTGGCGGGGTTTTACATTGACAGCCGGGGGTTTGACGAGTGGCTGATGCCGGAACGTGAGCGCTGGCGATTCCGGGTGATGGAAGCGTTGGACGTGCTGGTCGGCGGCCTGCAAGATCAGCATGATTACGGCGCGGCGATTCCCTACGCGATGCAGCTTCTGCAACTGGACACCTTGCGCGAAGAAACCCACCGCCGCCTGATGGTGTTGTATGCTTGTGCGGGCCAGCGGGCCGCCGCATTAGCACAGTATGAAACCTGCTGCCGTCTATTGGAAACCGAATTAGACCTCGCGCCATCTTCGGAAACAACAGCCCTGTATGAACAGATTCGATCCGGCGAGATCGGTGCTGCTGAAAATGGGGGCGGCGCGCTGCTGCATCACCGCTTTAAGCTCGGCGGGCAGCTTGGATATGGTGACATGAGTGAGGTGTTTCGGGGGACGGATCTGCACACGCACCAACTAGTTGCGATCAAAGTCCTGAAATCGGAAAATGTTTCTCCTGATCTCCACATCATTGATCGTTTCAACCGCGAAGTTGAGGCCCTGCGCCAGATCGATCACCCGAATATTGTGAAGATCGTGACATCGTTTGTAGAACAGGAACGGCACTACCTGGTGATGGAGTATCTGGGCGGCGGATCGCTGGCCGATTTACTCGACCAGCAGCGCGTCCTGGCACTGGAGCGCGTTTTGAATCTGGCGCTTGATCTGGCTGATGGGCTGGCGCATGCGCACCGGCTGAATATTGTCCACCGTGATCTGAAACCGGCGAATGTGCTGCTGACGGAAGAGGGCACCCCGCGCCTGACGGATTTCGGGATGGCGTACCTGATCGGTCAGCCGCGCCTCTCACAATCCTATACCCTGCTGGGGACGCTGCCATATCTCAGCCCGGAAATGATCAACAACGAGGAGATTGACGGGCGCGCCGACATCTGGTCGTTTGGGGTGATGCTGTTCGAAATGCTGGCGGGCCAGCGGCCATTCGATGAAGATACGACCAGCGCGACACTGGCGGCGATCCTCAACAAACCGGTGCCCGACCTGGAAGCCTTACAACCGGATGCGCCGGTTGGGTTGGTCGATCTGATCTACCGCATGCTCGAAAAAGATCGCCATGCGCGGATTTCCAGTATCCGGCGGGTGGGGGCCGAACTGGAAACGATTATCCAGAACATGAGCACCGAGCAGCGCAGCAGTTCATCCAGTTTTTCGCTGCATATTCCGCTCAAGCACAACCTGTACGCCCAGCTTACGCCCTTCGTGGGGCGGGAACATGAACTAGCGGAACTCAATAAGTTGCTGACCGATCCTAACGTGCGTCTGATCACGATTCACGGCGCGGGCGGAATCGGCAAAACGCGGCTGGCCCTGGAATGCGCCGCCCAACAGATCGAACATTTTGCGAACGGAGTGCATTTTGTGCCCCTGGCGATGCTGAATACGGTGGACAGCATGGTATCTGCCATTGCCAACGCGATCCGGTTCACGTTTTCGCCCATTGGGGATAACAAGCAGCAGCTTCTGACGTACCTGCGTGGGAAGAATGTGCAGCATATGCTGCTGGTGCTCGATAATTTTGAGCATATGATGGATGGGGCGCTGCTGATCAGCGAAATTCTCAGTATCGCGCCGCGCATCAAAATTCTGGCAACCTCGCGCGAACGTCTGAATTTGAGCGGCGAAGTGGTGTTCAAACTGGGCGGGATGGAGATTCCGCAGTGGGAACCGCTGGAAGAAGCACTCAAATATGACGCCATCCAATTGTTTATCCAGCATGCCCGGCGCATCCAGCCGGGTTTTGAATTAACCGAAACTGATTTGCCGCTGGTCCAGCATATCTGCCGCCGTGTTTTGGGGATTCCGCTGGCGATTGTGCTGGCGGCGGCTTGGGTCGAAGTGTTAGCGCTGCAAGAGATCGCGGATGAGATTGAGCAGAACCTGGATTTTCTGGAAACGGACATTCGCGATATCCCCGAACGACACCGCAGCATCCGCGCCGTGTTTGAATCCGCCTGGGACCGGCTGAGCGATACGGAACGCAGCGTTTTTATGAAGCTGTCTATTTTTCGGGGTGGCGTCAAACGCCAGATCGCACAGTATGTCACGGGCGCGACACTCGGCACGCTCACGGCATTGGTCAATAAATCACTGCTGCGGCGCGATCCGGATACCGGGCGGTATGAAGCCCATGAACTGCTGCGCCAGTATGCGGAGGAAAAACTCGAAGCGACAGGGCAGGCCGAGTCCGCGCGTGATATTCACAGCCATTACTATATGAGCCTGCTCTGCCAGCGCGAGTCAGATTTCCGGACACGAAGCCAATTTGATGCGGTCAAGGAAATTGAGACGGATTTTGAAAATGTGCGCGCCGCGTGGAGCTGGCGTGTGTATAAAAATGACTGGGAGATGATCAGCCTGGCATTGGAAGGAATGTACCTGTACTGCCTGATGCGCGGTGTTTTTGAACCGGGCGAAGAATTACTCCGGCAGGCCCTCATCCGGTGTGCATCCGCCCCCTCACGGGAACTGCTGTGGGCACGTATCCTGATGCGGCGCGAACTGCTGCTGGACCCACACGCGGACGCTCAAATCCAGATCGAGCGCGGGCTGGCGGTGGCGCGGCGGTATGACGTGCCGCATGAGACCGCATTCGGCCTGCATGCGCTTGGTTATGCCCTCAGCAGCATCGGCGATTACGGCGGGGCGGTGGATGCTTTTGAAGAAAGTCTCAAAGTTTATCGCACGCTGAACCAGCCGTTTTATGTCGGGCGGCTGCTTAGTGACATTGGGCTGTTTTGCGGTGTACTCGGCCAGCGCGAACGGTCCATTGCCAGCTTTGAAGAAGCGCTGCGCATCCATCACGAAATTGGTGATGATGCGGGTGTAACCCAGGTTGTGATCCGGAACGGGATCAACATCACCTATGGGAAACTGCTGTAATTGGTGGGCCAGTGCAATCGTTATTTTTTATAATCGATATGTGACTAATGTGAGGAGAGTCGATGATGGAAATAACGACACTGGGTGGCGGTTGTTTTTGGTGCCTGGAAGCGGTTTATGATCAATTGAAGGGCGTGGTGGATGTGGTATCGGGGTATTCCGGCGGGCGTGTTGTCCAGCCCAACTATCAGCAGGTCTGTACCGGGATGACAGGCCATGCCGAGGTAGTGCAGGTGACGTTTGATCCGGCGGTGGTGTCGTTCCGCGATATGCTCAACGTTTTTTTCACCATTCACGATCCGACCACCTTGAATCGTCAAGGGGCAGATGTCGGCACACAGTATCGTTCGGTGATTTTTTACCACTCACCGGAGCAACAAGCGGTGGCCGAACAGACTATCGCGGAACTGGACCAGGCGAAAATCTGGGATGATCCGATTGTGACGGAAGTTACACCGCTGGATGTGTTTTATCAGGCGGAGGATTATCACCAGGCGTATTTCCAAAACAATCCTGACCAGGGATACTGCCGCGTGGTGATCGCGCCGAAAGTCGCCAAGTTCCGCAAGCAGTACCTGGAACAGTTAAAAGCATAGATGGGTGGCCTCTTCTTTGAGCATCTCAGGGAAGGGGCACCCCCTCAGCGGCTCGGCTCGATCCAGCAAAGTTTCGGTGAAACGGGGTGAAAACTCTCGGCAGAGTAACCGAGAGCCGCCAGCATCTCATTGCGGATGAAAAAATTTCCCTTCGCCAGCAAACTCAGCCATTGGCGCGTATCGGTCAGCAGTTCCGCCATCACGGGGCATTCTGGCTGAAACCCGATGGTTGCCAGATCGAAGGGGCGGGTCCTAAAAACGGCCAGCGCGAGATCCTGGAAGCGTTGTTTGACCGGCTCAAAGTGGCTCTCATCCTGTTCCGACCCGTTATTCTCAAACATCCCCAGGGGTATTTCGATCCGCACACAAGCCGATTTGGCGCGCACGGCCTGAACCGTACAACCGACCCAGAAACTATCGACATCCAGGTTTCCGAACCACATGTGTGTGGAGCGCGGAGCGGGGATCGCGATTTCTTGTGGAACTGGCAACTGCGAAGGAAGATAGGGGGCGGTAAAGGGACCATGCAGCGCCGGGAAGTCCCACAGTGCCGGGATCAACCGTTCCCACTGCCTTTTACGAAGCGGCCCAAACGCCATATTTAAAATATAAGAGCCGCCCAGCCAATAGGCGGCGGGATCAGGATGCAAAGCAAACCGCAGATTTTGACTCATAGCCACAAAAGTTCTGGTGAATACATTGTGTGGCAGTGTACCGTAAGTTGCGGATTTGTGACAGCGGGCGGCCTGTGAGCCTCAACTGGGAATACCGCTTGACGCGCGGGGGTCTATCCTTTACAATTTCAGCCGCATGTCGGCACATTTAATGGGCGAATTGTGAATGTTTGAAAGCCTGAGTGATCGTCTTCAAAATGTCTTTGAGCAGCTCAGCCGCAAAGGTGTTCTTACCGAAGCGGATGTGGATACGGCGCTGCGCGAAGTGCGTATGGCGCTTCTCGAAGCGGATGTCAACCTGAAAGTTGCCAAAGACTTCATCAAGCGGGTGCGGGAACGCGCGATTGGCGCGGAAGTGCAAAAAGCACTCAAACCCTCCCAGCAGGTGATCAAAATCGTTCACGAAGAACTGATCGAGACATTGGGTGAACCGGGCCGCCTCAATTTGAGCGGGCCAACCCCGCGCGTGATCATGCTGGTGGGGTTGCAGGGGTCCGGTAAAACCACGACTGCCGCCAAACTCGCGCTGATGCTGCGCCGCGATGGACGCCGTCCCTATTTGATTGCGGCTGACACGTACCGCCCGGCGGCGGTGGATCAGATTGTGACGCTGGCTAAACAGCTTAACATGCCGATTCACCAGGAAGGGACCAGCGCCCCGCCTCCTGAGATTGTCAAACGCGGACTTCTGGCGGCGAAGGCGGCGGATGCGACCGTTGTGATCATCGACACCGCAGGCCGCCTGCAAATTGATGATCAGATGATGAGCGAGCTGGAAGCAATCCGCGACCATACCAAGCCGGCTGAAGTGCTGCTGGTGGCGGATGCGATGACCGGACAGGAAGCCGTGAATATCGCGCAGGGCTTTAATGAGCGCGTCGGCTTGACCGGGCTGATCCTGACCAAAGTCGATGGTGATGCACGCGGTGGTGCGGCGATTTCCATGCGTGCCGTGACGGGTGTTCCCATCAAGTTTATGGGGACGGGCGAAAAGGTTGACGGGTTCGAACCCTTCCACCCGGATCGCCTCGCCTCTCGTATTCTCGGCATGGGTGATATGCTAACGCTGATCGAAAAAGCGGAAGCCGCCTTTGACGAAAAAGAGGCCGAAGAACTTCAGCGTAAAATTTTGAAAAACCAGTTCACGCTTGATGACATGCTCAAACAGCTTCAGCAGGTGAAGCGGATGGGGAGCATCGGGCGCGTGATGGACCTGCTACCCGGCATGGGCCGGATGAAACAGCAGTTGAATATTGACAACGAGGCCGCTCAGCAGCAGTTAAAAAAGGTAGAGGCGATCATCTATTCGATGACACCCTCCGAGCGACGGCATCCCAAACTGCTAAACGCCAGCCGCAAAAAGCGCGTGGCAGCCGGCAGTGGGACATCGGTTGAAGATATCAATGCGCTGCTCAAGCAATTTCGCGAGATGCAGCGTTTGATGCAAATGATTGGAAAAGGGCGGATGCCCAAAATCCCTGGTATGTTTAAATAGGGATTGCCACTGTCGCCGCTGGAATAAGTTAGCAGCCCTTCCCTGCTCTATCCTCTAGCAGCGCGCGGCAGCAGACAGAAGACATATCAAATAAGGATAGGTGTACAGATATGGTTCGCATTCGTTTGCGCCGCGTTGGTCGCAAGAAACAGCCCAGCTATCGTATTGTGGTTGCCGATGCACGCAGCCCACGCGATGGACGTTTTATTGAAGTGATTGGGTTCTATAACCCACGCACACAGCCCACGACGATGACCGTCAAAGAAGACCGTGCGCTCTATTGGTTGAAGAGCGGTGCCCAGCCCAGTGAGCCAGTTCAGCGTATTCTGAACAAACTTGGCACAATCGGACGCCTGGAACGCCTGCATAAGGGCGAGGCGATGGAAGTATTGGTTGCTGAGGCCGAAGCCGAAGCCGCTGCACGTGGTCCCGTCAGCGCCAAGACCTCCCAGACCGCATAGAAGACAGGCTTGCCTGTTCAATATTGATTATAGGTTGTCAAATGCGGACGGCAGGTTAAACCCCCTGTCCGCATTTTGGCCTTAATGCTAGGGAAAAAGGCGATGAAAGAACTGGTCGAATATATTGCGAAATCATTGGTCGATGATCCTTCTCAGGTCAAAGTGACCGAAGTTGCCAGCGGCCATTCCACCACGCTCGAACTCGAAGTCGCGCCCGAAGATATGGGCCGGATTATCGGCAAAAACGGGCGGGTGGCAAATGCGATGCGCGTCCTGGTGCGCGTGGTTGCAGCTAAAGAAGGCCAACGTATTAATCTTGATATTGTGTAAGTATGGATAACCAGCCTCCTTTCTTGCTGCTTGGCCGGGTTTTGCGTCCGCATGGTGTGCGGGGCGAAGTCCGTATGAGTGTTTTAACCGATTTTCCTGATCGCATCCAACCCGGCGCGCGTATTTATATCGGCTCCGATCCAGAATCAGCCGCCGGTGCAACCCCCTATGAATTGGCCCATGTGCGCCGCCACCAGGAATACTTAATTTTGTCGTTTGAAGGCATTGAAGATCGAGACGATGCCGATCTGCTGCGCGATCAGTATGTGATGGTTGCGCTGGCCGATGCCGTCCCGCTGGAAGAAGACGAGTTTTACCTGTTTCAGACCATTGGCCTTTCGGTGCGAACCACTGAGGGCGAAGTGCTGGGCAAAGTTACCGAAGTGCTGGAAACCGGCGCAAATGATGTCTATGTCGTGCAGGGGCCGCGCGGTGAAATCTTGCTGCCGGATACCGAAGAATGCGTGATCGATGTCGATATTAAAGCCCGAACCATGACCGTCAAGCTCCTTGATGGATTGCTCGGCGACTAAAACCGTCATGAGCGCGCGCAAATATTGGTTGGGTTTTCATGTGATCAACGGGATCGGCCCAGTACGGTTGCAAGGGCTGGCACGTCACTTTGGTGACCTGGAACTGGCCTGGCGCGCATCCGAATCCGATCTTCTGGCCGCCGGTTTAGATCGCCGTTCCCTGGCGAATGTCCTCCTGGCCCGCCAATCCATTAACCTCGATAAATTGGCCGCTGAGGTAGAGGCAACGGGGGCGTCTGTATTAACACTGGACGATTCCGACTACCCGGCGCTGCTGCGCGAAATCCCTGATGCTCCCCCTGTTCTCTATTTCAAAGGTACGCTCGTGGAGGCAGATCGCTGGGCGGTGGCGTTTGTCGGCACACGCCGCGCGACGGTTTATGGGCGTGATGTCACCCAGGATCTGGTCGCCGGGCTGGTGAACGCCGGAATCACGATTGTCAGCGGATTGGCGCTTGGAATTGACGCGGCGGCTCACCGCGCGGCTTTGGATTCCGGCGGGCGGACGATAGCGGTGATGGGCTGTGGCATCGATACCATTTACCCGCCGGAGCACCGTCATCTGGCCGAAGAAATTATGGAACATGGTGCAGTCGTGACCGAGTTTCCGCCAGGAACACCGCCGGAAGGCAAAAACTTCCCAGTGCGCAACCGGATTATCAGCGGATTTTCGCTGGGGGTGGTCGTGGTCGAAGCGCCAGCCAGCAGTGGGGCGCTGCTCACCGCCGATGTGGCCGCCGACCAGGGGCGAGATGTGTTCGCCGTGCCGGGTAACATTACGTCAAAAAACAGTACCGGTGCGAATCGGCTGATTCAACAGGGTGCAAAACTGGTGATGCGGGTCGAAGATATTATGGATGAATTGAATCTGACGGCAGTCACGGTGGAAACACGCACCAAGATGCGTGAAATTGCGCCCGTTGATGCTACCGAAGCGGCGGTGATCAAATTTCTGGGAACCGAGCCGCTGCATATCGATGAGATTTGCCGGCTTTCCGGGCTGCCCATTGTGCAGCTTAGCAGCACATTGTCGCTGATGGAACTAAAGGGCCTCGTGCGCCGTGTCGAAGGGATGCAGTACACCCTGACGCGGGGCAGCGGGGCGCTTTATAGGCTGGATTGACTTCCTTGTTGTTCATTATCAGGTACAGGTATAACCATGGATCACTTCTACGTACTCATCATGGCGGGCGGTGGGGGCACGCGATTATGGCCCCTAAGCCGTAAGACACGCCCCAAACAGATGCTGCCGCTGGTGGAAGATCGGACGATGTTCCAGGCGACGGTAGAGCGGGTTGTTGAAAAGTTACTGCCGCCAGAACGGATTTTTGTAGTCACCGGGCGTGATTATGTTGATGAACTCCGCCAAAGCACACCTGAGGTTCCGGCGGAGAATTTCATTGTGGAGCCGCATGGGCGCAACAGCGGCCCGGCAGCCGCATTGGGGACTATTCATATCCAGCACCGGGATCCCGAGGCCATCATTGCCGTTTTGACAGCGGACCATCATATCGCGGACAGTGACAAGTTCCGCCGTGTGTTAAATGCCTGTGGCGAAATGGCGGCGCAGGGTTACCTTGCCACGTTGGGGATTTCACCCTCCTTCCCATCTACGGGTTTTGGGTATATCAAACGTGGTGAGTCGCTCAAAAAGATTGGCGAATTCCAAGCGTACTATTCCGCCGGGTTTACCGAAAAGCCCGACCAGAAAACGGCCACTGAATTTTTGATGACAGGGTTGTATAGCTGGAATAGTGGGATGTTTGTGTGGCAGGCCGGGCAGGTTTTGCAGGAATTTCAGCGCCAACGTCCCGATATGTACACTGTGATCATGCGCATTGCTCAGGCGATTGGTCGCCCTGATTATGATGCAGAACTGGATCGCCTGTGGCCGGAGTTGAAAAAGCTTTCCATCGACTATGCCGTGATGGAAGGGGCCGAGAATATGGCTGTGATCCCGGTAGACATTGGCTGGAGTGATGTCGGCAGTTGGGCAACGTTGTTCGAGGTGTTGTCCGGCGATCTCAATGGCAACGTTTCGCGCGGGAAAGATCAGGAGCATGTCAAAATTGACACCCGCGAAACCCTGATCGTCAGTGATCGGATGGTCGTCACCATCGGTATTGAGGATATTGTGATTGTGGATACGGCTGATGTGCTGTTGGTCTGCCACCGGGATCGCTCGCAGGATGTGCGACAGGTCGTGGCTCAGCTCACCGAGGCCGGTGATTTGGCGCACCTCTAGGTTGCGCAACCCCTATGGTAATCGTAGCAGCAACGGTTGACTTACATCTCCCCGGCGTGAATTCGCTGAAGGAGAAACGCGGGATTCTCAAAACACTCTTGGCGCGCCTGCATAAGGAATTTAATATTGCGGTGGCCGAGGTCGATTTACACGATGTCTGGCGCTCGGCAGCCATCGGAATAGCCATCATCAGCACGGCAGAGGATCACGCCGAAAGTAAACTGGAAACCATTTTAGGCTGGATCGAACGCAACCGGCCTGATCTGGAGATCGTGGATCATACATTTGAAATTATCCATGTAGGTTAGAACCCGCTTAGCGCCAGGGATCGGGCTGTTTGATGAAGCGTGCTTCGATCCCGGCGCTGCGGAACCACCCCGGCATCTGGTCGCGCAGCACGGGCATTTCGCTGGCGTAATGCGAGGTGCCGAGAAGATTCATCCTCAGCGTAGGAACCAAATCACGCAGCAGGTCGCGCTGGCGTGCTGCATACTCGTGCTGACCGCTGGGCCACCAATACCCCGATACAAACGTATCACAGCCCAAATCACGCGCCATTTCCAGATGCCTGGGGACATTGCCCCCACCGGGAATCACCGCCACATGTTCGATAGGCTGGCCGTTGAACCGGATCTGGTTATAGTTGATATAAGGCAAGTCGGTAGCAGTACTCAGGTTTTCAGCAAACTTGGCAAACGTCATATCTGATACACGGCCATGCACGCCTTCCATGCCGTGATAATGCGGTGAAAACATCGACCAATCGCGCAGTTTGATGGCCTGTGCTAAGGCAACCACCGTGCTGATTTCGGGGTGACAGTCCAACGGCGCATGACAGCAGTAGTAGCTGATTTTGTGTTCGCGCAAATCTTCTAATTGGGCTTCCGTGAGGGGGGACAAATCCCCGTCCATACTCTTCATAATCGGCAGCGTGGTTGCAGAAGATCATCGCCCCCGGTGAGGGGCGTTCGAGTTCTAACGCCAGAATCGTATCCAGCACCGATTGGACCGGAAGTACGACCAGATAAACCCGATCAATCTCTTCTGCATTGTTCAACATCAGCCCATTCCAGGAACCCTGGAGGAAGCTGGAAGTCGCATATTGTTCGTAAACGGCCAAATCCCCAGATGGGATCACCTCCATCCAGAAATCCTGTTCATTAAAAGCATGAACGTTAAAAAACGTGTCTAACTTTTGAACAATTTCCGATTGGTTCATCGCTCCCCCCGCTGTTGGGCGTAGTGGTGCGCCTCAGCTTCGACAAGTTCCACAATCGCCCCGATGGTCGGATCGGGCTGAATTTCAGCTGATAACTCTACAATCCGCGCGTCTAAAACAGTCCATTCCGGCCAGGAAAGCTCAACCCGTGCTAACTGCCCCTGTGGAACATCTCCCAGGGTAGGAAAGGGGGCATTTCTGGCTGGTAGGGCCTGTGTTGAACGATCGATCAGCACGCCGGGTTCGCCTTCGGGCAGGACCGCTTCTCCGCTAGCGATATTGAACGAAACACCACGCTTAGCAAGCCGCACCACTCGCCCCCAGATGATTATCGGCATCATGATCGTATCCACAAGCTGTCGCAGCGAGGACACCGGGATTGAAACCGCTTCAGGTCCTCCGATGATCGCCGCATCATATCCCATACTATCCAGGACGAGCAGGGGCGCGCGGCCTTGTGTGGTCCGGCAAACCCACGCATCCAGTGAACAGGTGTCACCCAGATCGAGTAAAAACACAAGCGCATCATCCCGCTGCTGCTGAATGAGCGTAAACAGTCGCGGCAGCAGTGCCAGATTTCCTTTGAGATTGGCGGTATAAAACAATGTGACGTTGGTTGAAATAGCAAACTACCTTTAGTGTAAGAGGGATTATTTCCCCTGCCATTCCGGTTTGCGCTTGTTCAAAAAAGCGTCCATGCCCTCTTTCTGATCCTGCGTCGCAAATAAAGCATAAAAAAGATTACGCTCATACGCCAACCCCGCCGCTAAGGGAGTTTCGAGCGCCATATTGATGGCGTCTTTGACAAACTGTACGGCCATTGGCGCACGGCCTGCAATCTCGGCGGCAAGATTAATTGTTACGTTCAAGTATTCTTCCACCGGAGCGACCCGATTGACCAGCCCGAATCGTTCGGCTTCCAGCGCCGTCAGGCGGCGATCATTCAGGCACATTTCCATCGTGAGCGCTTTGCCAATGGTACGAGTCAAGCGCTGCGTGCCGCCCGCTCCGGGAATCACACCCAGATTAATCTCCGGCTGGCCGAATACCGCTGTATCCGATGCGACAATCATATCGCAGGCCAGCGCCAACTCGCAGCCTCCGCCCAGTGCGTAGCCGCTTACGGCAGCGATTACCGGTTTACGCAGACCGCGCAGCCGTTCCCAGCGGGCAATAAAGGCCATCTGCATCATCTCGATGGGCGTTTTTTGCGCCATCTCCGCAATATCCGCGCCCGCTGCAAATGCTTTGTCGCTGCCCGTGATGACCATGCAGCCAATAGCCGGATCCTGATCCATTTCTTCTAATGCGCTCATCAACTCGTCCATCAAGGGGCCGGTGAGCGAATTAAAGGCACGGGGCCGGTTGAGCCGGACTAATCCGACCCCGTCGGCTGGACGCTCGACAAGAATATGTTCCATGTTTTCTCCTTATAGCGAGACGACTCGTTTGGCGACACGCAACGCTTGGGGGAAGGCAGGCAGATAATCGGCAAAACGTTCGTAACGGCCTTCTTTATATTCCGACAAATAACGTTTCAGCACACTGACGACGCCGGGCAAAATCGTCATGCCATGCAGACGATTTTCCATCAGCAAAAACGCTTTAGTTTCCTGTGGACCAACCGCTTCTTCGAGAAACAACGCCACCGCGCCTTTGACAAACAATTCCGTAAATTGATCCGCCCAGATCGGATGTAGCGTGCGAAACTCATCACTGATTGGCAGGGTTTTTTCAGCCAGAGGCGCAATGGTGGCGGCATGCTGCCGCAGGTAGGACACCATCAATAAGCGCCCGTATTCACTCACCATACCCCGGTAGAGATGCGCCTCGTCTTCATCAAACGGCCAGGGTTCGTTGTCGCCCCAGGCAATTCGCGGCGGAACCAGACAAAACAGTTCATTGTCTAACCGCACGCCAATCTCCTGATCACTCGGATAGGAGGCGTTCGGCATCATCGTCAGTTGTTCGCTGACATCACCGACAAAGGGTTTGAAAAATTGATAAACATTCGCTTTTACAACAAATTTTTGGCTGTGTTCTAGCGCTTGCTGCCAGATGTCATCTTCTTCTTGCCACCACGCCGCCAGATCGGTTTTTACATAAAAATCCGCTAGTTCTTCATCCCAATGCAAAGGGGCCCAGGGTGGGGCGGCTTTCTGGCTGATCTCAGGCCAGGACAAAGTCAAAGCATAAGAATAGATCGCTTCGAGAGGCGTCCCCTGGTCAAGCAGAGTCTGAAGGGCGACCACGGCGGGATGTTTGCTCTGCGGTTGGACACGTTTAGCTGAATTACGAGCATGCACATGCGCGCGATGACGGTGGCGCGCTTGTTCAGTGGCAGGCCAAGTGGTGGCAGACAGAACCGCCGACATCAGTCGGGCGCGATTATCAATGCGAACTTCGACAGTACGTGAGATCATAGTATTTTTACCCGTCGCTCAATCATAGTACCTGCCGATATTCTACAGTACGTGTTGCTGGGATTCAATTCGCTCACAGCATGTTTTCGCCGCCGTCCACAATAATCGCCTGCCCGGTCACAAATGAAGCGGCATCGGAGCACAAAAACAAGACAACGGATGCGACTTCGTCGGGCATTCCAGTTCGGCCTTGTGGCACACGCGAGGAATCCGCAATCTCAACTGTAGGGGTAATATTGGCGGGGCAGACCGCGTTAACGCGCACCTGTTTCGCTGCCAGCGTTCGTGCCGACTCACGAGTAAGACCGATCAGTCCGGCTTTGCTGGCCGTATAGGCCGCCGTATCTTGTCCCGGACGCACATACCCAATCGGGCTGGATAAATTGACGATGACTCCGCCGCCCTCATCTGCCATCACGCGCCCCCCAAGCTGAGTACAGAAAAACGCTCCGGTCAGGTTGACTTCGAGCACACGCCGCCAGTCATATTCATCATACAGCAGAAAATCGGCGCATTTTTCGACCCCCGCCGCATTGATAACGATATGCAGCCCGCCTAACTGATCGCGCATATTTTCGATCATCGCAGTAACCTGGAAACGGTTGGATACATCTGCAACCCAGGCGATTGCCCGCCCACCTGAAGCCTGGATTGCTTCAACTACTCGATCAGCGCGATCCGGGTTTACATCGTTGACACAAACCGCAGCCCCCGCATTTGCTAAGGCCAACGCTATTGCGGTTCCAATTCCTTCGCCCGCACCTGTCACCAGCGCCACGCGCCCATCGAGTCTTACTGTAAAGTTTGACATGATACGCTCCTTTCGCAAAAAAACAGGGGCAGCAAGCTGTCCCCCTGTTTCAATGCAAGCCCGATGTCCCGATTAGGCAATCGTGATTTGTTTGGCGAGATACACATCCTGAATGGCGTGCAGCAGCTCAACGCCGTCTTTCATGGGCCGTTGGAAGGCTTTGCGGCCACTGATCAGCCCCATCCCACCAGCCCGCTTATTGATCACCGCCGTGCGAACCGCTTGCGCCAGGTCGCCCTCGCCCTTGGACTCGCCGCCGCTGTTGATCAGGCCAATGCGTCCCATATAACCGTTTGCCAACTGATAGCGGGTCAGATCAATCGGATGATCGGTGGTCAGTTCGGAATACATCTTGTCGCTGAACTTCCCGAAGCCAATCGCTTTGAATCCGCCGTTGTTTTCCGGCAGTTTTTGTTTGAGGATGTCGGCTTCAATCGTCGCACCGAGATGATCGGCTTGCCCGGTGGTGTCGGCGGCGACGTGATAATCGGTGCCATCTTTCTTGAAGGCATTATTGCGCGTGTAGCACCACAGGATCGTGGCAAGCCCCATATCGTGGGCAATTTTGAAGGCCTCGCTGACCTGAGTGATCTGGCGGCTGGATTCCGGCGAGCCAAAGTAGATCGTCGCGCCGACAGCTACCGCACCCATATCATAGGCCTGCTTGATATTGGCAAAGAAAATCTGATCGTATTTTGTGGGGTAAGTCATCAGTTCGTTGTGATTGAACTTCAGGATAAATGGAATCCGGTGGGCATATTTGCGGGCCACCGCCCCCAATACCCCTAACGTGGACGCAACCGCGTTACAACCGCCTTCAATTGCCAACTGGACAATTTTTTCTGGATCGAAATAGATCGGGTTGGGAGCAAAAGACGCGCCGGCGGTGTGCTCAATTCCCTGATCAACGGGGAGAATGGACAGATAGCCTGTATTGGCGAGGCGGCCATGACTGAACAACTGCTGCAAGCTGCGCAGCACGGGGGTGGGACGATCTGATTGTATGAAGATGCGATCTACCCAATCCGGGCTGGGCAGGTAGAGCGTGTTCTTCGGAATACAGGTGCTTTGATGGTTGAGCAGATACTCGGCTTCGCTGCCGAGCAAGGACTCGATGGTCTTTACATCATATTTCATTGGACGACTCTCTTTCGTCACTAGCATGAACAGCGAACAACTGCGATGAGATAGAATAGCTGTTGTTTACTTAGCGATCATAACACGCTGGTGAGAAGGTGCAAGGAATGTCACTACCCGCCGCGCCGGGAACATACTTGTTGTTTTTGCGTTTGGAGCAACCGCATACGATTACGGTTGGCAGGCTCGGAGAATTTGCGTTTCCCGATGGTCTGTACGCGTATGTGGGCAGCGCACAGGGGCCGGGCGGTCTGCGGGCGCGTGTCGGGCGACATTTACGGCAGGACAAAACGTTACGCTGGCATATTGATGCCCTTACCACCACAGCCGCTGTTATATCCGTCTGGTACGACACATCCGGTACTCGCCTGGAATGCACCTGGGCTGCGCACCTTGCCAAAACGCAAGGTCTTACTCGTCCTGTGCCCAGTTTTGGCTCCTCCGACTGCGACTGCCTGACCCACCTTTTTTACATCCCCGCGTCCTTGATCGAGCAGGTTTGGCAGATACTTGATCGGCCCCTTGTGTATGCGCCGAAATAAAAAGCGCGACTTGGTTCGCCGCGCTTTCCGGTTTATCGTTTGGCCGCCACCCGGAACTGGATGGGGTTGCCGAGCATCAGCCGCGTTTGTCCATGCAGCACCGGCAGCGCCACACACAAGAACGTGATCACGGTTAGCATCGGCAGGCTGGCCAGTTCATACAGCCGCTCTTTCCACGTCCAGGGGGTAGGTCGGGGCGGGCGAATACGTAAATCCAAAATCCAGAAGACAATCGTTAAGACCGTCACCATCGTTACAGAGAATTGCAGCAGGAGAAACGGCGGCGACATCATATTATCGCGCACCACATCAGGATGCAGCATCATCGGAAACTGCGCCCCAAACATCATCACCACCCAGCCGACACCCGCCAGCAGATTGTCATGGGCCACGCGGAACAGCAGGTTAAACGCACTCCAGAACGGAATCTGCGGATTCTCGTTCATCTGCGCAATGGTATAACCGATCTCTTTGGCCCCCCACGAATGGCGCAGCGTTTGCAGATAGCGTTCTTTGATCGCCTTCCAGACGTTATTACCTGTCGTCGCGTTGGCGTAGAAAGGCAGCAGAATCGGCTGCAAACCTACATCTCCGTCGCGCTGGAAGTAGGATTTGATGTACATATGCCACTCGTCCGCGATCACGTCCGTATCCCAGTATCCGGCGCTGTCCAGCAGCCGCATACTCATCGAATACGACGACATCGGGAGTGCCATCCACCAGGGAGCCGACAGATACGCCAGTTCCCACGCCGACGAATAGGCGTGTAGAATGCGCATCAGTGGGTTAATTTCCCACACGTTGCCATGATAGCGGATTGGGGCCTGCCAGAACATGGTGTAGCGTCGAGGATGGACCGCAAACAGCACACCCAGGGCCTCAAAGTAGTTGCGATGCCAGAGCGTATCGGAGTCCATCGAGGTGACGATCAGATGGTTGATGTTGTAACCCATCTCATCCACCATCGTGCGCTTGGCCCAACGGGTTGCCCAGGCTTGATTGGCCGATTTGCACTGCATCTCGCCTGAAAGCCCCTTCGGATGGGTCGCTACAAAGATATTTTCAAACCGTCCGGCATATTCAGTCTGAAGCAGCGCGCCCTTTTGCAGCGCGCCTTGTTCGCCCACTTCCATCGCCAGTACGATATTGATCGACTGGGCCGCGCAGCTTTGTTCCGCCAGATGATCCAGCGTCCGGCGCAGCGTCTCAACATCCTCTTTGTAGTTGGGGATGATGATCACATGATGCACGTCTTCTAGCGGCAGACTGTCGCTGGTTGCTAAACGTGCATACTCGGCTTGCCAATCTTTTTGCTCCCATTGGCGAATCAACCGGAGTCCCCAGAGATTAGCGATACCTGCGAACATAAAGCGGATCGCGGAATAGGTCGCTAACAACGCAACGGCTACAATAAGAGCCAGGGGTGCATAATAAGCAGCCGCAATAACGAGTGCCGATCCCAGCCAAACCAGCCCGCCAGGAATCATATCGAGCAGACGTTCAGGGATAGCAGCGGGCTGTGTTCCAATCCAGATGGACCGGCCCACACCGAACTGCATGCTATTTCGTCGATTTCCTACCGAGCGGTATGGCACTAGCGCCTCTTCAGAAAAACCCCCGCTTCTTATAGCATACAGCTAAAACGGGGGACAGAGTCAATGAATAGAATTAGTGACTAGCATATCAAAACCTCAGAGGGTTGACAAGGTTGGCATAGGCAAGTAGGCGGTTTCATCAAGAAACCGCAGCAATAAAACAAGTTTTCCTGTAAAATTGGGATGATCAACCCGCCGGTGATTAGATGGGACTTATATCATGTCTAACAAAGTACTGATCGTTGAAGACGATGTGGAGATGAATCGTCTACTCCAGTTAGACCTCAAGCGTCATGGTTTTGATGTCTATACAGCTACAAACGGGTTAGACGGTTTGCGCCTGTTCCACGAAACTCGCCCTCAACTCGTGGTGTTGGATGTTGCTCTACCAGGCATGGACGGTATGACTGTGTGCCAGCGCATTCGTGAACTCTCGGTCGTGCCCATCCTGATTATGACCGCGCACGCCGTCACCGAAGAAGAGATGGCTGAAGGCTTAAATTTGGGTGCCGATGAGTATTTGATCAAACCGCTGCGCAACCTGGAATTTCACGCACGGATCAATGCGCTGCTCCGCCGCTCGATCATGGGCGACGAAAACTCGCCGCAAAGCATCCGCTATAGTGATGATTTCCTGTTAGTCGATGTGGAGGCCCGCCATGTCAAAGTGGCGAATCAGGAGATTCGCCTTACGCCAACCGAATTTAAGCTGCTGGCAACCTTTGTCCGGCATAAGGGGCAGGTGTTGACGTTCACCCAACTGCTAGAGCAGGTGTGGGGATATGAGTACAATACCGAACATCACTACCCGCGCATTTATGTGTCACATCTGCGCCGTAAAATAGAGCCGGATGCCAAAAATCCCACCTATATCCAGAATGAGTACGGCATCGGCTACCGATTTGTCGGTAAGTAGGCCCTGCTATTATCGTTTTGAAGGGACCGTATCATGAATGGTCCCTTTTTTTCCCTTTAATGTGATCACACGATGGGCAAAACAGCGCGCGAAACGCGCGGCATCGATGACCGCCCCGGCCTGCAATTCGGTAAAACGGCCCGATGGGTTATGCAGCAGATAGTGAGTCGGGCGGCTGTTCTTCCAGCGAAACCCGTACACCAGCACCACATGTCCGCCGTAGCGTTTCCCGCTGATTTCACGCTCACCAATTTCGGGTGTTACCGACGCTCCCACCAACGCTCCGTCTAAAATATCCAAACATAGCCGCAGTGGGGAAACATAGCTCCGGCCTGCGGCCTGCAAGCCGTAGTATTTTGCCAGGTGCGCCTGCGCATGGTAGTACCAGCCTTCATCCAGCCAGTTTCCATGTTCATCGCGCACCGTGTATCCCTTCACGGCTAACCCCTTCTGGACGAGTTCCCACAGGGTAGGCCGGACTTGCGGGTGAAACGCTTCCGCCGCCATTTTGATGCAAGCCAGGGCGCAGACCCGGTGTGACCAGAAAGCATAATCATCGGGGCTTTCGGCACCGAATATGCGCCAATTGGGATCTGATGCGCCATCATACCCATGATGGATATAGTCGTTGATCCGCTCCGGGCTGGCAAATTGCGAATAGTAGGGTACTTCAACGTTGGCGCAGTATTCTCCATCGGGTAGTTTCGCCAGGGCACGCCGCGCCATCCAGTGATCAGGCCAACTGAACAGGGGGTCCAGCCAGGGATGCAAAGCCGATTTAAGCTGCGCCGCCCGACTCATTACCCTTTGATGCCTCCTGAGCCTTTCACACCCTTCATGCCCTTCAAACC
>DATAMF010000473.1:0-7707 GCA_036260665.1 Aggregatilineaceae bacterium | reverse complement strand
GTGAGCAACCGCTGCGGGTAATCCATGATCATACGCCAGACCACCGCGCCGCCCAGGGAATGGCCCACGACATGTACTTTCGCCAAATGCAAATGATCCAGCAGAGCCTGCAGATCGTCGGCCCAATCGCCCGCGCCGCGTGTCGCATCAACTTTTTTATTCCGATCCGCAGCGCCGTAGCCGCGCAGGTCGGGCGCGAGGGCGCGATAACCGGACGGCAGGGCCAGCATGATCTCTTCCCAATAGGTGGCGGAGGAGGCGTTACCGTGAATGAACAAAACCGGAATACCCGTCTCCGGTCCGCTGAACAGCACGCGAGTCGTGAGGCGCGGAGTGGTCACGGTTTGGGCAGTGATACCGGGGAGTGTAGGTACTGTCATGGTCCTCAGTCCTTTAAAAAATTAACGATAGCGTGAAACGATTCATCCGGTTGTTCGATGTTGAACAGGTGCCCGGCCCCCTTGATTTCTTCCAGGCGGGCGTTGGGCCAGGCGGCGGCAATCGCCTGGGAATTGGCGGCAGGGGCGACTTCATCATATTCCCCGACCAGCAGCAGCACGGGCGAGGCGGGGATAAAGTCGGTGATGTGATCCTGCGCGAAATAGGCCAGCCCTGCCCCACTGTGACGCAGATAGAGGCTGGGCGTTTGCTGGCTTTTGAAACGCAGATCGATCAATTTCTGGAAACCTTCGGGATCGCGCTGCTCGAAACCGTCGGCACAGGCGATACGAATGCCGCGCCGGACCAGTTCTACCGGATCGCCGGAGCGATCCTGCAAGACCTGCATGGCGCGCGGGGATGGCATGGTCACTTTTGGCCCCCAGTACAACGTCGAGGCGAGGATCATTTTGTGGATGCGGGCGGGCTGGTGGCGGGCCATAAACAGGGCGATACCGCCGCCGAGCGAATGCCCTAACACATGGGTCCGCTCGATTTGGAGCGCATCCAAGAGGCCAAGTGCATCGTCGGCCATCATATCGAGGGTATAGGGAATATCGGGTTTGTCAGAGTCACCCACGCCCCGGTTATCAAAAATGATGACGCGGAAGTGTTCGGACAGCGGGCCGACGTTGCGCCACCACGCCTCACGCCACTGGCCGACTCCGTTGATCAGCAAAAGCGGCTCACCCTCACCGTGAATTTCGTAGTACAGATTGATGCCGTTAGCTTGGGCAATGGGCATAGGTTTATCCTCCGTACAGGCGAACTAATTCTTTTTTATCGACTTTGCCCGCGCCGGTTTTGGGCAGCACATCCACAAATACAACCGATTTGGGCACTTTGTAACGGGCGAGATAACCCCGCAAAAATTCGAGCAGGGCGGGTTCGTCCAGATCGCAGCCGGATTCTTTCACCACGATAGCGCGTCCGATCTCGCCCCAGGTGTCATCGGGAACACCGATCAGCGCGGCTTCTCGAATGGCGGGGTGGCGGAACAGGATACTTTCGACTTCGGCGGGATAAACATTTTCGCCGCCGGAGATGATCATGTCTTTGGAGCGACCCGCGATGGTGTAATAGCCTTCGTCGTCGCAGATGGCGAGATCGCCGGTATGCAGCCAGCCATCGACAATCGCCTTAGCCGTCGCGTCGGGATCATTCCAGTAGCCGGGGGTCACATGCGGGCCGCGAATGAGCAGTTCGCCCGGTTCGCCCGGCGCACAGATCGAGCCATCGGGGCGAATCACCTTCACATCGATGTGCATCAGCGGGAAACCCACCGCGCCCGGTTTGCGGCGGATGTCGGCGGGCGGCAGCCAGAAGGTGTTCGGTCCGGCTTCGGTCAGGCCATAACCCGTCTTGAAATCCACCCCTTTATCCCAAAAGCGCTCGAAGATGGGCAGCGGACAGGGCGCGCCGCCGCTGATTACCAGCTTGCACCGGCTGAAATCGGCAGTGAGCCAGCGGGGGTGATTCTGCATCATGATAAACATGGTAGGCACGCCGAAAAAGAGGGTAACACCCCCATCCTGGATCAGGTCAAAGACCTGATCGACATCAAAGGTAGAACAAAGAATATTTGTGCCGCCGCAGTGAATCAGCGGCAGGGTGAAAACATTCAGCCCGCCCGTGTGGAACAGGGGCGAATTGAGGATTGCCACATCGTCCGGCGTGAGGCCCCAACTCATCACGGTATTGATGCTGTTCCAGGTCATGTTGCCGTGCGACAGGATCGCGCCTTTGGGGAGGCCGGTGGTGCCGCCCGTGTAACAGATCACCCAGGGCGAGTCCCAGGTCAGATCGGGGCGCGGCGCGGTGAGCGCGGCGGGGAACGAAACACGCTCGGAAAAATGGTGATCGGCCTGCCCGGCTTTTTTGATCGATGGCGATAAAATGCTGGACGGAAGGAATCCGGGCGCGAAGCTGGTTCACGGAAGCGATAAACGGATCGGAATAAACCAGGATACGCGGGGTCGTGTCGCGGATCAGTCCTTCGAGTTCGGCCACCGTCAGACGCCAATTGAGATTTTGCAGCACCGCGCCGGTTTTGTTGCAGGCCATCCACAGATCAAGATAAGCCATACTGTTCGTCGCATACACCGCGATCCGATCACCGGACTGGATGCCGAGGGCGCGCAAATAATTCGCGGTCTGGTTGGCCTGGGCATCCCAGTCGGCATAGGTATAAGCGCGCCCGGTCAGCGTGTCACGGATGGCGAGTTTAGTGGGCGTGAGCTGAGCACGGCGCTGCAAAAAGTCAGTGACATAAAGCGAATTCATAAACGGCTTGCCTTAAATATTTTTATAAACAAGGGGCACAGCGCGCCCCAACTGCCAACTAGATCACTAAGCCGCCATCCACACTCAAGACAATACCATTCACAAATGACGATTCCTCAGAAGCCAGAAACAGATAGGCGTTAGCGATGTCTTCAGCGGTTCCGAGGCGGCGGGCAGGCGTCTGGCTGATAAATTTGTCCAGCACTTCCTGGGGGACGGTTTTAACCATGTCGGTGGCGATAAAACCAGGCGCAACGGCGTTCGCGGTGATGCCCTTCGGGCCGAGTTCGCGCGCCCATACGCGGGTCATGCCGATGACGCCCGCTTTGGTGGCGACATAGTTCGTCTGGCCGAAGTTGCCGTACAGGCCGACGATAGATGAGGTGGAGATGATGCGGCCATAACCACGCTCGACCATATGCGGGGCGACGGCCTGGGTCAGGTTAAA
The DNA here is from genome assembly GCA_036260665.1 of Aggregatilineaceae bacterium. Taxonomy (GTDB): domain Bacteria; phylum Chloroflexota; class Anaerolineae; order Aggregatilineales; family Aggregatilineaceae; genus DATAMF01. The sequence continues at coordinate 4,538 of DATAMF010000473.1, read as the reverse complement.
AACACCCTTGAGATTGACATTCACCACCTGATCGAAGTCGTCTTCGGTCATCTTCACCAGGCGCGCATCCCGCGTGATTCCGGCGTTGTTGCCTACAATATCGATCTGGCCGAAGGTGTCTAAAACTTTTTGAACGGCAGACGCGACTTGATCGCGCTTGGTGACATCGCAGGGGACAGCCAGCGCCTCACCGCCCGCCGTTTGGATTTCGTCAACGACGCTCTGAATGCTGTCGGCGCGGATGTCCACCACCGCGATCCTGGCACCTTCCTGCGCAAAACGGAGCGCAATTGCGCGGCCAATGCCCTGGCCCGCACCCGTAATAAGAGCGACACGATTTTGTAAACGCATAGGTTCCTCACTCAAAGTATAAATCAACCCCAACGAAAAGCTGTAGCACTCCAGGTGTAACCCGTGCCCGCGCCCGCTAAAACGATCAGGTCGCCCGGTCTGATTTTGTGTGCTTGCAAACCCAATTCGAGGGCGAGAATCTGGTCCACGCTCTGGATATGGCCGAAATGGTCGAGATAAACCGACTGGTCCGGTGTGAGGCCGACAGCCGCCAGAATTTCTTCGTAAAACGAGCGCTTCATGTGGGTGATGCCGAGGAAGCGCAGATCGCTCAGATCGTGGCCGCTGTAACGGATGGCCTCGGTGATGACTTCGACAATCCGCCCCAGCGAGACCTGCCCCAGCCGTTCGGCCATGTAATCGGCGTTGTGGACATCAAGCCGCCCGTGCAGTGTGCCCATCTCGGCGGGCAGCAGCGCGATTTCGGCGGCAGCGGGGGTCATAATCACAGTATCGGCCAGGGTGCCATCGGTTTTGATGGCGGATTCCAGCACCCAGTTGCGATCCAGGCCGCGCTGAAAAATGACCGCGCTGCCGCCTGCACCAAAATTGAACATAAACCGGGTGCGCGCATTGGTGAAGTCGATCAGGTCGTTCTCGCGGCTGGCGCTGACCAGCAGGACATTTTTCAGGCGTTCGTCCACGCGCATCATATCGCGCACGGCTTTGTAGGCAATCGGCGCGCCCGCGCAAAGGGCATACATTTCAAAAGCGTAGGCATTCGAGGCCCCCACGAGATGCTGAATTTTGGACGCCGCCGACCAGACAATGTGATCTTTGTATTCGCTGCCGTGATAGACCACTGCGTCAATCTCAAGCGGCGATAACCCCGCCTGATCCAGCGCTTTTTGGGCGGCCTGGCTTGCCATAGCGGTGATCGTGTCTTGTGGCCCGGCGGTGTGAATTTCGCGGATCCCCATTTTGTCTGATACGACAAATTCGGGGAGTCCGGTGCGGGCCGCGATTTCGGCTCCGGTCACGACAGACGATGGAATGTACAGACCCGTGCCCGCGATGCCGATGGGGGGAAAGTCAACAGATGGCATAAAAAGTCTTTCCTAATCAAAAAGCAGCGTTTGTTTTTTGATAGGATACGGGGTGCCAGTTACGCGCGAGTTACGTAGACCGGGCGGACAGCCACGCGCTGAGCTGCGGCCACAGCCGGGAGTGGGAGTCGGAGCCAATGACCATGCCGATATGACCTTTTTCGAGCACAATACACTGCTTGTCCAGACTGGCAATGAGATCATCGAGAACGGCCACCGAGGACCAGGGCGCGATGTGATCGTAGCGGGCGGCGATGGTCAGTGTAGGCGTGGTGACGGCGCGCGGATCGATTTTCTGCCCACCGATGAGCCATTCACCCTTGAGCAGCAGATTCTGCTGGTAAAGGTCTTTGATGTAGGAGCGAAAAACCTCACCGGGAAAGGGGATCGGATCGTTGAGCCAGATTTGCATGGCGGCGAAACGGCGCATAAAGGCTTCGTCATGCTGGCGATCCCGGTAATTGAACGCCTGGATCAGTTCGTTGGTGGGACGAACCATGTGAAACGTGGCGTTGAGCAGGGCGGCGGGGATATTCCCAACGGTATCGACCAGCAGATCGACATCGAACCATTCCGGGCGCGTCCAGACGCTGTAAATGCCGTCATCGTGATAATTGATGGGTCCGGCGAGGTTCACCAGATTGGCGATTTCAGCAGGAAATAACGCCGCATATACCAGCGACATCATGCCGCCCATGCAGTAACCAAGCAGCGAGACAGTGGGCTGTCCGGTTGCGCGTTGGATCACCTGCACGACGCGGCGCAGCAGCACACCAATGTATTCGTCCATCGTGCGGCAGCGATCCGCTTCGGTGGCGGTGCCCCAATCGAGCATATAAACATCCAGTCCTTGAGCGAGAAGATAGCCCACGAGGCTGCGTTCGGGGATCAGGTCCATCACATAGTACTGATTGATCAGCGAGGGCACGCATAAGACCGGGACAGGCAGCGGGGATGCAACCTGCGGGTGATAATGCAGCAGGCGCAAATGATCCTCGGTGTAGATCACATCGGCGGGCGTCTGGCCGACCAGTTCACGGCCCATCGCCAGAATGGATTTTTGGGCGGCGGTGTAGTCGCGCCAGACCTGCCATACCCCGGCGTCCCATAACTGCGTCCAGCGGGCGAACAGATCATCGATCATCGAGGGCGCGCTCCAACTGGTCAATGCGGGCGGCCAGCCGGGTCAGCTGGTCGGTGAGGCGCTGAAGCAGGATGATCTCTTGCTCGCCGGGTTGAGACAGCGCCGTTTGCAGAGCGGATACCATCTGCTGTTGAGCGCGCAGACTCTCGTTGATTTGGTGGCCCACCCGGCGCAAAAAGTCCGGCGAACGGGTGACCGAGGACCAATAGGCGGCGATCTCTTCTTCCCAGACTTCGAGGCCCTGGCGCAGCACAGCCAGGAGAGGATCAGAATCAGGATTCATCGTGCAGCCGGGCCTCTAATTCGTCCACTTTGGCGGTCAGCGATTCAACCTGGGCGCTGAGTTTTTCGATCAACGCGAGTAGCTGGGTCTGCTGGGGATGCTGGGTGCGGGTGACAACGCTCTCGGCAAAGGACTCGCCCATCCGCCGCCCCTGCTCCAGCCAGAGTTCCATCGATTGCAGCATCATATCGGTGTAACGCGGAGCCATTTCGCCCCACAAACGCGCCGTTTCCGCAAAAATATTGTCGGGCGGCTCGTCACCGGCAAACGATTGGCGGATCGCGTCATCAACATGCGACTGCATAAAACGCAGGGCATCGTTAAAACGCGCGAAATCGGCGCTGTTATTGCTCTGCACATGTTTGATCACACCGCGCCAGCGCGCGGGCTGACCATTACTTTCTTCGCGCACAAAACGTAATACAAAAGAAACAACATCTTGACTCATGATGGGAACTCCCGTACTGTCCCTTTTGAACAGGGTACACGCACCCGGTCACAGCCGGGTTGCAACTTCATCTTAGGCTGCGCCAATATTTTCTTTACCCCATCCCCCCTTGCCCCTTCCCTCAGAGAAGGGGAGTCAAACCGGAAGAATGGGATAATTATTTTCTTGGATCGGCCTTACAGCGGCTCACCGCGCTTAATCTGTTCATATAAAGTGGTGGTTTCATCCATCGGTTCCAGGTCCAGCCCCTCGGCCAACGCCTGGCGGCACTGCTCATACACGCGCAGCGCCAGCGGACGATTGCCGCGCCGGACATGGCCGATCATCATCAGGCGGTAGGCTTCTTCCCAAAAGCGGTCAATGACCAGCACCGATTGACACAGGTGAATAGCCTCCTGGTAGCCCTCGCGCCGCAGCAGCAGCGCGGCCAGCCGCATCGCGCCCGATACGTACAGGGTTTGCAGCCGTTCGCGTTCCAGGCTGGCCCAGTCTTCGTAGAGCGCATCGGGCAAATAATCACCCGCGTAACAGTCAATCGCCTCGCGGTAAGCGTCGATGGCGGCGTCGATATTTTCGGCTTCGAGGCGGGCGGCGGTTTTTAATCCCTGGCGGAAATCCTCGGCATCGATCCGAATGTTGGCATCGGGGTCCAGACCATAGGCGAGACCATGACGGAGAATGTAACCGGACAGGGAACGCGAGGTGCGATCCGGTTCCAGGGCATCATTCAAGGCATTGAGGGCCACTTTAAAATCGCGGTCCGCGCGCGATTCGTCCAGCGTGGGCCACAACTCGGCCACAATGCGCTCTTTAGGCAGGACCTGATGGCTGTTGTTGAGTTTGATAGTGATCAGAAATTGAAACAAACGCTGGGCTTTTTCGCGTTTCCAAACGACGTTGGGCAAAAGCTCATCGTTGAGCCACACCCGAAACATTCCCAATGTCTGCACGCGCAAAGAGCCGCTCATGCTACAAAGCCTTCTTAAAATTAATATTCGCGCCACTCATTCTAGCCAGCGGATCGGAAGCCGACAAGATTGATCTGGACCCCGGCGCGCTAACTCGACCCTTGCAAGTCGGCGCAAGCATGCTATAATCGCCCCGCTTGACAGTCGAGGAGATGTATGTAAATGAAACTTATTGATGCACTTCAAGTGATCCAGATTATCATTTCGGTAGCGCTGGTTGCCGTGATCGTTCTGCAAGCGCAGGGCCAAAATCTGGGTGGTCTGTTCGGGGGACAGGACACGATGGGAGTTACCAAGA
>DATAMF010000547.1:0-7563 GCA_036260665.1 Aggregatilineaceae bacterium | reverse complement strand
ACGCGCCGTTCGTAGGGGCAATTCATGAATTGCCCCGCTTGCCGCACCCCACCTGTAACACCCCCACTATTCACCATCCAAGTTAACCCTCCAAGTTAGCCATCCGATGGTGATGACAAACTCGAACATTTGTGCTATCCTATTCGTATCGCCCACCATCGCCCTTTACCAACCACTAAAAACTAACAACTAATAACTTCAGCGGGGATGACTCAAAAGTTCAACAAATCTTCCCGTGAGGCGTCGTGAGATAGAAATTTTTTCCCGTGAGGCGTCGTCAAGGGGGGGCGGGGGATCAGCGCCCTAAGTGAGGGGTGTCACAGGTTAGATAACATTTACCCGCCAGGAGGTGTTCCAGCGACAAAAACAGCGGACTCGGCAGCGCGTCCAGTTTGTACCACCCAATCTCGGCCACTTCATACGGTGCGTTAACCGTCGCCTCACCGGATTCATACTCGCCCTGCATCCAGATCGTAATGTAGTGTTTGCCGCTCTCCACAAAAATATCGTTCGTGATCCCGCGAAACGTCACTTTCGCCGCGCGCACGCCGGTTTCTTCTTCCGCTTCCCGGATCGCGCATTCTTCCGGCGTTTCCCCATATTCCAGGTGTCCGCCCGGCGTGGACCATGTACCCTCACCATGCGCGCCTTGCCGCCGGATCAGCAGCAGTTCATCCCCGCGCCAGATCAAAAACCCCACGCCCACGCGCGGATTTATGTTCGCCGTCATTTCTCCATCCTGATCTGATACAGCACCACCGGAACGCCGTTGTGTGGCCGCGAATAATCCGCCAGTTCGATCCATTCCAGCGGCAGTTGTCCCAGGTCATACACGTTCATCGGCTCCACCGCCATATACACCACATCGTACTGTTCGGCCAGCCCCATCAGGTGCTCCGTCATTTCCTGCTGTTTCGTCGTATCCCATTTGAACAGCGGACAATCCAGCACCACCCGGTTCGGTTCGGTCCAATACAGTGGCAGCGAATGGCAGTTTGGCACAAATCCGATCACGTGAATCTTGCCATCCTCGCCCGCTTGAAGATGGGTTACGTCCGCCGCCAGCTCGCGCAGCCCATATCCCGCCGACGTATTCGTAAAATATTCCCATCGATCCCGCGTGGGCAAATCCAGTTCCGTCGGATCATGGTACGTTTTCAGGATAAACGGCACCGCATACGACATCGCCCATAATCCCAGCAGCGCCCACGCGATCCAGTACAGCCGCGCCACCGCGCGCCAGTTCGGAACATGCCGGTGTTCCCGGTGAACGAATCCAGTAGCGTCTGTCACCCCTCCCGCAATCAGCACCAGCAGCGGCGGCACGCCAATCACCAGATACCGTGTCGAGAGCGCGCCCGCAATCACGATCACGCTGCCCCACGCCAGCGCCACCGTCGCCCCCAGAAAAACCAGTTCGCGCGGTTTCCGCCACGCCAGGTACGCCATCATCACCGCCGCCAGCGCGACGATCTCCGGTGACAGCAGCGTCACCGCCGCGCGGAAGACTCGTTCCGTGTTATCCAAAATCTGTTGACCGCGATCATCCGTCGTGTACAGATATTCTTCCACCACGACCCGATCCTTCGTCCCGGTGATCTCTCGGATCACCACGTAAGCGAACGGCGGCGTCAGCAGCAGGACGAACACCATTCCCGCCGCAGCCAGCGGGCGCACATACGCGCGGATCGGCTGCGTTTTCCCGAACAGCCACACGCTGATCACCGGAACCAGCGCCAGCGGCAGCGCCGTGAGTTTTGCCAGCGCCGCCAGTCCGAGCATCGCCCCAACCACGAGTCCCTGTTTGAGTGTGGGCTTTTTCGCAAAATCCAGGCTCGTATAAATCAGCGCCATGCAAATCGTCGCCGTGAACGAATCCGCCAGCGCCAGCCGTTCAAAAAACACCATGAACGGCACCAGCAGATACAAACCCAGCGCCAGCAGCCCTGCCCAGCGATTGAATAAGCGTTTCCCCAGCGCATACGTCAGCGCCGCGCCCGGCAGCGCCGCCAATGCCGTTGCCGTCCGTGCCAGCCATACACTTTCCGGCGCGTTCAGTCCGAAGAATCCGATCCAGTAGTAAAACAGGAGCTTTTTGGGGTTGAGCGACTCGCCCAGATCGCTGAATGTCCAGACGACTTTCCCGCGCATGATATGCAGGCTTTCATCCACAAACACCGGCATTTGCAGCACGTCATGCGCCCGCACCGCCAACACCAGCATCAGCAGTCCCACCGCCGGAATGAGCGTTTTGTATTGCCCGTTGCGTTTTAGATCGCTCATCCCCAATCGTCCCATAGGGGCAGTTCATGAATTGCCCCTACCCTACCTTCTGCCTATTTCCAGAACCCGCCCTGCAAAAAATGCCGCACCAGCGTTTGATCCGCCGCCGCCGATGGCCCGCCGCGCTCAGGATGCCACTGCACACCCATGATCGGATACTCACGGTGGACAATGCCCTCGATAATCCCATCCGGCTCCGACAGCGCGAACACATCAAACCCCCGCGCCAGCCGCTCCGCTGTGATTCCTTGGTGATGGTACGAATTCACCGCCAGATCGCGCCCGCCCAGCAGGTCCATAAACCGCCCATCGGTGATACAAATCGGGTGTTGGCTCTCGTCATGCTCCACCGCTCGCCCGATCTCCGCCGGAATATCCTGCACCAGGCTTCCACCGAAATACACGTTCAGCATCTGGATTCCCCGGCAGATGGCGAACACCGGCAGCCGTTTTTCCACTGCCAGTTCCAGCAGCGCAACCTCCGCCTGATCCCGCTGCGCCACCAGCAAATCAGAATACGTGTTTTTTTCCTCGTATCGTGCCGGGTCAACATCCCCGCCGCCGCTCAACACCACGCCTTCCGCCCCAACCGCCAGCGCAAATTCGCGCGGGTCTTGGATCAGGTTGGGCACCAGAATCGGCACAATCCCGAACCGCTGCAAAAATGGAATATACGGGTGCCGCACGAAATCGAACGGCACTTCCGCATTGAGCTTCGCGCTCATACTGACAACGAATCGCATCTCATTAACCCTACACTTCTACCCCTGCTCCACTGGAGTGGTATTTGCGGTATTTGCGGCATTCGCGGCTTGTGTGGCTTTCGTGGCCTTGGACGCCTTGACCGTGCGCGACAAAAACACCATCCCGCCCAGCAGCGCCAATCCCCACGTCAGCACGCGCATGATAATCGCGATCACGCCCGCCGCCGCGCTGTTCACATCCACCAATCCCAAAAAGTAAATGTACGCTGATTCTTTCACGCCCAGCGCCGCAATCGAAATCGGGATCAGTTCTGCGGTGGTGATCAGCGAAATCATCGGCACAAACGACACCACCGGAATCGAATCGGTCACCGCCGTCAGCACCAGATACGTCGCGCTCATCGTCAGCGTGTTTGCAATCAGCGACAGCACCAGCATCTGCCCCAATACGCGCCACTGCCCCAAATGCCCGGACAGCGCATCCTGCATATGGCTGACTTTCCCTTCGATCTTGCCCATTCCCAGTCGCTGCATCAGGTGCGAGAACGGTTCGATCAGCCAGCCCTGCCGCAGCACAATAATCCCGACAATGCCGCCCACGAACATCGCATGCACCAGCAGCACAAACGGCAGCGGCACCGTCCCAGATTTAAGGAACAGCGCGAAAATACTGCCCGATCCGATCACGGCCAGCAGTCCGATCCCGCGCTCGATCAACACCGATGAAGTCGAGTCAGCTTTACGCCCGGTCCACACCGCTGTATCGACGGCGCGCACCGCATCCCCGCCTACCGAAGTCGGCAGCACGGTGCTGAAGAACGCGCCCACCAGATACGTCCCGACCAGTCGCCGGTACGGAATATCCATTTGGCTCTGCCGGACCAGCAGGCCCCATCGAAAAGCTTTGACTCCCGTGCTGATCAGCATCAGGAACCACGCCAGCGGCACCAGCGTCCAGTTGACATCACTCAGTTCGTCCCGATCCGCGATCACCAGCGAGATGACGAACACCATCAGAACCACCGCGATCAGCAGGCGCATCCAGAACAGAATACGCTTCTGATGTTGTTTGATCCACGAAAACAAGGTTGATTTGCTCATAGAGATAGCGTGGCTTTCATGTAATTAGCGGGCGAATTATATCAAAGGCCCCCTGACGCGCCAATGTCAAACTTTCCGCTTATCTATACGCAAATCATGTAGCTGACGGCGCGCTACAACAAAATATCGGACAGCCGCAGAATCCGTGCAATCTGTTCGATATGGTTGAGATCATGCCATGTGATGAATACCAAAAGCTCCAACAGCGTCAAACTGCCATAAATCGAATGAGTTCCCCGCCGTTCCCACTGCCCCTCCGTGACCGTCGCCAGCAGTTCGATCAGGCTTTTCCGCGCGCTGAGATACGCCGCCCATTCATCTTCGACCTTCTGCTGTTTGAAATCCCGGTTATGCACCGCCGGATCGAGATTCCGCAGCAGTGGATTGTCCTGTTCCAGAATCGCCTTGGCCCGTTCCAGCGAATTGTCCGCCGAGTCGCGTATATGGCACAGCGCCTCAATCACCGTCCACCCGTCCGGCCCATCCGTCAGTGTGTACGCGTCCTCCGTTGCCATTCCTTTGAGCAGCGCGTTCAGCACCACCGGCGTTTTGCGCAGCGCCAGCACATACCGTTCCGGCGTAATGAGCGACATAATTTTCCTCCTAATGTCTTCCTGAATGATTGTGCAGCCAATCGCGGAGGCTTGTAGGGGCAATTCACGAATTGCCCCGCTCCTATCCTTAAAATCTGCGCGGTGCAATCGGGCGAATCACCTTGCGCGGCGGCACCGGAATCGGGCGCGCCGCCAGTGGGCGAATGATGTTTTCGCGGACATTTTCGCGGCGACGTGGGCTGGCGATCACATGCTGCGGCTGGATAAAGCTGGCCGAAATGATCGCTTCTCCGGTTTGCCCGTTCACCACCGCCGGACGCCGCAGCCCGTTTTCCAGCACCAGCGTCACCATCCACACCGGCAGCAGAATCAAACGATACCGCAGCCCGTTGACTTTTCCCGTGTCGAATTGCAGCGACCACTGCATATTTGGCAGTCGATAATCGTCTACATCTGTCCGCGCCAGTTCGATCAGCGGGAGCTGCTCCCCGTCTGCTGCCCGCCATGCCGCGTGTTTGATAGATGCCCAGCCTGTGATCGACGCCTCAATCACATCCCGCGCATAAATTTCCGCGGGCCACTGCGCCAGGTAGCGCGGATCGTAGGCAATCAAGGCGTCCAGATCGTAGGGCATCAATTCATACAACACCGCTTGCGGCGGCTGTTTTGCTCCGCTTACCAGCACATTGCCGAGCATAAACTGATCGGATATAAAATCGAAGGCCCAATAAGGCAGATAGACGCCTTGCAGGTCGCCGCGCACGACCTGCGCCTGCATCGCCGGATTCATCGTTTGATGAATCGCCTTAGCTGCCGCCTCACGCGTAATACTGAACGGCAGCAGCGCGTCCGGCTCCTCGAACGATCCCACCGCATCCTTGACTAACACGTGCGCCGTATCGCAGAACGGGCACATGGTCGAGAGCGTGGTGCCCAACAGCGTCAGTTGGGCGCAGCAGTTCTGGCATTCCAGCATCCGTTCCCCGATATGCCATTCCTTCGAAAAACCGAAGCGCCGTTGCAGCAGCGCATGTTCAAACTGATCGTATCCGCTGGCCGCGCCGCGGACCACGCCCACATCAGGCCGGAACCCGCAGTGATGGCAAATCAGCATTCCCTCCGCCGCATCGAACACCAGCGCGCCCGCGCACACCGGACAGTGCTGCACCTCGGAATCCGCCTCGATCACATCCGGCGCTTCCGCGTCCGGCTTTTTCCCCGGTGTGATCACGCCGTCCAGGATGCCTTTATCCCGCCATGCGTATTCGTGATACGGCTGCGCCGCCAGCGCTTCTTCCAGATAGCGCCTCTGATCATCCTGATTTGTCGCTGTCAACGACAGCAAATACCACGCATCCGCAAAATTCCGATCACGGCTCAGCGCCATGTTCAGCACATATGCCGCCGTCGCCCAATCCTTTTCCTGGATACACTTCCACGCCTCATCCAGCACATGATACTGTTCGTCCGTCAGATCCAGCCGTCGCGCGGGCGGTTCGTATTCCGTCAGTGGGGCGCTTTTTTGATGCGCGTTAGCCGCCGCAACCGCTTCGGGATCACGGCGTGTATAACCGCAAAATTGACACCACAGCCCAGAACCATCCGGGTTGGGTGTCATCACAGCATGGCACGATTCACAGCGCACAGGATGAGTAGTCATCGCGGTTAGGAGGACGAATCAGTATCGCTGTCTGGAGCGCTTTCGGAGGGATGGTCCGACGGGTTGTTGATCTCTTCCATAGCAAACGCCACAATCGACTTGATAAAAGCGGTTTTGCCTTTGGTATACGCGGGTCGGTTGGATTTAAACGCAAGCGACAGTTCGCGTTTGACCTGCTCGTACTGTTCGGCCACTTCCGGGTGGTTGCGCAGATAGTCACGGAACAAGAGATGCCGTTGATGTTCCCAGGTCGCATATTCCACAATATGCAGATGATGGGTGCGCGGCATACCTTTCCAAAAGAAGAGATGATCCGCCTGATTAAAATCCTTGTGGGCGAAAATATGGTAGCCCAGCGGGCCGAGACGTTCTTTGTATTCGTCCAGCGGGGCGAAATGTTCCACAATCAACAAAATATCGATGATCGGTTTGGCCCGTATCCCAGGTATCGAGGTGCTGCCGATATGTTCGACCTCGATCACCGCATCTCCGATCACAGCGGCAATTTTGTCCGCTTCTTGTTGGAAGAGATTCGGCCATTCGGGGTTATAATCTGCCAGTTCAAATGTTTCATTTGGATCAAATTCGGCCATACATGAGCACCTTTCTGACTGGCCTGGCTGGGTGTCCATTAACATCATACTCCCATATACACAAATTGGGCCAATCAGGTCAAGTCGTTTTGGGTAGGTTCGGTATAATAGCTCTAAAGAAGATTATAGGTTGTTTTCCATGCCAATTCACGTCCTGCATCCTCACACAGGCAATGTCATCACCGCCAATCTAACGGGTGCTGCATGGGTTATCTCACCGCGTTATGGTGAGAGCTATAGCTTTGACCGCGCCGGACGCCTCTTAAGTCTCTTTGTCGATGAGCACAGCTATCAACGCACGTTAGATCACCGGGTCTTGGAACGGAATGCCCGCAGCGGAAACGGGCTGCGCCGCCGTGAGTTAAGCCGCACCGAACGCGACGCGCTGCTCGCCCAGTCATTTGATTCCCTGCGAAATTTAGTCGCGGCCCTACCCGATCTCAATTTGCCGGTTCAGGATCGAAACCAGCTTGCCCAGGCTCTGGATGCCATTCTGCGTTTCGATCCCGAACATCTTGCCGCCGATGGTTATTTATTTGATACGCTCTATAAGCCGATCAGCGTGCTGCCTCCGGATCAATATCTCGCGCTGGTGTTACAAGCCACCGAAGGCTGTTCCTGGAATCGCTGTACCTTCTGTGGCCTGTACCGGGATCGGGACTTTCGCA
>DATAMF010000537.1:0-12994 GCA_036260665.1 Aggregatilineaceae bacterium | reverse complement strand
CGGCCTCCTATGCTGACCCGGCATTAAAGGCGCGCCAGCTCACCGATTTGAGCGCGAGGCGGGGTCGTTTTTGGTCGGCAGTAGCAACTGATTGTTCGGCCATAGAGTGCGATTTTCCTTCTTCGTTGTTTATACTCACCGCTGACGATATACCTTCCATGTAAACTTAGTTTAAATTGGGGAGACATACCGTGAAGGTCGTTCCGGCGCTGGGTTGGCTTGTAACGGTGACGGTCCCCTGGTGCATCGTCACGATTTTTTGGACAATCGACAGTCCCAACCCGCTGCCGCCATTGTTGGCGCGTGTCCGCGCGGCATCCACTTTATAAAACCGCTCAAAAATATGGGCCTGATCCGCTTCCGCAATCCCGATCCCGCTGTCCTGAATCGTGAACAGCACGCTGCCATTCTGTTGGCACGTCCCGATCACAATCCGCCCGCCATCCGGCGTAAATTTGATGCTGTTGTGCAGCAGATTGTTCCACACCTGGCTCAACAGGTCTTGATCGGCAGTGATTTCTATTTCCTCTAAAGCGACTTCCATTTCCAGGTTTTTGGCGGACCACTGCGGCTCACATGTCAGGATCAGATTGCGGATTTGCTTGTCCAGGCGGTAGCGTTTGGGTTCAAACTTCGCTTGTTCCGATTCGAGCGCGGCCAGCCGGAGCAGATTCTCCGTAATGCGCGATAACCGGGTGCTTTCGGTGTCGATGATGCTCAAATAGTGATGGCGCTCGTCCGCGCTCAACGCATCGTTGCGCAGAACTTGCGCAAACCCCCGAATCGAGGTCAGCGGCGACTGGATTTCATGCGATACATTGGAAATGAACTCCTGCCGCATGTGTTCCATTTCGTCCAGTTGCAGCGCCATTTGATTCACGCTGTTGACCAACTCACCCACAATCGGCGTTTCATGCGAGTGTTCATCAAACACGTTATCCACCCGGACGCTGAAATCCCCTTTGGCGATACGTTCCAGCGCCTCGATGATGGGACTGAACAGCCGCATCTGTTTGGCGATTATTTTCGATTTAAATCCCCGGCTGACGGCGGATATGGTCAGGCTGGTGAACACCAGACCAACCAGCGAATTGACGATCTGATCGACCAGTCTGGGGGGGCGTCCAGTCAATGACATGATAAATCGCGCCGGTCAGCATAAAGGCCGCCGTAAACATCAGTGCTACAAAACAGAGTGCGCTGATAATCCAGAAAACTTCCTTGAATTCGGAACTCATGGATCAATCTCCAGCCGGTAGCCCAACCCGCGAATGGTATGAATTCGGAAGGAATAGCGCTCCCCCGGAAAACGATCCCGCAGGCGGTTGACATGCACATCCAGCGTGCGTTCGTTGCCGTCGAAATCATAACCCCAGATGTCTTCGATCAACTGGTCGCGCAGCAGGGTTTTCCCCGGATAACTCGCCAGCTTAAACAGCAGTTCGAATTCCTTGAGCGGCAGGGTGATCGCTTCGCCGTCGATGCGCACTTCAAAGGTTTTGCGGTCCATAAACAATTCACCAACCTGCACGGTTTGCGAGGTGGCGATTCGGTAGCGCCGCAGCAGCGCTTTGACCCGCATCACGAGTTCCAGCGGATCAAACGGCTTGACCAAATAATCATCGGTTCCAAGCTCAAACCCCTGGATTTTGTCGTTAGTTTCGCCTTTGGCGGTGAGCATCAGCAGCGGAAAATCGTAGTAGCGTCGCAACTGGCGGCACAACTCCCAGCCATCCATATTCGGCATCATAATATCAAGGATCACCATATCAACTTTGGTGTTCTCGACCTGGATAAGAGCTTCCACGCCATCCGCCGCTTCACACACATCAAAGCCTTCGTTCCGCAAAAAGACCCCGGCCAGTTCCCGGATATGCGGGTCATCATCCACAATCAATACCTTACTCATCGTTCCTCCTGAATAAAGTATACGAATGTTGCGTAAACAAAGTTTAAACGCGCCGCAATCATGTTATATTCTCAGCAGCATCGCCTAATGAGGATCAAGTCACATGCTGTTTGATGATATGCCGAAAGCCGAGTTACATCTGCATTTGGATGGCGCGCTGCCGCCCCGAACGGTCTTACAATTAGCTGAGCGCAACGGACTGCTCGATCTGCTGCCCGGCACCAGCGAAGACGTTCTCGCGCGCTGGTTTTCGTTCGACAACTTCCCCCACTTTGTGGAAGTGGTACGTGTGATTAAGCGCCTGCTGCGTTCCGCCGATGATTTCACCTTGGCGGTTTACGCCATTGGACAGGAACTCGCCGCCCAACATGTGCGTTATGCCGAGATCACGTTGACACCCTACAGTCTGGTCGATGCGCTGAATCAAGGGCTGACCATCGACCGGGTGCTGGAAGGACTGGAAAATGGCAGACAAAAAGTGCGCGCCGACTATGGCATCGAACTGCGCTGGATTTTTGACATTCCGCGCAACCGTTCTTTTGCAGATTATTATTTGGGCGGCGATTATGTAGCGGGTGCCGCCGAACGCACGCTGGATTATGCACTGCTGGGCCGCGATTACGGTGTGATCGGGTTGGGGTTGGGGGGCAGCGAAGTCAATGCGCCGCCGGAAGCCTTCGCGCCGGTGTTCGCGGAAGCCAAATCTCAGGGGCTAAAAAGCCTGCCCCATGCGGGCGAAAGTGAAGGCGCGGCCAGCGTATGGGGCGCGATCAATGCACTCCAGGCAGATCGCGTTGGACATGGCGTTCGAGCCATCGAAGATCCGCGCCTGCTGGACGAACTGGCAAAACGGCAGATTCCCCTCGAACTGAACGTTACAAGCAATATCTCGCTGAAATTCTATCCGCAAATTGAAGCCCATCCCCTGCCCCTGCTCGATCAATCTGGCGTGTTGGTCACGGTGAACACCGATGATCCCAAGCTGGTTGGGACAACCCTTTCCCAGGAATACCAACTGCTGACCGATGTGTTTGGTTACTCCACCGCCGATGTGATTCGGATCGCGCGGAATGCGTTTACGGCCTCCTATGCTGACCCGGCATTAAAGGCGCGCCTGCTCACCGAATTTGATGCATGGGCAGGATCGCACGTTTTTTGACATCTACCGTTCAATTGTTTAGAGTCCGGTGCGCAATCGAATTCTACTGAACTTTACTTACGCTCTAGAGTGCGTTTAAATTAGATCGAAACTAAATTCGTTTAAAGGGGACAGGACATGCGAATTCTGAAATGGTTTCTGTTCTTTTTAGCTTTTTCGTGTTGTGTTGCGCCGCCCGCGCTGGCACAAGATGACGGCGGAGGGGGCCTCACCATTGGTTTTGCCCAGGTGGGTTCCGAAAGCGAGTGGCGCACCGCCTTCACCGAAAATGCACTGGCTGAGGCCGATGCGCGCGGGATCAATCTGCTTTTTTCCAATGCCGATAACAGCCAGGAAGCTCAAATCGCGGCGGTCCGTTCCTTTATTGAACAAGGTGTCGATGCCATCATCCTCGCCCCGGTAATCGAAACCGGCTGGACCCCCGTGCTTCAGGAAGCCCAGACCGCCGGGATTCCCGTAGTGATCGTGGATCGGAATGTCACCGCCGACGAATCGCTGTATCTGACGCGTGTCTCGTCTGATTTTGTGCGGGAAGGGCGGTTGGCGGCGGCATGGCTGGTTCAGGCCACGTCAGGAAAATGTAAAATCGTGGAATTGCAGGGGACCATCGGCTCCAGCGCGGCGCGGGATCGGCAGATTGGCTTCAACCAGGTGATCGCCCTTTTTCCCGATATGCGGATCATTGTGTCGCAGACAGGCGATTTTCGGCGCGAGCTGGGCCAGGAAGTGATGGCGAATATCCTCAATTCCGAAGACCCCCATGAAATTTGCGCGGTCTGGTCCCACAATGACGATATGGCGATTGGGGCGATTGAAGCGATTAAGGAAGCCGGGCTGGATCCGGGAAAAGATATTTTGATTGTTTCAGTCGATGCCATTCCCGATATTTTTAAAGCGATGGCCGATGGGGATGCCAATGCGACCGTCGAACTCAGCCCCTATATGGCGGGTCCGGCTTTTGATGCGGTTGTGACCTATCTGTCCGGCGAAGAACTGCCCAAATGGATTCCGGTTACGGGTGGAATTTACTTTCCAGATACCGCGGCGGAAGAATACGAAAAGCGAAAATAAACGAACTTGCAGGTGCGATGACGTTATTTTGCGCGCGATAAAGGATTTCTCATGCCAATTGCACGGGCGGCTCGCCCAACAATGCTGGATGTTGCCAGATTAGCTGGCGTTTCTTATCAAACCGTCTCGCGGGTCATCAATAATCAGCCTTATGTGTCGGGTGAAGCTCGCCAGCGTGTTCTGGAAGCGATTGACACCCTGGGCTACCACCCCAGCAAAGCCGCGACCAAACTGGCCTCGAAGTCCTCCAAGACCATCGCCATTATCCTCTATGGCAGTTGGTTTAGCGGGCCGATTCAAATTGCCCTCAATATCGAAATGGCCGCCAAAACCAGCGGCTTTGATGTGATCCTGACCAACATCACCGAGCCGAAGGATCAGTTGGTCGAAGCGCTTAAAAATGTCATCGCCTGGGCGGTGGATGGTATTTTGATGATTCTCCCCGTGACCGGACTTCCGTTTGAAGACATCCAGGCGATTTGCAGTGATACGCCTGTCGTGCAAATCGAGGCCGAGCGCGGCGCGGCGGTGCCGTCGGTTATGACCGATGATGTCCTGGGGATGCGCCAGATTGTCGAGCATCTGATCAGCCTGGGCCACACCCGGTTTTGCGCCCTGAACGGCCCTTCCAATTGGTTCAGCGCGCAAGCCCGCTCGGCGGCGCTGCTCCAGGTGCTTGAGGCGCATGGCCTGGAAGTCACCCGGACGATCAGCGCCAACTGGACCGCGCCCGGCGCGTATCACGCCATGCGCCGCCTGTTGGAAAACGACCGATCGTTTACCGCCGTTGTGTCGGCCAACGACAGTATGGCTTTTGGCGCGTTGAATGCGCTCCAGCAGGCCGGGCTGCACGTACCCGACGAAGTATCGCTCACCGGTTTCGATGACATCCCCGAAGCCGCCTATTATATGCCGCCGCTGACCACCGTCCGCGAAAACTATATCCGGCTGGGCATTACAGCCTTCGAATATTTAACCAAGCTCATGGATGATCCCGAAACGCCCGCCGAACAGCGGATTATCGCGCCCAATGTCATCTATCGCAGCAGCACCGGCCCGGCTTGAGGTCGGCGGCTCTCGCGTTCAGCGCCGTCTGGCGCTTTTTTACTTCCAGTGCTTGACTTTTTGGAAAAATCATGAAATGATGTGTGTGAGCGCTCACAGTGAACGCTCACACGCCCTGAACACCTACATAGGGTCGGTTGCGCGACGGTGAACGGCATCGCTGAATTCGGGGGGGGGGCAGTGCCCGTTTCACCATCGCGCCGCTTGTTTGCGATTATATTCGAAAACAGAAGGTACAATAAATGCAGAATCAATAGTCCGTCTAAGTCCAACTCATATAGGCGGTCTTCTTATGAAATGGTTTGGAAATTTGAGTCTCGGCGTCAAACTAAATGCTTTAGTCCTTACCGTTTTGGGTGTTTTGCTTTTAGGCGTCGTGCTGCTCCTCAACCGTAACACCGAAAATTTGACCAAAGAGGTCGGAGGAGAACGCATCGCTGAGGAAGCGAATATTATTGGGAGCCGTTTGGCTGAAGTTGAAGATGAACTGACAGTAGATATCAATTTTCTCGTATCCAGCATCAGCTTTTATCAGGCAGTGGGCAACCGCAATGATCAACTCGTCAACGAGATCATCACTACCGCAAATTTTTCGTTGTCCCTCGATGACATAACCGTTGTCGATGGTGACGGTAAACGCCTGGTGGATACCGATGCCAGTGAAGATAATTCTGAAGAAGATC
Source organism: Aggregatilineaceae bacterium (assembly GCA_036260665.1). GTDB lineage: Bacteria > Chloroflexota > Anaerolineae > Aggregatilineales > Aggregatilineaceae > DATAMF01. The sequence goes on along the minus strand of DATAMF010000537.1, from coordinate 7,107 downwards.
GCCTGTTGATGCTGGCGCTCTCTGGCATCCAAAAAACTGAATTGCTGGTAGAAACCAAAGCGGGAAAAGTTGAAATCAGCATTGCGGTGGTGGCCCCGGTTTATAATGGCTCCGGCAACAATATCCTCGGCGCAACCCAACTCAGCCGCCGCCTGGATAATGCCTTCCTCAAAGAACTCACTTTTGGACGTGAACCGATCCATCTCGGTCTCATTTATAACGATCAGATCTTGGCGCGTACCACCCCCACCGCAAAGGATACCCCTCGGCTGCTGACCAATGGGGTCGCTTTTGACTCTGATCTGGTCCTGCGCGCTCAAAATGGTCAAACGGTGGTCGTCAAGGGCCTCATCTCCGGATCAAACGGCATTCCGCATACGGCAGCCTATACACCGGTGCTGACCCACGCTGCGTCCTCGCCGGCTGTAATTATGATCCTGGTGGACCTGAGCGAAATCGCAGCATTCCAGAACAGCATTCTGGTCACGACTATTGGAATTTTTATTGCCCTGACAGCATTAGCCCTCGCCGTGATTTATATCGCCATCCAGCAAACGACCGTTCGCCCGCTGCAACGCCTGAAAAAGATCGCGCAAACGATCACCAGCGGCCAGTATGATGAGCGCCTTCCCGTCCATGCCAATGATGAGGTCGGGCAGTTGGCGATGGCCTTTAATGAAATGGCGCATGCCATCGAACAGCGCGAAACAAGCCTGAAAGCCGCGCGCGAACAGGCCGAACGGGCTGACAAAGTAAAATCGATGTTTCTCGCCAGCATGTCGCACGAACTGCGTACGCCGCTGAATGCCATCATCAATCTCACCAAGTTTGTCGGCCTGGGCATGTATGGTGAGGTAAACGAGGAACAGGTGGATGTCCTCAAAATGACCGAAGCCAGCGGCAAACATCTGCTGAATTTGATCAATGACGTGCTCGATATTTCCAAAATCGAAGCCGGTTCGTTGGAGCTGTTTGTGGAAGAAGGTCTGCGCATCGAAAAGATTGTACAATTAGCGGTAGAAGCCGGGCGCGGGTTGTTGATCGGCAAACCCGTGGCGATTGGGCAAATCGTGGAACCTGACTTGCCGCCCATTACCGGCGATGAGCAGCGTGTCCGTCAGATTGTATTTAACTTGATCGCCAATGCCTGCAAATTTACCGAAAGCGGCTATATCGCTGTTCGCGCTTACCGGTCCGGCAGCGAAATCCGCGTCGCGGTGAGCGATTCCGGGCCGGGTATTGATCCAGAAGATTATGATACGATTTTCGAAGTGTTCCGGCAGGCCAAAGCCGGACTGCGTAAGGGAGGTGGCACCGGGTTAGGATTACCAATTTCGAGGCGGCTGGCCGAAGCTCATGGAGGTCGCCTGTGGCTGGAAAGCAAAGTCGGTGAAGGCGCTACTTTTTATGTGGCCTTACCCATTGAGTCCGTACTGGAGCCGACAATATAGTAAAGGGGTAAAGCATGTCACAGCCCACCATTCTTTATGTAGAAGATGATGCTTTAAGTCGAATGGTTATGAATGCGCTTTTAACACGCGGCATGCACTATAACAATGTCATTATTTTTGAAGATAGCGCCGATTTTGTTGAAAAACTAGAGACTTTGCCAGCAAAACCGGATATTATCTTTCTGGATATTCATATGACCCCGCTGGATGGCTTTGCCATGCTCCGCTTGATCCGCGATAATGCCGCGTTTCAAACCGCGAAAGTGGTAGCGCTCACCGCGAGTGTGATGAATGAAGAAGTCAAAATGCTGAAGGATGCCGGTTTTGATGGAGTGATCTCAAAACCGCTCGATTCGGACGCCTTTCCTAAAGCGCTGCAACGTATTCTGAGCGGCGAACAGGTGTGGCAGGTAAAGTAGGTCTTTTTATCTCAGGACATGAAACAATGGCAATTGCACACGCGCTGATTATCGATGATGACGCTTACAATGTTCATGTGATGGAGCGGCTGCTCGACCACGAGGATATTTCGTACACCTCCATTACGGACTCGACTGAACTGGAAGCCGTCTTACAGCGGCTTGAAAAAGTAGACGTCATTTTCGTTGATCTCGAAATGCCCAAACGCGATGGGTACGAAGTATTGGATATTCTCAAAAACAAGATGGGGATCGTGGTGCCGATTGTCGCCTGCACCGTCCACACCGCCGAAATCAAAACCACCCGCAAGCTGGGTTTTTTCAGCTTTGTCGCTAAACCCCTCGAAATGAACCGCTTTTTAGATCATGTCCACCGTATCCTGAACGGTGAGCCGGTGTGGGATACGGGGGCTTAAACTCATTTTCTCTCGCGAGTCAGGTAGGGGCAATGCATGCATTGCCCCCTCAAACTCCTCACCGGGTTGTTCTGTTCATTTCACGTGAGCGGCCACACGAGCGGCGCGAGAAGAATCGTCAGCCCGTAAATCAGCAGCGTGAGCAGCGCGCCGACCTTGAGGAAATCGGAGAACCGGTATTCCCCAGGCCCGTAGACGATCAGGCAGGCGGGTTCCAGCGGCGTGAGATAGGAGCAGCTTGCCGCCAGCGCAATCGTCATGGCGAACGTGCGTGGGTTCAAGCCAAGCTGAGTCGCCGTCTGAAGCGCAATCGGCAGCACAACCACTGCCGCCGCCTGGTTCGACATCGGCTGGGTAAGCAGCACGGTCAGCACGAAAAATCCGGTCAACAGCCAGAACGGATCGCTGTGGCCGACCCATTGAACGATCAAATCCGATAAATACGTCGCCGTGCCCGATTTATCCATGGCGACACCCAGCGCCAGCATACTGCCGATCAGAATGAGCGCGTTCCAGTGAACTTCGCTGTAAGCTTCTTCCGGCGTCAAACAGCGGGTTAAAAACACCAGCAGCGTGCCAATCAGAATCGCCACCGGCAGTTCGATCAACCCGGTGGTTGCGATCCCCAGCGTCCCGACGAAGATCGATATAGCAATCGGCGCGCGCCGCCAGTTCGGGCGCTCATTTTTCACGGTGCCGATCATGCGGAAGGTATGCGCAAAATCAAGGCCCGCCAGCACTTCCGTCTGGCCCTCGACCAGCAGCACATCACCGAGCTTCAAGGTAGTTTGGCTGATTTTGCGGCGCAGCGTTTCGCCATGCCGGTTAATGGCGAGCACATGCACCCCATACTGTTCGCGGAAGTGTGTTCCTCGTAAGGTCCGCCCGATCAGCGCGGATCCCGGTAAAATGAGCAGCTCGACCAGATTCGATTCTCTGGGTGGGATACTCTCGCCATTTTGGGCTGCCGCTTCTATTTCAGGGATGGCAAACTTGGCATCCGCCTTGAGTTCAATTCCAACTATATCCTTGATCTTGAGCAGTTCATCCCGCGTGCCTTCCATCAACAGCACATCGTCTTTTTCAAGCCGTGTGCTGGCTTTGGGTTCAATATAGCGGGTTTTGTTCCGCACAATCCGAATGATCCGCAGGTCCAGATCGCGCCCCAGCCCGGCTTCTTCCAGTGTCTGCCCCGCGAGGCGCGACTCCGGCATCACCACCACTTCAGTGGTATAGGAGGTGCTGCCCAGTTTCTCCAGGTCGATCAGGTGGCTCTCACGCGTGGGGATTAACCGCTGTCCAATAAAATACATATAGGCCAGCCCTACGATGGTGATCGGGATGCCCACCGGACTTAACTCAAACATGCCCATCCGCTTCAGCCCATACTGTGTCATCAACCCACTGACCACCACATTCGACGTGGTGCTGATCAGTGTGACCGAACTGGTGATGATCGACGCGAAGGCCAGCGGCAGCAGCAGCCGTCGAGGACTCATTTTCGCCCGCCGAGCCAGCCCCAGCACGACGGGTAGAAAAAAGGCCGCCGCCGCAGTATTGCTGATTACCGCGCTCATACCCGCCACCGCCAGCATGATCACCAGCAGCATTTGGTTGGGTGTGTCGCCCGTGTAGCGCAAAATGCGCCGCCCAACGATGTCTACCACGCCGGTTCGGGTTAGCGCCGCGGTGAGAATGAATAATCCCAACAGCAGAATAAAAGTCGGGCTTCCGAACCCGGCAAATGCTTCTTCCATGGTGAGTGTCCCGGAGAGTACGAGAATGACCAGCAGGCCAATCGCCACCACATCGACGGACACCCATTCAAATGCGAACAACACGGTTGTTCCGACCAGAATTACAAGCAGCAGTGCAACTTGTCCATCCATATACCATATATCTCAATTCCAGGGGTAAATACATTGTCGCAGATTATAAGAAAATGAGGCCGTCATGTTGTAGAATAAGGCCCAAAATGGTGTAAGTCATGGTAATTTGCTATACCGGCATTACTGGGATGACAGACCGGCTGCATGCCGCTACAATGAGTCGGCATTTAGCGTGAAGAAAGGCAATCTCATTGATGAGTCAACCCTTTGTAAGCCGCGCGGACGGCTATGTCAAGTGGCTGCGATCCCAGGTCGGCAACCAACTGATTTATCTGGTCTACACGACCACCCTCGTATTCGATGATCAGGGGCGTATTCTCGTGCAGCGGCGCTATGATTTTGACTGGCTCGGCCTGCCGGGCGGCGCATTAGAGTTCGGCGAAACGCTGCGGGACTGCGCCAAGCGTGAAACCCGCGAAGAAACCGGGCTGAATGTGGAAATTGAACGGCTGGTCGGCGTGTTCAGTCACCCGGATTATAACCTGCTCTACCCGAACGGCGATCAGGTGCAGCAGTGGTCGGTGTGTTTTGTTGGTAAGCCGAAAAGCGGTGATTTGCAGGCGGATGGCGGAGAAACGCTGCAAGTCGAATGGATGTCTGTGGAAGACGCGCTGCCGCAGTTTCCAGCAACCTATCAGGCGATGGTCCAGGCGGCGTTGCGTTCATCGCGCGCAGCGGTGCTCGAACCCGTGTACAGTCAGCCGGAGTTGAAACCGCATTTCCCGATTCTGCGCGAGCGCGTCGGGCACGCGCCGATCATTCTGCCGGGCACGACGGCAATCGTACCTAATGAGCGCGGCGAACTGCTGGTGACACGCCGCGCCGACGACGGCCAATGGCATCCGCCGGGAGGATTTGCCGACCTGGGCGAGACAACCACCGCGAACATTATCCGTGAAGTGCGCGAGGAAACCGGGTTGGAAGTCGAGCCAGTGCGCGTCATGGGCATGTACAGCGATCCGGGTTTCATGACGGTTCATCTGCCGAATCAGGATGTCGTGCAGGGCATCGGCATCACCTTCGAGTGCCGGGTGGTAGGTGGATCGCTGCATGCGGATGGTGACGAAGCGCAGGAAGTCGCGTTTATGCCTATCGAGCAACTGCTGGCCCAGCCGAATATCGTAATTGGCGGCAGTTTGCAAATGCTGCAAGATTATTTGCAGCCGCAAAGCTGGCCGTTTATCCGGTAATTTTTAGGCACTGCAAAATGATGTTTTTTACTGATCTTTTATATTAACAGATATATTAAAGCACAACCGCCGGATAAGTATCCCCTCCCCCCCTTTAACCGCCGTTTGGGAGATGCTGAGGGGAAAAAAGTCCGAGAAGCTGATATTTTCGCGACGCGAAATGCCCTTTCGCGTCGCGACAAGGGAAAACAGCGATGAGATTACGGCAGCAGTTAGCCAATATCATTTCGTTCTCGCGGCTGGGTTTTCTGCCTTTGATTGTGCTGGCGGCGCTTTTGAAACAGCCGGAAGCATTTGTGGGATTGTTCGCCGTGCAGTTGTTTCTGGACGCAGTAGATGGTTTTGTCGCGCGGCGGCTGCACATCGAATCGGATTTGGGGCGGCGGCTGGATACGCTCATCGATCTCATGATCTGGCTGCCGAGCATCGGACTCTTTATCTGGCTCGCCTGGGATGAGTTCGCCGAGATTTTTCCCATGTACCCGCATCTGTTCATCATCCCCACGCTGACCTCGATCCTCATGTACGGCACGGCTTACCACTACCTGCATACAATGGCCGCTATTCATCTCTACAGCGGCAAGCTGGCATCCGCGCTGGTACTGCTTCTGATGCTCACCATGCTGCTGGATCGCTTCTATCCCCTGCTCGGCTATCTGACCGCCGGAGCGGGTGTGATTTACCACCTGGAAGCGATGGCGATCTACTTCCTTAAGAAAGAACAGACGGATGAGAACGTAACATCTTTTTGGCAAGCCTTTCGGAGCTGAGTTTTTTGCTCACCCCATGATCATAACAATTGAGAGTTACTCCTAAAGACAAAATAGCACAGATGTGCGAGTCTGTCATGGTCGTGAATAACTAACTTGGATGGCTAACTCGGATGGTGATCTAGATTCGGCGAGCGCTGACGGTGGACATATCGGGCGCGGGCATCGGCAGCCAGATCGTGAATGTGGTCCCCTGCCCGATCACACTGTCGGCCTGAATCCGCCCGTTGTGCGCTTCGACGATCTGCTTCGTAATCGCCAGCCCCAGCCCCATACTGCCCCCGCGATCCCGCTGGCGGCTTTTGTCCACCTGATAGAAGCGCTCGAAAATGCGCGGCAAATCGGCGGCGGGAATGCCCTCCCCCGTGTCACGCACCTGCACCACGATCCACTGCGGCTGGGCAGCGGCCAGCAGACTCACCTGCCCGCCGGATGGCGTATGACGGATGGCGTTATCGAGCAGATTCAGGAAAACCTGTGCCAGTCGATCCGCATCCCCCGAAATGCGCGGCAGGTCGGGCGGTATCTGAACATTAAGCTGGACACTTTTTTCATACGCCTTGACGGAAATACTGTCAGCCACGCCGCGCAGCAGATCAGACGGGCGCACCGCATGCCGCCGCAAATTCACCCGTCCCGCTTCCAGCCGGGCCAGTTCGAGCAGTTCCTCGACCATACGATGCATCCGCGCCGCCTCATCATTGATGATCTGGGCGGCATGCTGCGCCGTAGCAGGATCAGACGTTACCCCGTCCAGAATCGCCTGCGAAAAGCCCTGGATGCTGGTCAAGGGGGTACGCAGATCGTGGGAAACATTTGCCAGAAAATCACGCTGGGCCGCCTGCGTAACGGCCACTCGATCCACCATATCATTAAAGGATGAGGCCAGCGTACGGACCTCCTGCGGCCCTTCGACGGGCACCCGCTGGTTAAAATCACCGTCGGCAATCTGGTGAGCGGCATGGCTGATCT
>DATAMF010000510.1:0-32688 GCA_036260665.1 Aggregatilineaceae bacterium | reverse complement strand
GTGCTCTGCCGGAATGAAACGCGTCACGACGAAAAAGGCGCACAGGATCAGCACGAGGGCCGCTGCAAACACCGCTTCAAAGCTGATCTCCTGCACGATCAGGCCGCCGATCAGCGGCCCCGTGAGCAGCCCGACCGCCGCCACCGTATTAAAGAGTCCGGTATAAACCGGGCGCTGGGTAGGTGTGGCATGCTGGATGATCCAGTTCAGATAGCTGGTGAACAAATTGCTGAGCGCCAGCCCAGAGATAAAGTAGCCGATGTAAAGGGGCAGCGGGCCGACCACACTTGCCAGCAGAGCGCTGGCTGGCAGCAGCGCGACGATGAGCAGCGCCAAGCGGATAAACAGGAGATTATGGCGAATTCCCATCCAGGAGTAGATCAGCGCGCCGGTGACACTCCCCGTCGTATTCATCGCAATATAAATGCTGACGGCGGTCCCGCTCGCCACATCCAGTTGGGTGGTGGCAAACCCGATATAAAACGGCCCGGCCATCGTGGTGAACAGGCTGGACAGCAGCCGCGTGATCACCATCGCGCGGAAAGCATGATCCTGACGCAGCACACGGCCTAACTCCGGTATGAATTCGCGGAAAGTGGGCGCATTTTCGACGGCCTGACCGCCAGGAAGTTCGTGAATCAGCAAGCCAACGGGAATAGAGATAACAAACAGCAGACCAGCCACCCCAAACAGCAGGGCATAATTATTAGGAAAAGCCGGGCCATCACTGCTCAGAATCAAACCCACCAGCGGTGAGATGCCCAGCATAATCACGCCGACAATCGCTGTACCAAGTCCGAATAAACGCGCCCGCCGCTTGTCATCCAGGCTGCTGCCCACCAGATCGACCCAGGGAACCCCGACCAGGCCATCGCCTACGGCGGCAATACCATAGCAGATCAGAAAGGCGAGCAGAATGCCGCCTGCATGTTCCTTCCCCAACAGGATAATCAGCCCGCCAAAAACAAGAATCGCAAACCGGACCGGAATATTGGGGCCGATAAACCACCATTTTTTGTGACTGACGCGCACCAGATAGCGCGCCATAAAAAGCTGGGGCATCATCCAGCCGATGTCGAACAGGCTGCCCGACAACCCGATCACAATTTCAGAGTCGGTCAGGCGGCGGATAAAGTCGGGAATAACCGATCCCGGACTGATGAGGCCCATCGCCGCCGCGAAAATGACCCAATCGAAGAGAAACACTTTGAAATTGCGGCGATAAGCGGTTTCGCGCTGCGATGCGGAGAGCGAGTCGGACATACAACCTCAAACTTCTGGTAAGACCATCCGAGGTTATTCTACGAGGCGCGAGCGGTTCCGTCCAAAAGAGCGGGCGAATTTACAGGTTTTTTTCGTATCCTATAATCGAAATTGTTTATAATCCTGTGTAACTCGCTTTAGCATTCAGGAGCAGGGTATGGCAACCGACGTAACAACTGCGCAGCAGATCGATGATACCGGGATCGATCTGGCTCCTCCAACGCTGGTCGAAATATACTGGCAGATGGTGCGCTCGCGCCGCCTGGATGAACGCACCTGGGTGCTGCATCGCCAGGGAAAAATCGCCTTTCATATTTCGGGTATTGGGCATGAAGGCATTCAAGTGGGCGCAGCCTATGCACTGCGGCGCGGGTACGATTACATGCATCTCTACTACCGTGATCTGGCGGTGGCGCTGTGTGTCGGGATCACCCCGCGTGATTTTATGCTGGGGGTGTTTGGCAAAGATGGCGAACCCACCAGCGGATCACGGCAAATGCCATCGCATTGGTGCAGCCGCCAACTGGGTCTGCTGTCGTCGTCCAGTCCGGTGAGCACCCAGGTTCCGCAAGCCGCCGGGGCAGCCCTGGCGATCAAAATGCGAAAAGAAGATCGTGTTGTGATGACCAGTCTGGGCGAGGGATCGACCAGCGAGGCCGACTTTTTTGAAGGACTGAACTGGGCAGGTGTTCACCAACTCCCCCTGATCTGCCTGGTGGAAAATAATGTTTACGCCATCTCCGTTCCCATGCACATGCAAATGGCAGTGCCCAATGTGGCGGATCGCGCGGCGATGTTCGGCATCAAGGGCGTGGTGGTCGATGGCAACGACGTGCTGGCATCCTACCGTGCCACGCAGGAGGCCGCCGAACGGGCGCGCCGAGGCGAGGGTGCGACGCTGTTGGAAGCGAAAACCTACCGCCCTGTGCCGCATTCGTCAGACGATGATGATCGCACCTACCGCACACGAGATGAGGTTGAAGACTGGAAACAGCGCGATCCGATCAAACGCTTCCAGGCTTATCTGCTCGAAAAAGGCATCCTCACGGACGATATGATCCAAGAGATCGAGCAGCGTGTACGGCAGGAAGTCGATGAAGCCCATGCCTTTGCAGAAAATGCCCCCTATCCCCCGGCTGAAGATGCATTGTTCTCCGTGTATGCGCCCGAAGGGCTGGATCGCTGAGATGTTTATCCATGTGGCCATCCACCAACCCTATCCTGAAAAGGCCGATTTGCTCGCAGCATCGATGGAGCGCTTCGGGCGGGCAATGATGGGCAAACCGGGCTTTCAGCGTGTTTTTGTCCTGCGTGACCAGCAAACCGGCTCGTTGCTGGGGCTGGCAATGTGGGATTCCGTCACCGATTGGCATGCCGCTCGCTCAGCGATGATCGCCGCCGTGCAGGATGATCCCATTGGTGAATGGGAGCTGCAAGTGCCGGAAGTGTACCACCTTGACGTCTTGTGGAGCAGTGACTAGGAGAGCAATATGCCCGAAATCACCCTCATTGAAGGGATTCTCCAGGCCATGGATGAAGAGATGGCCCGCGACGAGCGCGTGTTCATCACCGGGGAGGATGTCGGACCGCGCGGCGGCGTGTTCCGCGCGACGCTTGGCCTGTTTAATAAATATGGGCCGGAACGTGTGATCGACTCCCCGCTGGCGGAACTCAGTATTGTAGCGGTAGGCATCGGCGCGGCGATGGTGGGCATGCGCCCGATCTGTGAAATCCAGTTTGCTGATTATATTTTTCCTGCTTTTAACCAGATTGTGAACGAAGCCGCCCGCGTCTACTACCGCTCGAATGGGCATTGGAATGTGCCGATGGTCATCCGCTCACCCTATGGCGGCGGGATCGGCGGCGGGCTGTACCATTCGCAGAGCGTCGAGGCGTTTTTCTCACATGTTCCCGGCCTCAAAGTCGTTATTCCGAGCAATCCTTACGATGCGAAAGGGCTGCTCAAATCAGCGGTTCGCGATCCTAACCCCGTGATGTTTTTTGAACCCAAAAAGGGCTACCGTTTGATTCGCGGCGAGGTGCCAGAGCATGATTATACAGTGCCCATTGGCACAGCGAATATCACCCGCGCGGGGACGGATGTCACGGTGTACGCCTACGGGATGATGCACTATTACGTGCTTCAAGCAGCGAAATTGGTAGCCGAGCAGGACGGGATCGAGGTCGAAATCGTCGATATTCGCACCCTGGTGCCGCTGGACAAAGCCACAGTCCTGAATTCATTCAAAAAAACGGGTAAAGCGCTGATTGTGTACGAAGATAACCGCTTCCTGGGCTACGGCGCGGAAATCGCCGCGATTCTCAGCGATGAAGCTTTTGAATATATGGATGGACCGATTCGCCGCCTGACCGGGCTGGATGTGCCGGGCGTACCGTTTGCCCACAGCATGCAGGATCTTTTCATGCCGAACCCCGACAAAATCGCAGACGCGATTCGTGAACTAGCGGAATATTAAGAGGATAACGCATGGCAACTCAAGTTATCATGCCCCAGATGGGCGAAAGTGTGGTCGAGGGCACCGTCGGCAAGTGGCTGAAACAAGTCGGGGAGCGCGTCGAACAATATGAGCCGCTGGTCGAAGTCGAAACCGACAAAGTGACCTCCGAGGTTACGGCGGCCACATCCGGAACTCTCCTCAAAATTTATGTTGCTGAAGGACAGACGGTAGCGGCGGGTACACTGCTCGCGATGATCGGGGAAGCGGGCGAAATCGTGCCGGAAGCCGCCGCACCCGAAGCTGCACACGCCGTAAGTCACAGCGCGGTGGGCGAGACAATTCCCGTACCCATGAGTTCACCCGCGCCATCATCTCCCGAAAACGGCAAAATGGGGATGCATGTTACCCCCGTAGTTGCGCGCATCGCCGCCGAACATGGCATCGATGTGAATCAGGTGCGCGGCAGCGGGCGTGATGGGCGTGTTACAAAGAAAGATATTATGGCTTACATCGATGGGGGCGACGTTCAGGAAGCTGTGGCTGAACCCGAATTAGCACCCTGGGAACGGCCTGGCAGCGGCGATCTGTTCAAGCCGACGGACGATCTGTACAAGCGGATGGCTCCTGCTCCTACTCCGGCTGCGCCACGTCCTGCCGCACCATCCGCCATGCCTGCTCCGCTTTCGAGCCAGCAGCCCGGTGAAGTCGTTCCGCTCTCCGCCATGCGCCGCCGGATAGCTGAACATATGGTGCTGAGCAAACTGCACACGGCTCCGCATGTGACCACCGTCTTTGAGGCGGATATGAGCGCGGTAGCAGCACACCGCACCGCCAACAAAGCCGAATTTGCGCGGCGCGGTGTGAATCTCACTTTCACCGCCTATTTTATAGCGGCCACAGCGGAAGCGCTCCGGCGGCATCCGATGGTCAACAGCCAGTGGACGGATGAGGGCATTCTGCTCAAGCCGGATGTAAATATTGGCATGGCAACCGCCCTGGATGAGGGGTTAATCGTCCCCGTGTTAAAAAACGTCGATGATCTCTCGCTGATGGGCATCGCGCGGCAGGTGAATGATCTGGCGAACCGCGCCCGCGCCGGACAGTTGAAGCCGGACGAGGTGTCGGGCGGTACGTTTACGATTACCAATCACGGCACATCAGGCAGCCTGTTCGCCACGCCAATTATCAACCAGCCGCAGACAGGTATTCTAGGCGTGGGCGCGATCCAGAAGCGGGTCGTGGTGTTGGAAAATGATGCAATTGCTGTCCGCCCGATGGTCTATATCTCGCTCACCTTCGATCACCGCGTTTTAGATGGAGCGTCCGCTGATTATTTTGTAGCGGATCTGGTCGAGCGGTTGGAAAACTGGCAGTGAAAAAGCAACGGGGCGGATCGAGACTCGATCCGCCCACCGCACCGCTACCCGCTGACTTCTGTGGTAAAAATGCCGGCTGCGCCGCTGGGTTTGGTCCCGCGCGCTTCGGTCATTTGCAGAGTCCCATCACCTTCATAGCAGCGCACTGCCAGCTTATGATCGCCTTCTTCGAAAGGCCAATCGTAGCGCCACACCACCCAGGTCGTTTCGGAGAGCGGAGTCCGCAGTTGGGCCTCATTCCAATCGCCGTCATCCACTTTTACTTCGACTTTTGAAATCTGGCGCGCGCCCGCAATCGCGATTCCGCCCACCGGGACAACCTTCACGCCGTTCTGTTCCGTGACATGATCGGTTGCCGCGACATCGATAATCGATGTCGTGCGCATCTGTGCGACTTTGTCCCACCCGCGCTCGACCCAATACCCATCTTCATCATGATCCGTCACTTCAATCTCGGTGATCCATTTAGGCTGTTTCATGCCGTAGAGATCAGGAATATAGATACGCAGCGGAAAACCGTGTTTTTGCAGCAGTTTTTCGCGCCCATCCCAGGCATAACACAGCATCACGCGATCATCGCTGTTCACTTTTTCCAGGTCTACCGTTTCATAAAAACCATCAGCCGCCGTGATTTTGAGATGTGTTGCGCCTGTTTGCACGCCTGCATCGGCCAGTACATCCGTCAACCGCGCCCCGGTCCATAATGTTGTGCTGATCAGATCACCGCCCAGCGGATTGGAGATGCATTGCAGCGTCACAAACTGGTTGATCGGCTCGTAGTTAGTGCGAAGCTCATCTAATGTCAGGCTGAGTTCCTGGTCCACCATCCCCGTGATTTTGAGCCGCCATTTACTCTCATCGACTTCGGGCGGTGAAAGGTTGATGTCGATCCGGTAGTGATCGTCGAGCGGCGTATATTCAGGGCGTGTGCCGGGCGCAGGTTCCAGATCAGGATCATACTGCTCACGATCCGATTCGCGGGCGCTGTTCAGCAGCGCGTCTACATCCTGTTTGCGCGGCGGGAGCTTTTCATGCCCCGCGATATTCCATAGGTAGCCCAGACCGGAACCCACTACCGTAATCGTTGCCGTGATGCCGCCCACCTGAATCAGAAATTGGCGGCGGTTGAGCATGGTTGTTTCGATATTCGCGTTCTCAACAGGCGGTGTATCTACTTCCAGCCAGCGCGCGAACGCCCGGCTGAGCGCCAACGCCCAGAGTCCGAAAATCACCACCAGCCACACGATGCCGGATGTTTCAGAGGCGACGTTGGTCACATCTTCTGCGCTGCGATAGTTCATATACCAACTGATGATAATCAGCGGCAGTGCCATCAGAACGGCTAACCCAAAACTGAGCGCAAATACAGGAACGGATCGTCGCTGCTTCTGCGCCCCATACAGAACCAGCGCCACCACCACCGCCACCAGCAGACCGCCCGCGAAAAACTGGACTGTCGCCATCAGTCGCTCGATGGATTTAGCGGTGCTGTCCGTAGCGCCCAGGTTGAGCTTGTCGATCACGGACACCATTGATTCAATACCGAGCGTGATCATATCGCCGGGCAGAATGCGCGTCACCCAATCGAACAGATCTTTGGGAGGATAGGGAACATTCCACACCTGATGCCCCACATATAAAACCGCCATCAGCGGCGCGGTGATCAATGCTCCGAGAAGTATGATAAACTTACTGCGCATCGTCTAATCCTTTTCGATGACAGGCGAGTATCCCTATTTTTATCATAAATTATTACAAAATCCTTATGCGGAGCTTAAAGTTGGATGACGAACTCGATTTTGGCCCGATAGCTACCGAATTTTATGCCCAGGTGATTCTGGTGGTGGAGGATCACAAACCACTGCTGAGCAATACGCGGCTAAAAAAATTGGCCGCCACCACCATCGACGCCTGCACATCCGACGCACCAGGATCATTGTGGGGCTGCCGCATTCTGCCCGACAGTATCCGGTTGATCGTCGGTCTGACCGATGAAGATCGCCTGGATCAGTTTGTGGAGACACTCAAAACACGGATCAGCAGCGTGTTATTAGACACCATCCGGCACATGGAAGATGAAGAATCCTTAGATAGTGTGCTGCGCTACAATCCGGTTTGGGGCGGGACAATTTATCATGTCTGGCAGAGCGGCTATCACCGCCAGGACTACCACACCGAATATCGGCTGAGTAACGCGGTCTACGAAATGCTGCGCGAAGAAGGTTGTTAACACCCGCGCAGGTGGCGCAGCACCTGATCGCGATTGGTGCGCGCTTTTTTATACGTGGGGTCGATCTCTAGCGCCATCTCAAAATCCGCCAGCGCGCGATCCAACTCACCTTTGAGCTTATAGGCCACACCGCGATTATTATAAGCAACTGCGTTTTGCGGATCGAGATGGATGGCGGACGTATAATCTAAAATGGCGTACCTTAATTCGTTGAGCGCGTGGTGGGCCAGCCCGCGATGCAAATACACATCAACATGGGCATTATTCAGGCGGATCGCCTCATCATAATCTTCGATGGCCTGGCGATATTTGCCTGACTGATAATAAACCAGGCCGCGTTCCACATAGTAATCCGGAGCTTGGCGGTTGAGTGCGATTGCCTGCGTGAACTCCTGGATCGCTTGCTCTAATTTTTCCTCTTCAGCCAGTGCCAGCCCGCGACTCCCGTAAGCGGGCGCGTAGCGCGAATTCAGGCGGATCGCCTCGTTGAAGTCACCATACGCTTCCAGAACAGCGCCTAGCCGTAAACGTGCCAGGCCCCGGCTCACATAGTAGCGGTATTTATCCGGCGAAGATAATTCAATCGCGCTGGTATAGTCTGCGATAGCGGAGCGAAATTCCTGTTTATCATACAACATCTGCCCCCGGCTGGCGTAAGCATCGGCATATTGAGGATTGAGGTGGACAGCACGTGTAAGATCGTTCAGGGCTTCATCCAAATTCTGGTTGGCAGCATACGCTTTGCCCCGGTAATGATAGGCTTCGGCGTACTGCGTATTCAACTCAATTGCTTTGGCAAACTGTTGGATCGCCGCGTAAAAATTTCCCCGCTCAAGCTCCTGCACCCCCTGTAGAAAAAAATCTTCTGCATTAAGCTCGATAGGAGTGGGTGCCGGTTGGCTGACAATCATTTCAATTTTGCGTTCGACGATCACCTGTTCACGCGGGGGAACCGGGCGCGCCGGGCCATACGTGGGGTCTTTGAGAAACCGCTCGCGCAGCCGCTCCATCGCCGCGTTGAAAAAGTTATGCGGCAGGTCCATTCCACTATAGCGCGAAAGATTGGCTAATTTTCCCGTTAGATAAGACTTTGCCGACGCATCCAGCACAAAACCGTTCGCAAAAATGGGGACAATATTTCGCTCAAGATCCAAAGCCCATTCGATTTCGCGCCGCAGCCAGTCGCCCTCTTCGTTACAGCGCTCCAGCGTGCCCGGCGTTAACACGACCAGAAAATGATTACGCGCCGCGATCTGATTCAAAATAATCGTATCAAATGTTCCGCTGTCGATATTTTCCACATCCATGAAGACGTAATAGCCATGCATGAGCAGGTCGAGAAAAATCGAGCGGGCGACAAATGAACTGACATTGCGGCGGTAGCTGATAAAGATCGTTTTGGATGGGTCTTGCATCGATATACTCGCAGGTGTGCAGGATGACCTAAGCTAATTATTGGCGCTAATAGAGCACCCGTCAACTTGCGAGGATGGGGAATCAGAATCCGATTTTCTGCCGCAGCATTTTGAGCATCCACTGCCATTCGCTCAACCCGAGGCGCGTCGCCAGGACGCTGTAGCTGATCAAGCCGAGGCTGCCTGTCGTGCCGACAATCGCCGCCTCATAGATAAAACCTTCCGGCAGCACGTGATCCAGCCCTGCCGCCAGCACAGCGATCAAAACGCCCATCCCCGTCGCCGCCAGCGCCGCTCGCACCGTCGTGCTGATCAGTCGTTGGTTGCCGTATCCCTTCAAGGTCCGGTACAGCAGCCACGCCGACACCCCGGTATGGATCACAAACTTGACCGAATCCGCCACCATCAGCGCAAAAAAGCTGTACCAGGGCAGCAACACCACCGCCACCACCATATACGCAACCAGGCTGAGCAGCCCGACTAATGCCGGAATCAGGGTATTTTGCCGGGCGTAAAACGCAAAAATCAACAGCAAATCCACCGCCGCAAACGGCAGCCCAAGCAGATACAACCGCAGCGCCAGCGCCGTAAAAGCCGTATCCGTAGAGTTGAATTCGCCGTGTTCGAACAGCAGACTCACTACCGGATGCGCCAGCACAAACAGGCCCACCGTCGCCGGAATGATCAGCACAATCGACAGCCGCAGCCCCTGCCCTAGTGTATCTTTGAAAGGCTGTAACCCCGCCTGGCGAGAAAGCGTGGGCAGAATCGCAACCGAAATCGCAATCGCCACCAACCCCTGGGGAAACTGGAGCAGCGTCGTCGCCCAGTTCATATACGAAATGCTGCCCTCGCCCGTGCTGGAAGCCAGGTTATAGCTAAACGGGCGGTTGATCAGGACATCCAACGCCAGCGATGCCATCACCGGAACATATAACACGCCAATGGTCCGCACGCCCGGATGCGACCAGGCACCCCGTAATTTTATTCTAAGCCGGGCATCGCGCAGTCCCGGCGCTTGCAGCACCAGTTGAACCGC
Source organism: Aggregatilineaceae bacterium (assembly GCA_036260665.1). Lineage (GTDB taxonomy): Bacteria > Chloroflexota > Anaerolineae > Aggregatilineales > Aggregatilineaceae > DATAMF01. Next base: position 22,906 of record DATAMF010000510.1, on the reverse strand, counting down.
CGCACCGACCAGCCACCCCACCGCCGCCGCCGTGATTCCGATCTGTTTGTGGAACGCCAGCGTCACCAGCACAATCATGCCGTTGAATACCGTCGAGGCGAAAGCGGGCCACGTGAACCGGCGCAGCGCATACAGCACCCCCGACAGCACGGCAAACAGGCTCAGGAACATCAGCGCTGGGGCAGTGACACGCAGCAAATGTGTCGCTTTATCCACCACTTGCGCGGTGGCTTCGTCGCTGGCAACAATCCCGATAATCTGCGGCGCAAAAATTTCGATGACCAGAATCAGCACCGCCAGCGCCACCACCACCAGCCCCAGCAGCGCGTTAACCAAATCCCACAGATCACGCCGGTCTTCGTGCGCCGCATATTCACTCAGAACAGGGATCAGCGCCGAATTAACGTGCCCACCAATCAGCAGATCGTACAGGCCGCGCGGCACAATAATCGCCAGATTAAACGCGTCTACCGCTGCACCTGCGCCGAACAGAGCGGATAGAATCATCTCGCGCAGCAGACCGATCACCCGGCTTGCCACATTGCCCAGCGCTAACACACTGGTCGCCCGCAGCATACCGGCTGAAGGTTCTTGGATTTCGTTTGAAAGCGGTTCGCTGATTGCTGCGTCCATTGACTTACCCAAACACTCAAACAAAAAGGCGGAACTACCGCCCACCTTAATGTTAACTCTACCGGGCTTTAGCCCGAATTGCTACAACCGATTGCGCTACGCCCGGCTTACATCGTCTGCCCGCCGCCCACATGCAAAAGTTGCCCCGTGACCCACCGCGCCTGTTCCGACGCCAAAAAGACGATCACATCGGCCACGTCTTCCGGCATCCCCACCCGACCCAGCGGCGTGGTTTGGGCCAGCGTCGTTTCCAGTTCGGGCGTAATCCACCCGGTTTGAATGGGACCAGGGGCGACAATATTCACCGTGACGCCAAACCGCCCCATCTCGACGGCGGCGGCCCGGCTCAGCGACTCCAGCGCCGCCTTGCTTGCCCCATATGACACCTCACCCGCGAAACCGCGTGCGCCGCCCGTGCTCAGATTCACAATCCGGCCCCACGTCGCGCCGCGCTGCACATGCCGTCGCAAATAGTCGGTCATCATCAACGCCGTTGCGCGGCTGTTCACTGCAAAGTGGCGATCATGCGTCCAGCCGTTCAATGTGGGGGTAGACTGTCCGCTCCACTGCTCCGGGATGCTGTTCGCCTGTTCGATGCCATGCGGAATAAAGGAGTCCGCCTGCCAGTCCGCCGCATTATTGACCAGCACATCCACCGGACCAAAAGCTACTTCGGCCTGATCAAACAGGCGCGGAATCGATCCGAGGTCTGAAAGGTCTACTTCTCCGGCGGCGACCTGTCCGCCTGCCGTCCGAATAGCCTTCACCACGTCGCGCGCATCGGCGGCCCGCTGGCTGTGATAGGGATCATTCGCGAGGGCGGCCTCGGTCCGCAGGCGCAAATAGTGGATATAAACCCTGGCCCCTTGCGCCGCGAACGCCTGCGCCGTCGCGGCGCCAATACCATGATTGGCCCCGGTGATAAGGACGACTTTATCCTTCAGACCTGTATCGATCATGCTCCCTCCTATCGTATTTTTTGTGCTTCACTTACCCTACTCGCTAAGTGAAGCACAAACCAGGGAGTTCGGTTAGAAATTTCAAACAAACAGCGGTTGGCGCACTTCTTCAGTCAGTTCTCCATCTTCAATATACCAGACGGTGGTCGCAAATTGATCAACAAAGTAGCGATCATGCACCACCGCCAGCACACTACCCTGAAAGGCAGCTAACGCCTGTTCGAATTTCTCCCGCGATGGCACATCCAGATGGTTAATCGGCTCGTCCAGCACCAGCAGATTCGCGCCGCGCCCCACCAGCACCGCCAGCATCAGCCGCGCCCGTTCGCCGTAGCTCAGTTGTCCAACCGGTGTGAACACGTCATCTCCCGCAAAGAGAAAATAGTGCAGAAACGAGCGCGTATCGGTGTGATTGAGTCCGGTTTCGGCCTGAACCACTTCCAGCGCATTTTGAGCCGGATTCAGAATTTCCTGCTGCTGTGCCAGGTACCCGATCTTCACACTCGATCCGATCCGCACCCGTCCAGCCAGCGGTGGCCTTTCGCCGATCACCGTTTTCAGCAGCGTACTTTTCCCGTGTCCATTCGGTCCCAGCACCGCGACCCGTTCCCCGGCCCGCAGAATCAGGTTGAGATCGGTTAACAGCGGAGCCGCCAGATCATAGCCGATGCTCAGGTCTTCCAGGAACACCACATCCTGCCCAGTCTTCGGCAGATCGCCAAAATCCAGCTTGAGGCCCCATGTAGGCTTCGGTTTTTCGACCCGCTCCTCAGCTTCCAGATAGTGCTTCAGGCGGGTTTCTTTCGCTTTGGCGCGCTTGGCGACCTTTTTAGCATACCGTCGCTGCCGGTCATCGTTGGTCGCGTTTTCTTTACGAACCGCCCGCGCCATTGTTTGGCGCATATCCGCTTCCAGCCGCACGATCTCCACCTGCTGATCGCGCCACGCCGCCCACTGCTTGTCGAGTTCGGAGCGCACCACCGCGACATAATCGCTGTAGCCGCCTTCCAGCACGCGCGCCGTATGCGTTTTGTCATCAATCGCCACGATCCGGTTCGCCGTTTGATCCAGGAAGGTGCGGTCATGCGATACGATCAGCGCGCCGCCCGCAAAATCCATCAGCCATTCTTCCAGCCATTCGAGCGCCGACACGTCCAGGTGATTCGTCGGCTCATCCAGAATCAGCAGTTGCGGATCGCGCAGCAGCAGCGCCGCCAGTCCCAGGCGTGTTTTCTGCCCCCCGGACAGCGTTCCCACCGGCGTATCCAGCGCCATCTGATCCAGGCTCAACCCGGCCAGAATCCGCTCCACGCCCACCGCATCCGACTGCTGGCTGAGCTGGCTCAGCCGTTCAAGCGCCTCGCCATATTCGGCCAGCAGCGCGTCCATTTCCTCATTGGGGGCCGACGCCAGCGCGCCCGCCAGCCGCTCGATCTCCGCTTCCACATTGCTTAAGGCCGCCGCATGTGGAAAAAGAATGTGCTGAAGCGGCGTTTCATCCGGCGCTTCCAACCCCTGCGCCAGGTATCCGATCCGCAGGTTGGACGGTGAATGCAGCACGCTGCCCGTGTCTGCCGTCACCTCGCCCATGATGATCCGCAGCAGGGTAGATTTGCCACACCCGTTCGGACCGATCAACCCGACTCGTTCGCCCGCATTGACCGTAAAAGAGACGTTTTTGAGAACCGGCTCGTCTGCGCCGGGAAATCGTTTGGAGATATTAGAGACTGTAAGCATGAGCAGGTTATCCTTTTGCTGACTGAACATGACAGGAATCAAAAACGCCGCCGGGACTCAAGCCCTGTGCGGCGTTTATCGCTTCATTGCATGATCAGCAGGCAAGCAGCAAGGTCAAGCGCACACAGCAGTCCCGAAAACAGACTAGTGGTTGCCGACCTCAGTTAACATACTTTCTCCCTGCTCAAGTAGACGAAGACGGAATGAGGGTTGCTCGCCCCGCCACTACTCATTATAAAAGTTTGAGCCACCCTGTCAACTACATTTTCCGCCAGACGATCAATTCCAGCACGACATGCTCGAAAAAGCTGTTCGCTGGCAGCGCCGGATCGTACCCCGGCTGGGTGGACAACACCCGCACGCGCAGTTTAAGCTTCTGCGTTTCCAGGGTGAGGATCGCGTCTTCTTCGACTTGAACTGCTTCCCCCTTCGATTTCAGTTTGCTGCGCTCGACCTCGTTCTGAAACGAATACGGACTCAGCAGCACGCCCGTCATCGTGTGAATATCGTTTTTATCGAACAGCCACACTTCCAGCGCGCTGACCTTCCCCGGATCGTAGCGATTTACATGCTCCGCGATATTGATCCCGCATTCGCCATGAAATTCTCCCAGGTTGGGGGCTTCGATGCCGAACGATTCATCATACCGGTTATCACCCTGGACATATGTGGTCAGTTTGTGCAGCATCACCAGGTCTTCGTCTTCAGGCACTGTCATGCGTTTTTCTGCCACGTCCTGTATCGCTAACCGTCGTAAATGCAGGCTGGATTTTTCGGAGTGTTTTTTCTTGGGATTATCGCCGTCCGAAATGCGATCAATCAACCGTGTGACCAGACTTTTGGAAGGTGTAGCAGTATGAACGGCGCTTCTAGACGCTGCCATGATCGCAACCAGGAACACCACAACCCCCAGTAAGCAGGCGAGGCCGATAAAGGTGAGTGTCCCACTGCTCATACCACCACCTGATCCATCGGCCTCCCGCAGTGTGCCGAGGCGCGGCATCAGGTGATTGATATCCCGATAGGTCCCCAGATTGAGCAGAAAGGTGACACCGGGGAACTGGGTCTCGATGGCGGTCCCGTTGGATGTCGCGCGGTGATCCGGTGAAATACAGATCACCTTAACGCCGCGTGTAATCATCGTCTGAACGACCATCTCCAGCGTGATATCCGTCGAATTGAAGTTGGAGAAAAAAATGAGCTTTTTGCTCTGGAGCGTCGTTTCGCTGTACGGCACATCCGCCACATTTTCCCACCCATAATCGGCGGCAGATCCCGCCAGGATGACTCCCACCGGGGCCGAGTCATTTCGCGACACAGCAAAAACCATAGCCCCTATGATGATTAAGAGGGGCAGCATCAACAGCAGAATCAGCAGGCGGAAGGAATTGTGATGCATAAAACCCATCCAGTGTAAAAGAGCGCGTCTAATTTCATCATACGCCTGACTTTCTGGCATGGTACCCCTAAAAATGAAGGGGGACAATCCAAAACAGATTACCCCCAACATTTATAGAATATTTTTTGCTTGATCTGGCGCTTAGAACCCCGATAGTTCGCTCAGTTCCGCGCGCCCATTGGCTAACGCGGCCACTGCTTGCAGCAGCCCCAAACGGTTCTGCCGCACAGTGACATCTTCCGCATTCACCATCACGCTCTCGAAGAAGCGCTGGATCACGGGCACAACTGGTTCAAACGCGCTTAGGAAAGCATCCACATTATCGGCGGATGATAGTTGCCCCGCCGCCGTTTGATACGCTGCATACAGCGCGCGTTCCGACTCATCGACAAACGCAGCCGGATTCACCGGATACACATCGACCTCGCCGCGCGTAATGCGCACGCAGCGGGCGTAGTTATCCAGAATCAGCGACCAGTTCTCGCGCCGGACCCACTGATCCAGTTCTTTCACGCCCTGCACGGCACGCGCCGGATTGCTGCCCTGTTCCGCCAGCACCGCCGCGATCACATCATGCGCCCAGCCCTGTTCGTGCAGCACGACATCCAGCCGCCCGCTGATAAAGTTCACCACGTCCTGTTTGATCTGTCCATCCACACGAATCGGCTGGGCTTCCGCCACCAGTTCCACCGCGTGATACAGGTCCAGGTTGATCTGGTGTTCCAGCACGATCTGCACCACACCTAGCGCCGCGCGCCGCAGCGCAAACGGATCAGCGCTGGCAGTAGGCGCGAGTCCCGCCGCGAACAACCCCACTAGGCTATCGAGCCGGTCTGTCAGCGCCAGCACGATCCCCGGTGCCGACTGCGGCAGAATATCCCCTGCGCCGCGTGGCAGCCAATGTTCAAAAATGGCGTCCGCCACAGCTTGCGCCTCACCTTGCTTCAGCGCATAATGCCGTCCCATGCTGCCTTGCAGAGAGGTCATTTCCACGACCATCTGGGTCGCGAGATCGGCTTTTGCCAGTTGGGCGGCGCGCTGCACCGTCCGCAGATCGGCATCCGACAGCCCCAGGAAACGCCCAATCACGTCAACCAGTCCGGCCACGCGGTTATTTTTATCGAGCATCGACCCCAGTTTTTCCTGGAAGGTCAGCGTCCCCAAACGCGGCAGGAAGGACTCCAGCGGCTTCTGAATGTCCGCGCTGTAGAAATAATTTGCGTCCGCAAACCGGGCGCGGATCACGTGTTCGTTGCCGTCTGTCACCAGATCCAGGTGTTGATCATCCCCATTGCGCACAGCGATAAAATACGGCAGCAGATGGCCGTTTTTATCGACCACCGGGAAATACCGCTGGTGTTTGCGCATCACACCGATCAAAACTTCGTGCGGCAGTTCGAGATATTTCACCTCAAACGCGCCGCGTAACGCGGTGGGGCGCTCCACCAGATTGGTCACTTCGTCCAGCAGCGCCGGGTCTTCGGGAATCATACCGCCCACTTCCTGCGCCAGCGCCACCACCTGCTCCCAGATGACCGCCCGCCGTTCTTCAAAGTCCAGCACCACACCCTGATCTTGCATCGCACTGAAATAGCTCTGGACATTCCCCAGCACCAGATCAGGCGACCCATGCGGGCGAATACCGCGCGTTACAGGTCCGCTGGGCACATCGGCATATTTGAAGGGGATCACGAAACTCCCCAATACCGCGACAATCCACCGCACCGGGCGCGAGAAACTGATCCCGCTTGAATTCCACCGCATCGACTTGCCAAACTTGATCTCTGCGATCAAACGTGGAAGCGCTTCACCCAGCACCTCGACCGTAGGCTGTCCCTTGGACCGCACCAGCGCCACCACGTACTTGCCGCCATCCATCTCGCGCACTTCCAGCGCCGCCACATCGATTCCCTTGCCGCGTGCGAATCCCACGGCGGCCTGTGTGGGGTTGCCATCGGCGTCAAAGGCGCGGGCGGCGGGCGGTCCCTTCACCATATTTTCTTCATCGCGCTGGTACGGAGCCAGATTTTTGACATGAATCACCAACCGGCGCGGGGTGCCCATCACACGAACACCCTCATGATCCAGGCGGAGGGAGTCAAACAGCGCAGGCGTTATGTTCTTCAGTTGGTTAAGCGCGTCGGTGAGATCGCTGGCAGGTAGTTCTTCCATGCCAATTTCGAACAGCAAATCAGAAGCCACAATCGGCATACTACCAGCCGTTGCATGGCGCGGCAGGCGGGCCGTATCATCACTGACCCCATCAAACGACTTGATGAGTGGATATTCCAGCCGTTGGCGCTGCTCCGCATAAGCGCGAGCAATACTGCGCGTCATATCGCGCATCCGCCGGAAATACGCCGCCCGTTCCGTGACACCAATCGCCCCCCGCGCATCCAGCACATTAAACAGGTGGCTGCATTTCAACACATAATCATACGCGGGTGCAATCGCATCAGCGGCCAGCGCCAGCTCGTACTCGTGCGAATACACGTCATAGGTCCGCTTCAGCCCCTCCACATCGGCGATCTCGAAATAGTATTTGCAATATTCGATTTCGCTTTGCAGACGCACATCCGCATACTGCACATTCTCAGTCCAATCAATTTCCCAAACCGCGTTTTTCCCTTGCAGCGCCAGGACGATCCGTTCCAACCCATACGTAATCTCGACGCTGACCGGGTCCAACATCAGGCCGCCCGCCTGCTGAAAATAGGTGAACTGCGTAATCTCTTGACCATCCAGCCAGACTTCCCAGCCCAGCCCCCACGCGCCCAATGCTGGCGACTCCCAGTTATCTTCGACAAAACGAACGTCATGTTCGCGCAGGTTGATACCCAATGCTTCCAGGCTTTGCAGATACAATTCCTGCGGATTCCCCGGATCAGGCTTCAGAATGACCTGATATTGGTAGTAATACTGCATCCGGTTGGGGTTTTCGCCATACCGCCCATCATCCGGGCGCACACTTGGCTCAACATAAGCAACACGCCAGGGTTCCGGCCCCAATACCGAGAGCAGCGTGGCGGGGTTGCCGGTTCCTGCGCCCACTTGCACATTGTGCGGATTCCACAGCACACACCCCTGGTCCGACCAGAACTGGTGCAGTTTCATGATAACTTCTTGAAAGGAGAGTGGTTTGGTCATGTTTGATCTCGCATCGGGCTAGGCACACAAATGCGGCGCATTATAGCGCTTTTTCGTGAGGACACTCAATATTGTTCGTCACCCTCGACGTTCGCCATCCACCATCTAACTTCAGTGACTAACTTGAACAACTAACTTGAATGGTGAACTTCGAGGGTAGGGGCAGGGGATCAGCGATAAATGTCCCGCGCCTGACGAACGGCCCAGCGCCACAGAATGCTGACTGCTAGTTCGCGAAGCAGGAACACAAGAACGGTATTGAGTACAGCGCTGAGCAGATCCATTCGCAGGGAGAAGTTACCCATCGGACCAAGCGCCACGAACGCAAGCAGGCTGGTCCGGCTAAGCGGGATAGGGCCAGTTTGAAGCGCGAAAAGCCCTATCACCCCCAGCACTTCCGCAAACCAAACGCCCAACACCGCGACCAAGGCATTCGACAGCCCCACGCGAACCGAGGGAGAAGATGTGGAGGCCGCGAGGATCGCCGTCACCATCAGCACATACTGTTGAGCGCGATCAAACGCAAAAAGCAGTATACTGATAGCGGGCATGATCAGCACCATACCACACAGAAAAAATTCCGCGGACGCGTTGTTTCGCGCCATACTCGTGGGGATTAGGGTGAGGCTGAGAAGCCCTATGCCAGCCGCCATCACAGCCTGAAGGATGACAATGCCGAGCATAAGACGACGCATCCACCACAGAGCACCGCCGGCCTTGCCCATTAACACCGCTTCTACACCATCGGGAAGCGCCCCTAAAAGCTCCCAACTTTGTTTCACACGCTCCTCTGGTACGAGCGGGCCAAGTGTGAGGCAGGTTGTAAGAAGTAAGAGAATCAAAGGAGGGATAAATAAGAAAAGTAAATTGTTTACAAATAAAATTGAAACCACATACAGGAGGATAACGGCTGCGATAAACATAAAACGAAGATAACTTGAAAAAGCATAACGCCACGTTTTGACATACCACACGGGCAGATGTGACGTTTCGCGCAAAAAAATCGGGTTATAGTGGGCATGTTGGGCAATGACTATCTGCGTAAATAATTTCCAGGATTGCATCTCTATCCACCATGGGAAGAATATCGTGCATTTTTGATATTGTACGCCAGATAGTGGACCAATTGCCTTTTGGTATAAGTTGCCAAAGGACTTGAACAAAAAAGGCACACAAATCGTATAATAAGAGCAGGTCGTATACCGACATGTTCCAAACATATGCAAATATTTAAGGAGGACAAAAATGCTTGGACGTTCTAAGTTTTTGGTTCTGATGTTGGTGCTCGCTACGGCGCTTTCCGGTATCAGCATCAGCGCAGCTCAGGACGGTGGTAAAGTTCTGCGCACGGCATACCTGCCCGGCGATGTGATTATTGACCCCTCACTTTCTACCTGGGCCAATGAAATTCAGATCATCAACCTGACCAATCCGGGCCTTACCGTGTTTGACGAATTAACGGTCGAAGTTCAACCCGGTATCGCCAGTGAATGGACCGTTTCCGACGATGGTTTGACCTATACTTTTAAACTCATCCCTGACATCGCTTGGGTTCGCTACGACGCCGACGCGGGCGAAGTCGTCCAACTTACCGATGATGCGGGTAATGTCCGTGTAGTGACGGCTCAGGATGTGGTTTACGGCATCAACCGTACACTCGATCCCGCCACCGGTTCGCAGTATGCCGGTACACTGGCCCCCTGGATCGTCAATGGTTTGGAAAAACTGGCAGGCGAAGATGTTGAACTCGGCGTAACCGCTGTCGATGAATATACCGTCGAAATCGTATCGCCCAAAGCTGCCGGTTTCCTGCCCATGATCTACGGCTTGTGGATGTCGCGCCCCGAACCACAGTGGATTATTGAAGAATTTGGCGATGTCTGGACTGAACCAGCCAACTATGCCAGCTATGGGTCCTTCACGGTCAAAGAGTGGGAACACGATGTTCAGATTACCCTGATCCGCAACCCCTTCTGGACCGGGACCGACACGCTGCCCGTGCCAGTGCTCGATGAAGTCAACATTGTCTACCTCGAAGACCCGGCCATGCTGGCGGCGTATGAAGCGGGTGAATTGGATTGGATTCCGATTGTTCCCCTGCCCGACCTGCCCCGTCTCCAGGCTCAGTATCCTGAAGAACTGCGCATTGGCCCCGATACCTGCACCTACTACTACGGGTTCAATACCGCCATTGCCCCCACCGACAACGTTCACATGCGCCGCGCGCTCTCGATGGCGATTGACCGCGCCACCGTTGTTCAGATCACCGCAGGCGGTCAGGTTCCAGCGGGCTTCTTCACCCGTCCTGATATTGCCGCTGGCCCCAGCCAGGAACAATATCCTGATCTGGCGATCTACAGCGATGCGGAAGCTGCCAAGGCCGAACTTCAGGCTTATCTGGACGAAACCGGCTTGACCGTCGATCAGATTCCTCCCATCATGCTGATGCACAACACCTCGGCAGCTCATGCGACAATTGCCCAGGCCATCCAGCAGATGTGGAAAGAAACACTGGGTATCGAAGTCGAAATCTCGGCTCAGGATGCTCAGACCTATAACGAAACCCTGCGCCGTGATGCCCCCGCCGTGTGGCGTTTGGGCTGGTGCTATGACTACCCTGACGCGAACAGTTTCATCAATGACGTGTTCCGTACCCAGGGTCCCGACAGCAACAACCACACCAATTGGGGTCCCGATGAGTTCTACGCGCTGCTCGACCAGGCGGGCGTGGAAACCGATGTTGAAGCCCGGCGCGAACTCTACGCCCAGGCCGAATACATGCTCGTCAACCGTGACGCCGCAATTGCCCCCATCTACTTCTACACCTCGCAGCAGATGACGAAACCCTATGTGACTCGTACCTTTGCTGTTAACCGTGCCGAACGGTGGGACAAGTGGGACATCCAGTAAGCTCAGTTTGATGATTTATGGAGAGAGGGCCTGTGCTCTCTCTCCCTTATATAACTTAGGCCATCCCAAGAAAAGAAAATATTGGCGAGCCTTATTCCGAGAAAACCATTATGGGACAATATTTCGCAAGGCGATTCCTCTATCTGCTGTTGGTCTTGCTGGTGGTGTCAGCAATTACGTTCTTTATCATGCATCAGATTCCGGGTGGTCCGTTCTCCAAAGAGAAACAACTGCATCCCACTGCCCTCAAAAATCTTAATGCCAAGTATCATCTTGATGATCCCTTGTACGAGCAGTACATCAATTACATGGGAGATCTGTCCATCCCGGCCATTACGCCAACTGATCGGGTCTTCTCGGTTACTGAAGATTACCTCATCAACATTAAACTGCCTTTTCAGAAAGACAAAACCTTCCGTTGGATAAATTTTGGTCCTTCATACAACTCACGAACGCTCAGTGTAAGCGCGATTGTCCGCGACCACCTGCCGGTTTCAGCGCAGCTTGGTGTGATGGCACTCTTGATCGCGATGAGTATCGGTATCCCCTTGGGAACCATGGCTGCGCTTAAGAAAAACAGCACCATTGACTATGTGAGCATGAGCGCGTCGATTCTGGGGGTGTCGGTGCCAGTGATTGTCTTGGGGCCCACGCTAAAATATATCTTTGCAGTGGAATTAGGATGGGTTCCCACCTCCGGGTGGGGAAGCTTAAAGCAGGCTATTCTACCGGCTTTTGCACTTGGCTTTGCTCAATCAGCCCTGTTAGCCCGGTTGACTCGCGCCAGTCTGCTGCAAGTGTTGAATGAAGATTATATTCGGACTGCGCGGGCGAAAGGTCTGCCATCGCGCCGGGTTGTCATTATCCACGCCATGAAAAATGCCATGATCCCCGTCATGACTATTCTGGGGCCGCTCTTCGCAGGATTGGTCACGGGAACTTTTGTCACCGAGCGCGTGTTCGGCATTCCGGGCCTGGGTGCCTATTTTATTACCAGCATCACCGGTCGTGACTATACCGTGATCATGGGGACCACTCTGGTTTTTGCCTTCTTTATCGTCGTTGCTAATTTTGTGGTCGATCTCACTTATGCATGGCTTGATCCCCGCATCCGTCTTACGTAGGAAAAGTAAAAAATGACCAGTATTGATCTAACTCAACAGGAACAGCCGGGTATCCTACGGCTTGAGAAAAAGCTTGAAACAAGCCGGAATCCCTGGATGGATGCCTGGCGGCGGCTGCGCAAAAATCGGGCGGCGCTGCTTGGATTGGCGATTATCCTGATTAATATTGGGGTCGCAATTTTTGCGGACGATATCGCGCCGCACGATTACACAACGCCTGACTATCTGGCGATGAACTCGGCTCCCAAGTGGATCGTTGATATTTTCCCGGCGATGAAGCCCTTGGGTGATCCCGGTGGTTATGTGAATGTCCAGGATAAATATATTCTGGGCACCGATAACCTCGGACGTGACTTGTTGAGCCGTATCATCTACGGATCGCGCATCTCCCTTTCGGTGGCGTTTATCGGTCCCTTTTTCAGCCTCATCGTCGGAACGCTCTTTGGGATGCTGGCCGGGTATGCCGGGGGACAAGTGGATAACTTCATGATGCGCATTGTGGACATCATGTATGCGTTCCCGACGCTGCTGTTGGTTATTCTATTGATGGCGTTTTTCCGGGCTAGTGTCGATGAAAACCAGAAAGGAACGCTCATTTATAAATTAAATGAGCTTGATTCCACGTTTGGTGGCATGTTGTTCATTTTCATCGGAATCGGCTTAACTTCATGGATGGATACAGCCCGTTTAGCGCGGGCGCAGGTTCTGTCGATCCGGCAAAAAGAATATATTGAAGCCGCGCAATCGGTCGGATCACGCGACTCAGGCATCATCTTCCGCCATGTTCTGCCCAACATTCTTGGCCCGATTATTGTGGCCGAAAGTCTGGCTATCCCGCGTTATATTTCGTTTGAAGCCTTTCTCAGCTTTATCGGCCTGGGCGTCAATCCTCCTCGTCCGAGTTGGGGATCAATGATCGCGGATGGCTCCAACGCGCTGATCAGCTTTCCCCATCAGGCGCTCTTCCCGGCGCTGGCGCTGTTTTTGATCATGTTTGCTTTTAACTTTTTGGGTGATGGGCTGCGTGATGCGCTCGACCCACGCTCCTCCAAGGCAGGCTAAAAACACGTTCTATATCACCTTCAAGCGGCTGGCGCGCGATCAGGCGTCAGTCGCTTGTGATAGCTTTTTCACGCAGCATCTTTCTCCAATCGACTAACCGGCAGCCGGATGCTGATTGTAGTCCCTACCCCAACTTGACTATCCGCCGAAATCGTGCCCCCATGTAATTCGACATACGATTTCGCAATCGCCAGCCCTAACCCAGACTCATTTTCACTCTGTTGGCGCGACGTATCCACCCGATAAAACCGCTCAAAAATATGCGACAGATGATCCGCCTCAATTCCCGCGCCTGTATCCTGCACGCTTAACACCACATCCCCATCCAGCCGCGCCGCCAGTGTGATACAGCCCGCTTGCGGTGTATACCGCAGCGCATTGCTGACCAGATTGCTCAACACCTGGATGATCCGATCTGGATCGGCATGCAGCAGCGGCAGATTCGGCTCGGCCTCCACCGCCAGCCGGATGCCTTGCTGTTCGGCCTGATGGCTGAATGCCGCCGCCGTTAAGCGTATCAATTCTTCCGCCGCGATCCATTGCGCGTTCAATTGCAGTTCCCCCGCGTCCGCCAACGACAGGGTGCGCAAATCTTCCACCAGATGCTGCAAATGCCGCGCCTCGTCATGCATAATTTTGAACCGCGCTGGATTCGGCTTAAGCAGTCCCTCGCACAATGATTCGAGATACCCCACCAACACCGACAGCGGTGTGCGGAGTTCGTGCGCAATATCCGCTGTCATCTGGCGGCGCAACTGGTTCGCCTTCACCAGATCCGCGCTCATCTGGTTAAAGGCGGCAGCCACCTGCCCGACCTCATCCCGGCTGCGAACTGGCACTTTCTGATCCAGTTGCCCATGCGACAGGGAACGGATCGCCTGCGCAATTTCGCGCAGCGGCCTTGATAACGAGCGCGCGAAAAATAGGCTGAGCAGCAGGCCCAGCACAAGCACACTCACCGTCGCCATGATTAGCATCCGGTTGATCCGATCCAGGTAGGCTTCTTCCAAAGCATCCCGTTGCGGAAATTCATCATTCGTGAGGACATAGCCTACCGTTTCTCCTTCCACCACAATCGGAGCTGCTTTTTTCAACTCCGCCGCTGGAATCACTTCATTGGGGGCCACGTCTTTATTCGGCGTAAGTACCTTGCCATCCTGATCCACAAGCGTGAATTTGGCGATTGGGCCATGATCTTCAGGTGAAAATTGAACCGGTGGCTCCCCATTAGGCTGAACCGGGAGCCGCCCGCGTGCCATACGCATCCCTTCCCACGATCCAAACGCTTCATAATACGCCGCCATATCCGCGATGAAGTTGGCACGCTCCTGTTCCATCACAAAACTATCAAATTCGTTGATAGTTCCCCGCTGCACCAGCACAGCGACAATCAGCACCCCCGACAAACTCGTGATGAGCAGGGCCAGCGTTAATTTGACGCGGAGTGACATCCCCTAATCCTCTGGTTTGAACCGATACCCCACGCCAAACACCGTTTCAATATAAATCGGCTTGCTGGGGTTTTCTTCGATTTTAGTCCGCAGGTTGCGCACATGAACATCGACCGTCCGCTCAACGCCCTCAGGAAAATCCCCTTGCAGCAGCGCCAGTAGATCAGACCGTGAAAACGCCCGCCCTGGTGAAGTCATCATCACTTCGAGCAAACTGAATTCCGAAGGAGTGAGCATCACCTCCCGCTCGCCCACAAATACCCGGTACGACGTTCGATTGAGGATAATATCAGCCGCGCGGATAATATCCGGTGGTCCACTTTCCAGCCCGGATCGGCGCAGCACGGCGCGGGTCCGCGCGATCAGTTCGCGCGGGCCAAACGGCTTGGTGATATAGTCGTCCGCGCCCAATTCCAACCCATGCACCTTATCCGTCTCCTCCAGCCGCGCCGTTAACAGGATAATCGGCGTGTCCGATTCCTTGCGATACACCCGGATGAATTCATACCCATCCATTTGTGGCATCATAATATCCAGCAGAATCAGGTCCGGTTTTTCATGCCGCGCCACAAACAGCGCGTCCCGCCCATTATCCGCCGTAAACACCCAGAATCCCTGTTCACTCAGCAGTTCCTTCAGGAAGATCTGCACATTGAGTTTGTCATCGACAATGAGAATCGTCTTTGCCATCGCCTTCTCCCCTTCTCTCACTTCCTGCCCCCGCCCTGCCCCTCCTTTCTCCGCGTGCGGGGAAAGGAGGTTGGGAGGATAGGGGTGAGGTGCTCGCTTTACCCTCCTCTTATTCCTGCTGGCTGGTGATATACGCCTGCGCCGCCGTATATCGCTCGTTCACGTGGCTAAGCAGTTCAGTCAGGGCGCTGTCGAATGCATCCGGCGAACTAAGATTAGTATAGCCTTCCATCTCTTCGAGCACATAGGGTGCAATCAAATCATGCAGGGCCTGCATGGTAGCGCTGACTTTACTCGGCTCAAACGCCCCGTTGATCGTCTCTTGCACATACGTCACATAGCGCTCATGATAGTTCGCATCATCCATCAGGAAGCGGATCAACGGCCAGTTATCGCCCACACTTTCCAGATCCAGTGCCATTCCAGCCATGCCGCCGGGCATCTGACCATCAGGCGGTTGCATCTGCTGACCATTCTCCCCTTGACCGCCGGGCATTTGTCCATCCGGTATCTGTCCGCCAGGCATCTGACCGTCAGGACCGCCGAATCCGCCGCCCATGCCCGTCATCATCGCCATGTTGTTATCCCACGGAATCCAGGTCAACTGTCCCGCATCATTGTATAGATAGTAATTATGCGCCATCTGCCCATAGGTATCCCAGTTCTGCACAACGGTATTCACCGCCAGCCACCGCAAAAACCCATCGACATCAAACACCGCTTCCAGTCCGCTGCGCCATGCCGCCGGATCACTGGTCCGTGTCTCCGCGTGCAGCGCCTCGAACATCGCCTCCACATCGCTGTAATCCGACTCGTCCTCGTTCGTTTCCTTCTCGAACGAATCCAGCGTAAAGCCATCCGCCGCAAATGTCGCGCCCGTACCTTCCGGCTTATACACATTGCCGCTGTCATCCGCGAACTGCGTTTCGATCACCGTATCATCGACCACTTCCACCGCCGTATACACGCCGAAATATACCGGCCCTTCGCCATAATCCACATACACGGCATAAAAAGCGGTTTGCGCAGCGGGCACCCCGCTTTCGCGGAAAATATCGGCTGTGATCTTTTCGCGCAGCAGCGAATCATCGCTCCAGTTGCTCGAAAAGCTCACCTGCTGGAAACCATAGAAACGTTGGTTATCAATCTCTGGATAATCGTCTTCAAATTGATCGAAATCCAGTTTGAATGGTAGTTTGTAGACACCGCCGCCCCATGTACTCGCCAGACTCGAATTACCCTTGAAGCGCATCCCGACCTTCGTCCATGTTTGCCCGTTAAAGGCAACATCCACCGCAACCCACACCGGATTCTGATCGGTGATGTTCAAACCCATGCCACCCATCCCATCCTGCGGCATTTGGCCCGGATCGAAACCCTCTGGCATCTGCCCTGGTCCTGCTCCTTCTGGCCGCTGCCCCAGCTCCATTCCCTCTGGCATCTGCCCCGGCCCTCCCCCCATCTGCGGTGAGGCTCCAAATTCCCCGTATAACGTGGTCATATCGTCCAGCATGGACTGCCAGGTTTCGGGCGAAATCGTGATCGTCATGCTGTTCACCGCATCGTCAGGAAAGACGACGCTGTAATCCGGGTCTGTGTCTTTTCCGTGCGAATACTCGTCCCATCCATCGGGCCGCACCGGATCATCCCCATCCTGTGCCTGTGCCGGGATTGCGCTCGCGCCGAGCAGAATGACCAGCGCCCCCATCGTTGCCAGTTTTTTCATCGGTTTCGTGCTCCTGTTAATCATCATCCCCATCATCCAATTGAATATGGTTGGTGCTCAGTTTCACCTGGGCGGTTTCTAGCGCCTTGCGGTTGTAGTAAACGTTGATTTCCGCCGTGTCCCGCAAAAAGTTCAACCGCCCGATCTCGATCCGCATGATCGGCAGCCCGGTGCGCGTCCGCAAATCCTCCATCAGCAGCGCCCAGTTTTCGGGCCGGATCATGTCTATCCGCTCATAAGTGATCGCTTTGCGTATTTCATACTGAAAGCCCCATTCCCGTTCGAGAACATACAGCAAAATCACCGTGCCCAAATTCGCGATCACCAGTTCAGGATAATCGCCATTGTTCAGAAACATCGAATTCAGCACCGGCAGCGCAATCACCACAAACAGATACGTCATCTCCCGGATCGGGATCGTCGAGGTGCGGTACCGCAGCACCGAGAAAATTGCAAATAGGCCAAACCCCACACCAACGCTCAGGTTGGAATCGTTCAGCAATCCCATCACCAGGAAAATAACGGTGTTGAACGCGAAAAACGTGAACACATAGTCTTTGTCCCGCCGCTTGGGATAATAGATCAGCCGCACGATCACAAAGACGATCAGGAGATTAACGGCGAAGCGCCCCCCGTACTCAACCCACGTATCCATCTTCTTCCTCCATCAGTTTCCCCACCATTCGCATTCGCATTTTGAAGTTATTCCCCTTCACACCGTCATACAGCAGGCAAACGCCCGCACAATATTTGCTGAATTGGGCAGGCCGAATACCCGCCCGCCGCATCAACTGGATAAAGTCGGATTGCGTCGAAAAATGTTCCTGTTTGACTTCCGCCACCGCGATCCCCGGCAGCGCGACACACGCATCCCCCCACCCAAACTCCAGATTCAAATCCAGCGTCAGGCGTTCCGGGCGTGTTTTGTTCACGAGTGTGATCCGCAAAAATCGATTCCATAGTTTAGGTTCCAGTTCCTCACCGTGATACGGGGTATGCGTTTCAACAAACGTATCCGTTTTTTCGCTCAGATTCACATCCGCCGCCCGTATCTGGAACCGCGATTTGATCGTCCGTTCCTGGTTGGTCTTGTGTTTGACCTCGAAGAACATCAGCGCCGAATCGACATATTCCCGCGCGCGCACCTTATACCGCGACCCCAGCCCATTATGGTGCTGTTGGTAAAGCTGAAAATCAGGCGTATCATAATACAGGGTTTCATAGTGGTTCAGGCGCGTTTGTTTGATCTCCAATACGCGATACTGTCCGGCTATCTCCCGCAGCGTGTCATGCAGTTGGCTTACGCGCATCACATACTTCGTATCCGAGCGATTCAGCAGCGCAACACGATCCATCTCCGCCAAACTGATCGGATCAAACCGCGCCAGCATCCGCTTGATCCGGCTGGCCGCCTGTTCAAATTCCGTCACACAGATTGGTTGTACACCCTCAGCGATCATATAGACCTTCCCGGCACGTATTCGTCTTTACGACTGTGACAACGATAGTTTAAAAATATTTAGAAGTTGTTCAGACTATCTGAGAGCTTTCTGAAAATAGGACTGATTTCCCAGCCCGCCTCCCCTAGTTCATCTACATTTAAGTTGACCTGAACATTTTCTAAACATCTTTTGCATATCGTTACCGCATCTGGCATTCAAAGGAGAAACCAATGTTTAAACGAGGCATCCAACTGCTGTTGATCGGAGTTTTGCTGCTGCCCACCGCCGGGCTAGCCCAGGCATTTCAGTCTACCTCCCCGACAACCATCACCCTGAATGGCGTTTCCATCACCGTTGATGGGGCGGGGGCCGTTGTCGAGGGTACGACTGTCACCATCAGCTCAGCCGGTGATTACAGCATCAGCGGCCCGCTGACCGATGGGCAGGTGATCGTGAATACGCAGGATGAAGAACCAGTCCGCCTGATCTTAAATGGAGTCGATCTTCGTTCTTCGACCAGCGCCCCGATCTATATCGCCGACGCCGAGGAAGCCATGATCGTTCTCGCGGACGGGACCACCAACACCGTAACCGACAGCGCAGCCTATGTTTTCGCCAGCCCTGACGAAGACGAACCGAATGCCGCCGTTTTCAGCAAGAGCGATCTAAACATCAGCGGAAACGGGACTCTGATCGTCAGCGCAAACTACAACGATGGCATCGCCAGTAAAGACGGTCTGACCATCGCCAGCGGAACGATCACCGTCAGCGCCCTCGATGACGGTATTCGCGGCAAGGATTATCTCGTCGTTCAGTCCGGCACCATCACGGTTAATGCCCAGGGCGACGGCCTGAAATCCGACAACGAAGAGGATGCCGCCCTCGGCTACATTTCCATCGAAAACGGTGTTCTGAATATCACTGCTGGCGGCGATGCGTTCGATGCGCAAACCAACGTCCACATCTCCGCTGGCGATTTTGTGATCACATCCGGCGGCGGGGCCAGCGGTTATGTCGAGGCATCCACCTCAGCCAAAGGCATCAAAGGGACTGCGAACGTCACCATCGACGGCGGCACCTTCACCATCGACTCCGCCGACGACGCCATCCACTCCAACAACAGCCTGATCGTCAACGGCGGCACCTTTACCATCTCGTCCGGCGACGACGGCATGCATACCGATGCCACCCTGGAGATCAACGGTGGCGACATCAACATCACCTACTCGTATGAAGGCATCGAAAGCGCCGTGATCACCATCAATGGCGGCAATATTCACCTTGTCGCCACCGATGACGGCTTAAATGTCGCGGGGGGTGCAGATTCATCCGGCATGGGCGGCATGCCCGGACAGGGAGGCGGCCCCGGCGGCGGTGGACGACCAGATGGTGGCGGCCAGCGAGGACAGGATGCTTTCGCAGCATCGGGTGATTACTTCCTGTACATCAATGGTGGTTATATCGTGGTTGACGCCATTGGTGATGGTATCGATGTCAACGGCACCATTGAGATGACGGGCGGTATCGTCCTCGTCAATGGCCCCACCGAGCAAATGAACGGCGCGCTGGATTACGATGGGTTGTTTACTATCACCGGGGGATTTTTCGTCGCGGTGGGCAGCGCAGGCATGGCTCAGGCCCCCGGCACCACATCGTCTCAATATTCGCTGCTGCTGAATCTGGACTCAATGGAAGGGCCGGGCACCCTGATCCACATCCAGACCAGTGATGGAACCGGCCTTCTGACCTTTGCCCCCACCAAACTCTACCAGTCCATCGCTTTTTCCTCGCCCGATCTCGTCGCCGGAGCATCCTATGACGTTTATATCGGCGGCACGTCAGACGGCACGCTGACCGATGGCCTCTATCAGGGCGGCACCTACACCCCCGGCACCCTCTACACCAGCTTTACCATTTCAGACATCGTAACCAGCATCGGTGCTGCCCCGTTCCGCTAAATCCATTCGAATCCGTAGCTACCGTCTTCCCGCAATTTTTGTCTGACTTCCTCTCTTCCAACTGGGTTGGAGAGGGGGACCGAGGGGGTGAGGTTCACATGATACAGGGGGCGTGGCTTATGTCGCGCCCCCTCTAGCGACTCCATCGCCACGCGGCAGCCAGATGAACGATAAAAAGACCCGCCATCAGAACAACCGCAGCAGGCACCACGCTCCCCCAGTTGGATGTGTCCGTCTGTGGAGGAACAATGATCGACAGCCACACGAGCACCATCAAACCGATCAGTAGCCCATAACACCCACAGCAGCTCGTCACCTGGGCGCGAAAAATTTTCCTCGTTCGTTTTCGGCTGACATCTCGCTTCAGCGCTACTCCCGTGACCGCTTGGCCCAACTCGCGGATCTCGGCAATCCAAAACAGCCGCTCAGGAACGGTTACAGTCCACAGCGGCGGAATCCACAGGCTGTAGTGGATAACTACATCCGTTTTTTGTATACCGGGCACGGATTTAGTCGTGATCTCCACCTCCGTTCGGACCTGTTTCGGTGAATTGACGACCAGCGCCCGAACATGCGACCCGCGTGTATAGCACAGTGCGCCCGGCAATCCCCGCTTTTGTTTATCCACTTCGCCAACAGGACGGTACTCAGCCAGTTCCAGGTATTCCCTGGCATTGCTGAGCACCGCGCTCACCCCCATCTCGGTTTCAGCGGTCCATACAAGATCAGCTTCACGCGATCTGCTGGTAGGGGTAATTGGCTCCGGAAAAGGCAGAATACCCTCGTTTTGAGCATCGATCAGCATCTGAATGTCTTTTTTCGACCTCTGGAGCGCCAATCGATACAACAGGCCCGTCTCGACGAACTGACCAAACAGCATCCGCTTGATATTATCTGGAATGCCGTCCTCCTGGCGCTTCCGTTGTGGCTCCCCCAGAACGGCGGCCACCCGCTGCATCAAGGCTTGGCGCGCGGGCTGAACATCCCCCCGAAAATCGATAAACGGCAGATCAGCCAGTTCATCAGGAATCTCGCAGTTCCGAAATAACAGCGGGATAATTGTGCCGTTGGCCGCCGCGATTTCATCCCGAACGCGTGGATCAGCGCATGCTTCGGGTGTCAGGACGATCAGGCAGACCCGCCCTTCACCAAATACAGAATATCCGGCTTTGTTTAACAGTTCGCTCAGCGTTTGCGCAATATAATAATCGTTCGGGCTGTAACTGATAAAAATGCCCGCTTCAGGGTGCATAGCCTTCCACCGTAACCACCGCCTCATAATCGCGACCTGTCGCCACCTGAACCTCCCCCGTCGTCAGGTTATACACCACCGACCACTGCGTGCTGCCCGGCTGTGAAACATCCGCCAGCAAATCCATTGTTTCCCCAGCCGTCAACCTGCCGCCGCTCGCCTCCAGCGCTTCTGTAATCGTATCATACCGCCAGCACTGCCCACTCGTGTCCTTGACCGCAGCGCAGATGAAATTCGTCGCGATCAGCCAGGGCTTCTCGTTCGGCGTGACCACCATTTCCCCCTGATAAAATTCGATCAGCACCGCTTGTCCCGCTGCATCCGCGATCAGATAATGCAGCGGCGGACCGCCTTCAATCTGAATGTTATACTGGTTGAAAATTTCCAGCGCTTCGTCCACCGTCGCCGCCCGGTCCAACACCGCCCGGATAATCCCGATGGAGTCCATCGTCTCTCGTCCCGCTTCGACAGGCATATCCGACGGCTCAACAGCCGCCATCGCTATCGCCAGCCCGCGTTCGTTCATCCCGTCAAATGGCAGCAGCGGCGCATCCAGCAGCGCGCGTCGTTTTTCCAGCGGCAAATCCGCGATCCCAATCGCGTCCTCACCCTGAAAACCAAAATAAGCGAGGTCTACCATCGATACCGATGCATATCCTTCACTCGGCTCAGTATACAGCAGCAGCGCCGGGCTGTGATCCCAGTCGAAGTTACGTCCATACACCCGGCTGTTTTCATCTCCTAATGCCGCCAACAGCGAACAGGCCCAGGCGGGTAATTCAGCCGAATAGCGCCATGCCCCTTCCGAAGCCGGATCGGGATAGTCGCCATAATAATGCATGATATACAAGGGGTGATTGTTGATCTGCTCCAGGCTGTTCAACGTCTGAATTTGTTCTTCGGTGAGATCATCTTGCCGTCTGCGGGCCTCGCCACCGAGCGCCCCCATCGTCGCTACGATACTTATCATGAGTAAGATGAGCCATCTTCGACGCATTTTTGCCTCCCCTAATCAACGGTTATGGAATTATACGAACGGTAAGCCTTTGTTTATTCACCATCGAAGTTCACCATCCAAGTTAGTACTTCAATGGTGATGACAATTCCGAACATCCGTGCTACCCTATATCTACGCTTCATCGCCCTTTACCAATCACTAAAAACTAACAACTAACGACTAATAACTTCTTCAAAGGGGGGTCAGAAAATCGAGCTAGTTTTACAAAACCCCCACTTTGTTGAACTTCTCAGGTTCAAAACGCCAAAAGCGGGGGGGGGGGATACTTCCAAATCAGAAAATATCTCCCACCGCCCACAGCCGCACGGTGCTGTCCCGCTCACTTGCTGAGATCAGGATCGCGCCATTAGGACTAAAGCTCAGGCTGTCTACCCAATCGGAATGGCGGTGCAGCACAA
>DATAMF010000483.1:0-1626 GCA_036260665.1 Aggregatilineaceae bacterium | reverse complement strand
GCGCGTCAACTCGTGTGAGCCCTGTACCTGGGCATGGATCTCGTAACCGGGTTCCTTCTCCGCCACCAGTCCGCGGCGGAACAGCGTGAACAGACTTCGTCCAATGCGGAAACGCATCCGGTTGTCGGCGTGCTGCATGACAAGCAGGATCGTCACGTTGTGTGCCCAGCCCGGCAGGATCAGCGCTTTGGCGCAATCCAGGGGATGGGTCAGCGCCCAACCCGCAAATTTCAACAGCCGTTTGGGCACGCTGACATCCGTGTCGATCAGCGGCGCGGCAAGAAAACGCATCAGCGACGATCCATCGGGGTAGCGGACGGGCTCGACGCGCGTGATCTCATCG
Organism: Aggregatilineaceae bacterium; assembly: GCA_036260665.1. Taxonomy (GTDB): domain Bacteria; phylum Chloroflexota; class Anaerolineae; order Aggregatilineales; family Aggregatilineaceae; genus DATAMF01. The sequence continues at coordinate 1,283 of DATAMF010000483.1, read as the reverse complement.
TAGTTATAGATCGAGGAAATTGCGACGCCTTGCGAATAATTGATATCGGGCTTGCGCGCCAGACTTCCCAGCAGCGCCTCCGAGTTGGTCCTGACCATCTGCCCCAGTCTCTTCGACAGCTTGGGAAGGGACCGCTTCACATCGCGCAGGTTGAGCAGGAGTTTCATCGTTCCCATCACACCCGCGGCAAAGATGACATTCGTCGCGTACACGGTTTGCTTGCGCTTGAACAGGGAAGTGGACGAACGATAGGTGACAGCAAAGCGCGCGATCTGGGTCGTTGGCGCCTGCGCAGGGATCGTCCACTGTTGGTAACCCTCCGCCAGCGGTCGAACGTCCGTGACCTCCGCCTCGGCTTTGATCTGCGCGCCTTTCCATTCCGCAAAATACAGGTAGTTTTTGGGCAGTGTGTTCTTGGCGTTGTAACGACAGCCCACCATGCATCCGCCGCAATGATTGCAGCCTGCCCGCGATGGACCCATGCCGTTGAAATACGGGTCTGTGACCGTAACACCCGCTTCCCCGAAGTACGCGCCGACCTCTGTGGCTCGGAAGGTATGAGCCATGCCGCGTCTCTCTGCCATTTCCCGCAGGACGAAATCCGCTTTCCACAAAATAGGATTGCGCGCCGCGCCGAGCATTTGCTTTGCAGTTTCGTAATAGGGACGCAGCACCTCGCCCCACGGGATGGGTTGATTCCAGGCGGGCGTCGCAAAGGTCTTGTCACTCGGGACTTCGAGCACGTTGGCGTACCCGAGGCTCCCGCCGCCGACACCCGCTCCATGCAGGATCATCGCGCCCTTGAGCAAACTGATCTGCAGGATGCCGTGTGCACGCAGGGCAGGCAGCCAGAGATATTTCCAGAATTGCCAGTTGGATTTGGCGAAATCGTTCTCCCGGAATCGTTTGCCTTTTTCGAGGATGAGAACGGAATATCCTTTTTGGATCAGTCTCATGGCACAGACACTGCCCCCAAAGCCGGAGCCGACGATCACGTAATCATAGGTTTGCTGCATGCGTGCTGCCCTCCACGGCGAATTGGGCTGATTATAAGCGGTTAGAGGGGAGCTTTCAGCAATTAGCTGTTAGCTTTTAGCGGTCAGCGATTAGTGTTTAGCCAAGAGCTAACTGCTAATTGCTAATTGCTAATGGCTAACAGCTACCGAAAAGGACAGACATCCGCAGGCACATAGGTGTGACTTTGCGAGCCGTGATAGTCACTTCCCAGGGGAATGAGGATCTCAGGATGTTTTGCCGCGTAGTTAATTGCCGCCGCGCAGCCA
>DATAMF010000478.1:0-2737 GCA_036260665.1 Aggregatilineaceae bacterium | reverse complement strand
GGGCTTGCAGGACAATCTATTCTGGTTTGGAGTGGGGATTCTGTTTTCACTGGCAGGCGATGTGCTGCTGATGCTTTCGCTGGAGAGGTTATTTGTCTTTGGACTGGTCGCCTTCCTTCTGGCACATGGCGCTTACATTATTGGGTTCCGGGCGGAAATGGAAATCGTCAATGCCTGGTCATTGTTCCTGATCATCCTGATCCTCATCAATGTCGGCCGCCTCATCCGGCGGATCGTCACCGCGATGCGCGCCAATGGTCAGAATAAATTGATCGCTCCGGTCATCGTCTATGGGACGGTGATCTCCTTCATGCTCTACGCGGCAATGTCCACCCTGTATAATCCCGCCTGGAAGGCAGGCGCCTCGCTGCTCGTCAGTGCAGGCGCATTTTTGTTCTGTGCTTCCGATGTGATCCTGGCTTGGAACCGATTCGTCTCCCCTATTAATAATGGAAGAACATTGAATATTGCGTTGTACCACCTAGGGCAGATGGGATTGATCGCAGGGGTGATCTCCCAGTTTGGATAAAGTAACCAGCCTATTATTTCTGCATCTTCAACGGGCGGAAACCTTCGCCCAGGGCTTCGTGCGCCACGCCGATGACCATGAACGCACGCGGGTCCACTTCGTGGACGATATCTTTTAATGCCGACACTTCTGCGCGGGTGATGACGCAGTACAAAACCGGACGCTGTGCTCCGGTGTAGGCACCTGTCCCCTCCAGAAATGTGACGCCTCGCTCCAACTCCTCGAGCACACGTTCGGCGATCGACTCCGGCTGGCTGGTCACGATCAGCGCCGTGCGAACCGTCCCGCCGCCCTCCAGGATCGTCTCTGCCGCCAACCCGCTGACGTACAGGGCGATCATCGCATACAGAGCCGCCTTCCAGCCAAAGACAAAGCCCGCCCCCAGGATCACCGCCGTATCGACGATCAGATAGCTTTGCGTCACCGGTACATCGCGATAGTGATTCAGGATGCGCGCCAGGATGTCCGAGCCGCCGCTGGTACCGCGCGCCCGGTAGACGAGTCCGTACCCGATGCCGCTGATGATCGCGCCATACAATGCGTTCAAAAAAATGTCACCCTGCAGATCGCTGATGAGCTGGGTCGCGGCACCATTGGGAGCAAAAAGCGGCGTCTGCACCAGGAGATCGGTGAACGCCGAATACATGAAAACGGCAAACGCCGTCCGCGCCGCGAAACCGGAGCCGCCCAGGAAACGCCAGCCCAAAACGAAAAGAGGGATGTTCCCCAGAAAGACCATCAAACCGATGGGCCAGCCCGTAAAGTGGTGGATCAACTGAGAGATGCCGCTCACCCCGCCCGACGCCAGGTTGGCGGGGACGAAGAACAAGCGCAACGAGACAGCCTGGATCAGCGCGGCGACGAGGATCAAGAGGTAATCGCGAATTGTGGGTCCGTATTTTTTCATAGCGTCTCTACGGAATTTCGACCCCTGCCTTTGCCTCGATCACGCTGACCACGGCGGAATTATCCATTTCACCCATGCCAAAGTCGATCATCTGCTGGAAGAGTTTGGCATTCTCCTCGGTCCCCGAGATCGGGATGTCATACTCCCGTGCAGTATCCAGAACGATCTTCAAGTCCTTCAACTGCATGTACGCCTTGAACCCGGGATTACGATTCCCGGCGAACAGCCGCGGCGGCTTGACGTCGAGAGTCCAGCACTGCGCCGCGCCGGCTTTGATCGCCTCGACTACCTTGCGCGGGTCCACGCCGGCTTTCTTCGAGAAGACAAGCAGTTCACCCATCGCCACCATCTGCGCCGCGACCATGATCTGATTGGCAGCCTTCGCCACCTGCCCCGCGCCCGCCTCGCCGACGTGCGTCACCGTCTTGCCCATTGCCAGAAAAACGGGCATGACCCTTTCCAGGGCGGATGCCTCGCCGCCGACCATGATCGTCAGCGTGCCGTTCTTCGCGCCGATGTCGCCGCCGGAAACGGGCGCGTCCAATGCGAGAACATCCTTCTCCTTCAACTTTTCCGCGATCTTGCGCGCCGCGGCGGGTTTAATGGTCGAGTTGTCCACATAAACGAGTCCGGGGTGCGCGCCGGCGAGGATGCCGTTTTCGCCCAGGACAACCTTTTCCACATCGGGGGTGTCGGGCAGGTTAGTGAAGACCATGTCCACCTGCGCGGCGACCTCTGCGGGCGAGTTCGCGGCAGTCGCGCCTTCGGCACCCAGTTCATCCACTGCCGCGCGCGAGCGATTGTGAACCACGAGCGGGAATCCCGCTTTGAGGATGTTCCGCGCGATCGATTTACCCATTAATCCAAGACCGATGTATCCGACTTTGAGCATGTAATACTCCTGTTAAACGAGGGGATTTGGAAATTATAACCTCCCACCCCCACCACCCTTCGGGCACCTCCCCCAAATCCGACAACAAAATTCCGGTTACGAACTAGATTTTTACATCGTCGGATTTGGGGGAGGCGGGGAGTGGGCAAAATAAAGGACCTGCCCCCAAAATGGAGGCAGGTCCAGCTAGAGAGGAGCGGATTCGTTATTTGAGTGCGTAGGTCACGTTCACGGTTACGCTGAAGGTCAACTGACCGGGCTGGATCGGCACAGCCGCTGCTTCTGCAACCGCGCCGCCACCGCCGCCCTTGCCATCGAAGACCGGGTACTGGTTATCGACAAAGCTGATGGACTGGACTTCTCCAACCGACATGCCGGTCGCGTCCGCCAGTTCCTGCGCCTGCCGCTC
>DATAMF010000462.1:0-2356 GCA_036260665.1 Aggregatilineaceae bacterium | reverse complement strand
TTGTGGGTAATGTTTAGCTACGAAGTGGGGAAAGGGGCCGGGGGATCGGGGTTTTTGCCAAAAAATCCCACTTCCTGCCAACATCTCGCCCTTTGACAACCGATTTCCCCCTCAGGCCGACGCCAAGGGGGGGCGGGAGTAGCTCTTTACCAAACATCTTTCGGGCGCAGATGCCCGTAGGGGCAATTCACGAATTGCCCCGCTCTATCCGTAACACACACGGCGCGCTGATCGTAGGGGCGTGGGCTTGCCCCATCCGCTTTTCTCCCCTTTCTCTACGAAGTGGGGAAAGGGGCCGGGGGATAGGGGTTTTTGCCAAAAAATCCCACTTCCTGCCAACATCTCACCCTTTGACAACCGATTTTCCCCTCAAGCCGACGCCAAAGGGGGGGCGGGGGACCCATAACTCATCACTCATAACTTATAACTAAAGCCTAACTTTTACCCAACGACATCCACACCATCGCCCGCCGAATACGGTCCGATCGGAACCGGAACCCGCCCAACCGCCGGAGCCGCGCCGTACAGCACATCACACACCGCCGCGCGCACGGTGGGCAGCGAATCATACGCCAGCACAATCGTGGACATCGGTCCCGGCAGTTGCAGCCAGTCGTCCACGCCGCGCATCGACACGGCAATCGTTTTTTCCGGCGGCAGCGCATACGCCAGCGCGTTCTGCTGCGCATTGATGATCGTATCCTCGACAAACACGATCACGATGTCGGCATTTTGCGCCATCGCAACCGCCGTCGAAATCTCAGCCGCGCTCGGATAATAAGTAACGCTGTACGCCTGCACATCAAAATCATACGCCGCGCACGCGCTCGACACGTCCGCGTAATCCGTCGGATAAATCAGCAGAATCCGTTGAGTCGCGTCCAGCGGCAGCATATTTTTAGAATTATCCAACACGGTGATCGCGTCCTGCGCGACCTGCCGCACGATGGCTTGATGTCCGCTCAGGTTCAGCCGCGTACTGGCCGAAGTCACATCTTGCGGAACCCAGTTCATCAGCCCGTAATTCTGCCGCAGTTGGATCGCGCGGTTCACCGCGTCGTCCAGCCGTTCCGCCGGAATCGCGCCCGTTCGTGCCGCTTCCACCGTCGCCTGGATCACGCTCTGCTGTTCGGCCAGCGTCAGATGCGGCCCAAACGCGATCAAATCAACCCCGGCGTTAATCGCCTGAATCACCGCCGGAGCCAATCCGTAATTCTGCCGGATCGCGCCCATATCCATTGCATCGCTGATAATCACGCCCTGAAAGCCCATTTGCTCGCGCAGAATACCGTTCAGGATGACATCTGACAGCGTAGCCGGACGCGTGAACCCCGGATCGAGCGCTGGATAATACAGATGTCCGGTCATGATCGCGTCCGCGCCGGAATTGATCGCTCCCTGAAACGCGAGCAGCGTGCTGGTTTCGATTTCGTCGCGTGTTTGCGTCACAATTGGCAGATCGCTGTGGCTGTCGGTGGTTGCCGCGCCATGACCCGGAAAATGTTTCAACACGCCGATCACATTGGCGGCTTGCAATCCATTGATCACACCGCCCGCCAGCCGCCCGACCATTTCCGACGACTGCCCGAATACGCGCCGGTACAGCACGTTGCCCCGGTCCGCGCCGTTCGGATAATACAGATCCGTCACCGGCGCGAGATTCATATTGATCCCGACGGCTTTCATCTCCTCGCCCATCGCTGTGCCGATTTGCATCGCGTCCGTTTCGCTGTCCGTCGCGCCGATCAGCAGTTCCGACGGAAACCGTGTGAATCCGGCATCCAGCCGCGTGACGACGCCGCCTTCCTGGTCCACCGCGATCAGCATCGGCACATTCACCCCGATCTCGATGTTGTATTGTTGCAGCGCGTTGGTGAGTTGTGTCACCTGTTCCGGCGATTGGATGTTATGCGGAAACAGCACGACGCCGCCCGGATACGTCGCCGCCATAAAGTTGCGATCCGCCTGATCGAGGTTGGTCGAATAGAGCGTCACCAGAAAAAGCTGCCCGACTTTTTGTTCGAGTGTCATGTTTTGCGCCTGACCGTGAACCGGCGTCTGACTTTGCGCCAGCACCACCAGCACCATCAGCACAAGAAATCCCCATCGTTTCATAGCTTGCGACTCCAATAAAAAAGGGCACCGCAGTGCCCTTCTGTATCAACCTGGTATTGCTTAGGCGGTTTCGGACAAACGGTAGCCAATGCCGCGCACATTCACAATGATATTCGGGTTTTGTCCCGACGCCTTAAGCTTGCGCCGCAGATTGCTGACGTGTGGCCGGATGACTTCGCGGGCTTCGTGTTCGTCGAGCGCATAACCCCGCACTTCGCGCACCAGTTCCGAACACGGCACG
>DATAMF010000439.1:0-2541 GCA_036260665.1 Aggregatilineaceae bacterium | reverse complement strand
GAACCGGCGAGATCGGACCTGCGCTTTAGCCTCATCCAGATTCAAGCCATGCGCCAGATAATACGCGTGCAAAATCGTTCCCGTTCGCCCGCTGCCAGCATAACAATGAACCAGCACTGGGCGCTTCTGTTCGTTCATCTGGTCAATGTGCCGGATAACCGCCTCGGCTTGCGCGATGTCCGGCGCATACTGATCCTTGATTGGGCTGTGCAGATAGACCAGATCGAACCGGGTAAAGACATCCGGCGGCACATCGCGCTGGACAGTCAGCGGATACTCCGTCAGCGAGACAATGGCCCGCATCCCCTGGGCATGCAGCGCTGAAATGAGTTGGCCGCCCAGGAAGTTCACACCACGCCGATGGATGTTATCGGGGCCGATACCCAGGGGTCGATTGGGTATATGCTGCAACAGGCGCTCTCGAACCGGCTGCGCGAAATCGGCATTCACCGCAATACGGCCACCATCATCACCCAGACGTTGGTTGACCGGCTCGATCCGGCATTCCAGAAGCCGAACAAACCCATCGGCGGCTTTATGAGCCAGGAAGAAGGTAAAAAGTTCGAGGCGGAAGGCTGGACGGTGGTGGAAGATGCGGGGCGCGGGTATCGCCGCGTGGTCGCTTCGCCTATTCCCAAAGAAATTGTCGAACTCGATGCCATCAATACGCTGGTGCAAAACGATTTTGTGGTGATCTGCGTGGGCGGCGGTGGGATTCCGGTGATTCGGGAAGAAAACGGCGATCTGAAGGGTGTGTACGCGGTGATCGATAAAGATCGCGGGACCAGCCTGCTGTCCGTCGGCCTCAAGGCGGATCTATTCATCATCTCGACAGAAGTGCCGCAGGTTGCTATCAACTTCAACAAGCCGGATCAAAAGTGGCTGAGCCGGATGACGGTTGCGGAAGCGAAGCAGTATATGGCCGAAGGGCACTTCGCGCCGGGCAGCATGCTGCCGAAGATCGAAGCGGTTCTGAGCTATATGGATCAGGGCGGCACCGAAGCGATCATTACCAACCCAGAAAATATTGCGAAAGCACTGCGCGGCGAATCGGGCACACGGATTGTACACGGGTAAAAGCTGATGTTTGTCTCTGGACTTCAATGTGTACTATGCGGGCAAACCTACCAGCCGGATGAAGTCGAATACACCTGTCCGGCGTGTGGTCAGGCGGGGACGCTCGATGTGTTGTATGATGTCGAGGCGCAGCGGCACGTGGTAACACCAGACGCGATCAGCCGCAGCACCAATATGACGCTGTGGCGCTATCGTCCCCTGATGCCGCTGGCCGACAGCGCGCAAGTGCCGCCGCTGGCGGTGGGTTGGACGCCGCTGTATGAAACGCCGCGTCTGGCCGAAAAATTCGGGCTGCGGCAGGTGTGGGTCAAAGACGACGGGCGCAACCCCACCGGATCGCTCAAAGACCGGGCGAGTGCGTTGGTGGTCGCACGGGCGATGGCGGAAGGTAAAGAAGTCGTCACGACAGCCAGCACGGGCAACGCGGCGGCAGCGCTGGCCGGATTGTCCGCCAGTGTCGGGCTGCCTGCGGCGATCTTTGTACCGGCGACGGCTCCCGAAGCGAAAATCGCGCAGTTGCTGACCTATGGCGCGAAAGTGCTGCTGGTGCAGGGCAATTACGATATGGCGTTCGATCTCGCGGTCCAGGCGGCGGAACGCTACGGATGGTACAACCGCAACACCGGGATGAATCCTTACACGCTCGAAGGCAAGAAAACGGTGGCCTTTGAAATTGCGGAACAACTCGGCTGGCAAGCGCCGGATGTGGTCGTGGTCAGCGTCGGTGATGGAAATATCATCAGCGGCGTGTATAAAGGATTCAAAGACCTGCACAACCTGGGCTGGATCGAACGCATGCCGCGTTTGATCGGGGTGCAGGCGGCAGGCAGCGCGGCATGTTATGAAGTCTGGAAGCGCGGCGACGATCCTGCCACCATGCAGCCGATCAATTCGCAGACGGTGGCCGACAGCATCGCCGCCGATCTGCCACGTGACCGGGTGAAAGCGGTGCGCGCGATTCGGGAAACGGGCGGCGCATTTGTCGCGGTATCGGATGACGAAATTCTGGCTGGGATTCCCGCACTGGCTCGCTTGAGCGGCGTGTTTGCCGAACCGGCTGCCGCTTCTGCCTACGCAGGCGTGCAGACGGCGATCAGCGAAGGCCATATTCGCCCCGAAGATCGCGTGGTGATGATCGTCACCGGGAACGGGTTGAAGGACATCAAAAGCGCGATGCGCGTCGCTGGATCAGGCTACCCGGTGGGGCCGGATATGAATGAAGTAGAAAAGGCGCGGGTCGCATTGGACCTGCCGACTTTCCGGTAAAATTATTGTATGGGGCGAGTCGTTGCACTCGCCCATTTATGACAAATGGTCGTTTCTTTAGACCCGCTTATGGGTTAAAATTACCTTGGAAGTCAGGTTGGGAGCCGTATGGTAACACATCCAGTTATCACAGTGGTAGCGCCAGTCTACAATGAAGAAGGCAAACCGCAGCATCTTCTTGAAGGGATACTTGGTTTT
>DATAMF010000422.1:0-2926 GCA_036260665.1 Aggregatilineaceae bacterium | reverse complement strand
TGATCCCCAACTGCCCATTAATCACAGGAGCCGGATGGATGTCATCCAGCGTCAGAAATTCCGAGCCATCGGTTCCGCCGCCCGAAATTTGCAGACGGTAGAACGAAAAATTCGGATGCTGCGCCGTACCATACACCGCGAATGTGCCACGTAGCACCGTTCCTGCCCGTGGATTCGTGATTGTGGCAGAGGGATCGCCGCAGTCGTAGCTCGGATAACTTCCGGCGACGGATGGTACAGTCGTGATGTTGCCCACAACGGGCGGGAGTGGTGTCACGTTGCTGCCGGGCGGAGCGAAAACAATCTGCCCTGCGGTGACATTGTTGGGATCGGTGATGCAGTTGGCTTCGGTGAGTGCATTGATATGCACATTAAACCGCTGCGACAACTGGGACATCGTATCCCCTGGCTGAACCACATACCGCATCCAGCCCTGCGGAATCGCGCAGCCCATCGCGCTTGGCGTATTGGTTCGCTCTCCGCCAAAGGGCGTAATGCTCGGCGTCAGGGTGGGATAGGGCGTAAAGGTCAGGGTAGCAGCCGGGGTCCAGGTGGGTGACGGTGGCTCTGGTGATGGTCGGCGCGTCGGACTTTTCGTCGGCGTGATAGTATTGGTCGGGCGCGGTGTGTTGGTCGGCGGCTCTGGCGACGGTGTGAGTGTCGGCGACGGCGGCGTATTCGACGGTTTAGGTGTGTTCGATGGCTGGCGTGTATTCGTTGGTCTGTCAGTCTCAAGTGCTTCTTCGGTGGGCAGGCGACTTGGCGCTGCCGTGGTGAGGACCATCGCGACTTCCGTATCAGTGACACGCGGTGTATTGGTGGCCTCGCGTGTGGGCAGCGCGGCTTCTGTGGCCTCGGTAGTTTCAGTACTTTCAGGCGTTTCGAGTTCGGCGGTGATCTCAGGTTCCTGAGTCAGTTCGATCTCTTCTGTCTGGGCTGATACGGCGTCTGTATCCGTTGCGCGCGCGATGGCGGTAAACGTTTTATTCTGATTGGCGGATTCGTCGGCGTTGCTGCTGAGAGTCAGGATAATGCCAAAGGTCAGCGCGACAACCAGCGTGCCGACAGCGGCAATCGCAACGATCAGTTCACTTTCTCGATTGCGGCGGCGGTACATAGCTACATCTCCTTCACGGGTGCCAATGGGAGATAAAACTGGAATGTGGTGCCCTTACCGGGTTGGCTTTCAAGCCAGATTTTGCCGCCATGCGCCTCGACCAGCGTTTTCGCAATCGAGAGGCCAACCCCTGTATCTCCGATACCCTGAATCAACGGGTTATCGGCGCGGTAAAGGCGTTTAAAAACACGGCGCTGTTCATCCGGTGGAACTCCGCCGCCCTGATCGGTGACAGCCACATAAATCGCGTCGACAGGTTCAGCTACCGGGGCGATATCATCGCTGAACGGCGGGATAAATTTCGGCTGGTAATTGGCTGTGATGGCGACTTCGCTGCTGGTGGGTGAGGCGAGATAGGCATTTGAGAGAAGCTGCACGATTACCTGATTCATCGCATCCCGGTCAGCTCGGAGTAAAGGCAGTTTATCCGCCAGATTCATATGCAGGGTGATGTTTTTCTCGCGGAACTGCATTCCCGCCCCGGTGATCGCATCATCGATCACATCCAGCATATCGATTTTGATCGGCTGCAACTTGAGATCGTCGGTGTCCAGCGCGGTGATGCTGATCAGATCCTGAATCAGATTTTGCAGGCGCTGAATATTGGCCTGCACCCGCTCGACAAACTGCTTTTGCAGCGCACCGAGAATCCCCGCTGATTCGTTGAGCAGCAGTCCCGTATAGCCCATGATCGAACTCATCGGGGTGCGCATTTCCTGCGCGATGGACAGGGCGACTTCGGTATTGTGCGGCGCGATGGGGCGCGATGTGGTGGTTGATCCGCTGGGAGGACGGTTCGCGACATGCTCCAACCGGGCTAATTCCTGCTGTGACTCCCGGAGCTGCATATCGAGCTGCTGGCGTTCGCGCGTCAGTTCCTCGATCATCGACTTCATCGTGCCAACGCCATATTCACCCATCTGCTCGATCCGGTCCCGATCCCCTTCGATGCGGGCCAGCAGTTGATCGCGCTCGGTTTGCAGCGCGGTACACTGCGCGGTCAGGCGATCCCGTTCCGCCTCATAAGCGGCTCGTTCCTCATTGATCCGGCGGCTGGTATTGTTCGCCAGATCCATTTCGAGCAGGATATCATCCATTTCTGCCTGGAGCCCGGTCACTTCTGCTAGCAGGCGGGTACGGTGATCGAGCCATTCATCTTTGGCCTTGAGCAGATCATCCCGTTCGGATCGCATCACGTCCCGTTGTTTGAGCAGTGCTTCGCGATCCGCTGCCAGACGCCGCATCCCGGCTTCGAGGGCGACGATCCGATCTTCGCGTTCGGTTTCGTGGGCAATCGATTCCGCTAGTTTTTCGCGCTCTCCCAGCAGCAAATCGCGCTCCTGCGCGAGTTTATCGGCGCGCGTTTTGTAGTAGGCGCGTTCCTCGGTCAGTTTGGCGAGAGTCTGAGACAGTGCCATCGGACCCTCTTCCAGCCCCAGCGCGCGGAGTTCGTTTTGGACCCCTTCAAGCCGCGCTTTGATCTGGTCACGTTCGAGGGAAAGGCGCGCTTTATCCTCGCTCAGATCCTCCAGCATGGAGCGCAGCTCACCCGGAATCAGTGTTTCGCGGTTGGTGCGGACTTCATCCAACTGGCGTTCCAGCTTGGTTTTTTGCACTTGCAGTTCATCGCGTTCGCGCTTGAGCATCTGGACCATGTTCGCGTAAACGTCTTCGTCATCGTCCGGTCGGACTTCTGCCAGAGTCGCCTGTGCCTGCTGTAAAGCCTGAGCCAGCAGTTCGCGCTCAGAGGCGAGTTGGTGCCGTTCTTTCGAGAGGACTTCGATCCGCTGCGTGATCGAGAGGGTTTCG
>DATAMF010000417.1:0-14090 GCA_036260665.1 Aggregatilineaceae bacterium | reverse complement strand
GCGCTCGAACTGGCCAATGCTCGCCGTATTCAGCCGGAAATAGGCTTGCAGCGGCATCTCGATTTTGACGCCCGGCGGGACGATTTACACACAGTGAGGTGATTTCCGGTGGTTACTCGCCGTCGTGCTGCACGTGATTTTGTTGCGCCGCCGCTGTCTCGCGCGGATGTCGAGGCGTTGAGCGCGCGTTTTGATGAACCCGAATGGCTGCTCCAGAAACGGCTGCAAGCCTGGGAATTGTACGAATCGCTGCCCATGCCCACCACCAAGGATGAGGCCTGGCGGCGCACCGATTACCGCCATATCAACTGGGACAGCGCGGGTATGCTGCGTCCCGCCAATGGCGTCCATTTTGAAGACATCCCCGAAGCCAACCGCCAGCCGCTCCTGGGCGAACAGCAGGGCGCGTTGATCGCCTTTGTGGATGATAAGCTGGTCCATCACGAAGTCCATCCCACGCTGACGCAGCAGGGCGTGATCTTCACCGATCTGCGCAGCGCCTTGATCGACTATCCCGATCTGGTCCAGCAGCATTTTCTGACTCACGCCGTTAAGCCGGAAGATGGCAAATTCTCAGCACTCAATGCGGCCCTCTGGACGCACGGTGTCTTTTTGTACGTGCCGCGCGGCGTGGCCGTCGAACTGCCCGCCCACAGCATTTTTTACACGACCCAGCCCGGCGCAACCCTCGGCCATATTCTGGCAGTCGTGGACGACGCCTCCCAGATCGATTATCTGCATGAATCGCTCTCCCCCACCGCTGACAACGACGCCAGTTATGTCGGTGTCACGGAACTGATCGTAGGCAACGATGCCAACCTGCGTTTTGTCAATTTGCAGGACTGGGGCCTGAATATGTTCGAGTTCAGCCACCAGCGCGCCCGCGTCGCCAACGGCGGCCAGTTGGACTGGATCACCGGGCAGATGGGCGGCAAGCTGATCAAGGCCTTCATGGAAATCGACCTGGACGGCAAAGGCAGTTGGGGCCGGATGAGCGGCCTGTATTTCCCGGCGGGCACGCAGTTTATGGACCTCGACACCCAGCAGAATCACAACGCCGTCCACACCACCTCCGATCTGCTGTATAAAGGCGTGCTCAAGGACAAAGCCCGCACCGTCTGGCAGGGGATGATCAAAGCCCAGCCCGGCGCGCAAAAAACCGACGGTTTCCAGGCTAACCGGAACATGCTCATGAGCGAAGACGCCCGCGCCGACAGCATCCCCGGCCTCGAAATTCAGGCCGACGATGTGCGCTGCACCCATGCCTCGGCCACCGGGCAGATCGAAGAAGAATATATCTTCTACCTGATGGCGCGCGGCATCCCCCGCCCCGAAGCGGTCAAGCTGATCGTGGATGGCTATTTTGTCGAAGTGCTGGATCGTATCCCCTTCGAGAATGTGCGGGACCGCATGATGGCTTATGTCGAGCGCAAACTGATGGGCGAACCGGGCTAAGCTGGCCCTGTAGACGGCATTTAGTATCCAGGGCGGGCAACCGCCCTTCGTCATTTCTGGGCAATTGTTTGTTTTTTATGACAGGTATCTGACTTAAGTCATCAGATTTGGCGCAAGGCGCTACTGCGGATCACAATTGAATAGAGCTATCATGCAGACCGGAGAAGGGGGTACGATGAACATCGCGGTTCAGACCCAGCAGGAAATTACGATGGTCGAATTAACCGGGCGCTGGGATTCCAACAGCGCGTCTGAAGTCGAAAACCTGATTCTGCCGCTTGTCCAGCCATCATCGTGCATTCTGCTCGACCTCAGTGCAGTGACTTATTTATCGAGTGCCGGGCTGCGCAGTCTGTTGTTGATCTACCGCCGCATCCGCGACTATGCCTGCCCCATCGTGCTGGTCGGGCTGTCGGAGTCGCTCAAGGATGTCATGTCGATTACCGGTTTTCTGCCTCACTTCCGCGTCTATGATACCGCGGCAGAAGGTCTGGCAGCGTTGAAAGCGGAAAATGAATGAGTCTCAATCGAATTGATATTTACCCAACGCGCATCTACAAGGGCTACAAGTGTCGCCCTGGGCGTCCCTATCCGTTTGGCGCGACCTTTGTGCCGGGGGGCGTCAATTTTGCCGTGTTTTCGCGCCACGCCACTGCCTGCTGGCTGGTGCTGTTCAAAAAAGGTGACTGTGATCCCCTGGTCGAGATCAACATCCCCGACGAATACCGGGTCGGCAATGTGTTTGCGATGGTGGTTTTTGACCTCAATTATGAAGACATCGAATACGGCTTCCGCATGGAAGGCCCGTATGATCCCGCCCAGGGCCACCATTTTGATCCGGACAACATCCTGCTCGATCCCTATGCCAAAGCCATCACCGGGCGCGAAGTCTGGGGGGCCATGCCCGACTGGAACGACCCCTACCCCTACCGCGCGCGGCTGGCCTATGACGATTTTGACTGGGAAGACGACCACGCCCCCAAAACCCCCGATCCAGGATTTGATCATCTATGAGATGCATGTGCGCGGCTTCACGCGGCACGCGTCCGCCCGCGCCAAACATCCCGGCACCTTTGCCGCCATCCGTGACAAAATTCCCTACCTGCTCGAACTCGGTGTGAACTGTGTTGAACTGCTTCCGATCTTCGAGTTTGACGAGTTCGAATATTACCACCGCAGCCCTGAAGGCCACCCGCTGATGAATTATTGGGGCTACAGCACGCTTGGCTTTTTCGCGCCCAAAGCGGGTCTGGCCGCTACCGGGACGCTCGGCATGCAGGTCGATGAACTGAAAGCCCTGATCAAAGTGCTGCACCAGTATGGCATTGAGGTCATTCTGGATGTGGTCTTTAACCACACCGCTGAGGGCGACCATCGCGGCAAAACGATCTCCTACCGGGGCATCGACAACAAAACCTATTACATGCTCACCCCGGACGGTTACTATTTCAATTTCAGCGGCACCGGCAACACGCTCAACTGCAATCATCCGGTGGTACGCGGCATGGTGCTGGACTGTCTGCGTTATTGGGCGGCGGAATACCACATCGACGGTTTCCGCTTCGATCTCGCCTCGATTCTGGGCCGGGACCAGGACGGCACGCCGCTCGCCAACCCGCCCCTGCTCGAAACGATGGCCTACGATCCGATCCTCGCCAAGTGCAAGCTGATCGCGGAAGCGTGGGACGCAGGCGGGCTGTATCAGGTGGGGAGCTTCCCCGCCTATGGCCGCTGGGCGGAATGGAACGGCCAGTACCGCGACACGCTGCGCCGTTTTCTGAAAAGCGACGAAGGCCAGGTTCCCGCTATGGCCCAGCGTATCCAGGGATCGCCCGACCTGTACAAACAACGCGGCCCGGTGGCCTCAGTCAATTTCATCACCTGTCACGATGGTTTTACCCTGCACGATCTGGTGGCCTACAACACCAAACACAACGAGGCCAACGGCGAAAACAACTGGGACGGCAACAACGACAATCTCAGTTGGAACTGCGGCGTTGAAGGCCCAACCGCCGATCCCGCCGTCCTCGAACTGCGCCGCCGCCAGCAGAAAAACGCCATCGCCATGCTGATGGTCAGCCAGGGCATCCCCATGATCCTGATGGGCGATGAAATCGCGCGGACGCAGCAGGGCAACAACAACACCTACTGCCAGGATAACGACCTCTCGTGGCTGGATTGGACGCTGCTCGAAACAAATTACGATCAATTCCGCTTTTTCAGCAACATGATCGCCTTCCGCAAGGCCCACCCACTGCTGCGCCAGCCCGACTTTTTAAATGGCCGCGACGCCGAAATCACCTGGCACAGCACGCAGGCGTTTAACGCCGACTGGTCCTACTACAGCCGGGTGCTGGCCTTTATGCTCTCCAGCCGCACCAACCCGGAGATCGACCAGACAATCTACGTCGCTATGAATATGTACTGGAAAGAGTTGGCGTTCGAACTGCCGCAGATCGGCGTGCGCTGGTACAGCTTCGCCAACACGGGCCACCCCACGCCCACCGACATCTACGAACCCGGCTACGAACCATTGTTAGACGATCAACGCACATTTGTACTCGGCCCGCGCTCGGTTGCGATTATGGTGGGCCGCTAACAGGATAAGGTACCAATGACCCAAACGATCACATCCCCCCTCGACATCAAAGCCATCCGCGCCGATTTCCCGATCCTCGATCAGGAAGTCCATCCCGGCAAGCGGCTCGTCTTTCTGGACTCAGCGGCCAGCAGCCAGAAACCGCAGCAAGTCAGCGACGCCATGAGCCAGTATAACCAGCACGAGCACGCCAACATCCATCGCGGCATCCACGTGCTGAGTGAGCGCGCCACCAATGCCTACGAAGCCGCCCGCGACAAGGTCCGCGCCTTCATCAACGCCCAATCACGCCGCGAGATTATCTATGTCCGCAACGCCACCGAAGGGATCAATCTCGTGGTGGCAACGTGGGGCCGTCACAACCTGGGGCCGGGTGATGTCGTCGTCCTGACCGAAATGGAACACCACGCCAATATCGTGCCCTGGCAGATTTTGCAAGCCGAGCGCGGCTTCACCATCAAATACATCCCCATCACCGATACGGGTGAACTCGATCTCGACACCTACGCCCGTTTTCTGCGCGAGGGCGCGGTCAAAATCGTCAGCGTCGTGCAGGTCAGCAACGTCTTGGGCACGGTGAATCCGGTAGCCGACATGATCTCCCAGGCGCACGCGGCGGGCGCGCTGTTTATGGTCGATGGCGCGCAGAGTGTCCCCCATCTCAGCGTGGATGTCCAGGCGCTTGACGCCGATTTTCTGGCCTTCTCCGCCCACAAAATGGGCGGCCCCACCGGGATCGGCATTCTGTACGGCAAGCGCGCCCTACTCGAAGCCATGCCCCCCTACCAGGGCGGCGGCGATATGATCAAGCGCGTCACCTTCGCGGGCAGCACCTGGAACGACCTGCCGCACAAATTCGAGGCGGGTACCCCGGCCATTGCCGAAGGCGTGGGGCTGGGCGCAGCGGTGGACTATCTGACCAACCTGGGGATGGATCGCGTGTTGGCCCACGAGCGGATCGTGGTCGATTATGCGTTGGATCGGCTTTCCGAAGTCCCCGGCCTGATCCTCTTCGGCCCCGATCCGGGCAAACGCAACGGGGTAGCGACGTTCGCGCTGCGCGACATCCACGCCCACGATGTTGCTCAACTGCTCGACGCCGAAGGGGTCGCGGTCCGCGCCGGGCATCACTGCGCCATGCCGCTGCACGAACGCTTAGGTGTTCCTGCTACCGCACGCGCCAGCTTTTATGTTTATAATACGTTGGAAGAGGTAGACGCATTGATCAATGCGCTCTATCATGTGCGTAAAACGTATGGGTTATAACCCGGCACATCAAAGGATCAGAATCTGATGGACCTGTACATGGAAAACATTCTGGATCACGGCCAGAACCCGCGTAACTTCGGGGAGCCGCTCGATCCAGCCGACATTCATTACCACGACGACAACCCCTTCTGTGGGGATCGCCTCTTCCTGACCGCTCAACTTGATGAGTCCGGCCACATCAAAGCCGTACGCTGGCAGGGCGAAGGCTGCACCATCAGCAAAGCGTCCGCCTCGATTCTGGGCGAGGAAATTATCGGCAAGACGCTGGATGAAGTGAAACACATCGATAAGGAACAACTGCTCGACATGCTCGGCATTCACCTCAGCCCGACCCGCCTGAAATGCGCCCTGCTCTCGCTCAAGGTGCTCAAGGCGGGCGCGTATGGCCTCAGCGACGAAACCTTTGTGATGGACGAAGACGAGTAACCCATGTCTACACTCAAACGCATGACCGTTGATATTCGCACGGTAATTGATAACGCCCAGGACGAAGCCGCGCGGCGGCACGGGCATTTTGTTGATGTGGAGCATATCGCGCTCGGCCTGCTGCGGCATAAGGGCGGCCCGGCTTTTGACGCGCTCCGCCAGCAGCACATCGATCCGCAAACCCTCTATGATCAGATCGCGCAGTCGGTGGGTATGGAACGCCCGAACCCCGTCGCCGCGAAAGATTTCACCAAAGCGGCCAAAGCGATTTTTGATCGGGCGGCGATGGAAGCGAGCGCGCTTGGACAGGAAAATCTAAACGGCGGTCATGTGCTTGTGGCCCTGCTGGCCGAATCATCCGGCGCGGTCCCCGAAGTCCTGCACGCGGCGGGCGTCGATGCCGACGCGGTGCGCGATCATCTGCGCAGCTATGGCGACGTGGCGCAGCCCTTATCCGTGCCCACCCTGGACCAGCAGCGTACAGCGGCCACCACCACCAGCGCCCCGCGCGGCTTTGCACCCATTCCGCGTGCGCGCGGCGGCCCCAAGCCCGGCCAGCAAACTGAATTCGTGCTGATCCCGACGCGCACGGGTGAAAAACGCAAACGCGGCACCACCACCCAGGGCAAACGCAAAAACTGGCCGATCATCCTGGCCGCGTTGGGATTGTTTCTGGCCTATCTCGTCGCGGTGCTGCCCGGCAGCGCCCTGTTCACCTTTGTGCTGGTGATCCTCGGTTGGGTGTTTTCCGTCACGCTGCACGAGTTTTCGCATGCGCTGGTCGCCTATAAGGGCGGCGATTACACCGTGAAGGACAAAGGTTATCTGTCCTTTAATCCGCTCAAATACACCCACCCCATGCTCAGCATCGGCCTGCCGCTGCTCTTCCTGGCGATGGGCGGCATCGGTCTGCCCGGCGGCGCGGTTTACATCGAGCGTCACCGCCTGCGCAATAAATGGTGGGGCGCGGCAGTCTCGGCGGCGGGACCGCTCTCCAATCTGCTGCTGGCGCTGGTGCTGGCCTTACCCTTCGTCCTGGGGCTGGTTGATATTAATGTGATCGCCATGGATCTGGGCTGGGGTCTGCAACCCGAACACCCCACACTCTGGCAGAACAGCACCCTCTGGACGGCAATGGCCTTCCTGATCATGCTGCAAATCACAGCGGTAGTCTTTAACCTGCTCCCGTTCCCGCCGCTGGATGGCTTCGGGATCATCGAGCCGCTGCTCGATGGCCGCACTGCCGCCCAGCTTCGCCAGTTTGGAGGTTATGCGCTGCTGATCATCTTCCTCATTCTGTGGATGCCGCAGTTGAACGACCCCTTCTGGAATTTTATCTACAGCGTGTGTGCCGATCTGAAGATTCCCGGCTGGCTCATCTCGGAGGGCTTCCAGGGTTTCATGTTCTGGCGCACCCCGCAATAATTTTCCCCCTTAGGTAGGGGCAATTCATGAATTGCCCCTACCCTACCCATCAACAGGCTTTTTGATATGACTCACACTGTCCACTACGCCAACAATCAGACTCTTTCCTTCACCGCATGCGGTGACAGCAGCGGCTTTCCCATCCTGATCCAGCACGGCCTCATCGCCAGCGTGCGGGGTGACTACAGTCTGTTTGACCGCCTGCTCCAATCCGGCGCACGCCTGATCAGCATCGCCCGCCCCGGTTATGGCGACTCTTCCCCCTACAGCCTGCATAACATGGCTGAATGGGGAAAAATCGTCGCCGTGCTGGTCGAAACGCTGCATCTCACCCGCTTTGATGTGCTCGGCCTGTCCTCCGGTGCGCCTTACAGTTATGCCATCGCCCACGCCCTGCCCGACAAGGTGCGCAACGTCTACATCTTCAGCGGCATCCCCGCCCTCTACGACGCGGAGATTCAAGCCTGCTGGCCCTATCCCATCAACCTCCAGGCCAGCCTGAGCGACCTGCAACAACTGGCGTTAGACCTGTTTTTCTCCAATCTTGCGCCCGACGCCTTACGCCAGCCGGATGTCTACGATTCGATGCGGAATCAGGCGTTTGGCCCCGCGCAAGACCTCAAACTCCGCTGCAACACGTGGGGCTTTACCCTTGCCGATCTTCAGACCCCCGTCTACCTGGAACACAGCCGCGACGATGCGGATGTACCTTTCATCACTGCCGAGTTAACCGCCCAGCGCCTGCCCCACTGCCGCTTTGAAATCCGCGACACCGGCGGGCATTTTTCGCCCGAACTGGTGGATAATTTTCTTAAAAGAGTCGTCGCCAACCTGTAGAGGAGAACAACGTGGCGCGTTTTGTCACTTTAGCCAAAACATCCGAACTTGCGCCCGGAGAACGGGCAGTCTTTGACATTGAGGGGTATTATATAGCGCTGTTTAATGTCGGCGGCAGCTATTACGCCATCGAAGATGTATGCACCCACGACGATGGCCCGCTGGCGGAAGGCGATCTTTACGGCTTTGAAATCGAGTGTCCCCGGCATGGCGCGCGCTTCGACATCCGTACCGGAAAAGTCCTGCGCATGCCCGCCGTCGTCCCGATCAAAGCCTTTCCGGTTCGCCTGGATGGCGACGCGATTCAAGTAGACATGGATGTGTGATCCGCCGTGCGGATGGTCAAAACAGGGCGTAAGTCGGGCTGTTTGTCAGGCTGTATTCCCCGGCTGATGATCGTGCTGCTTGTGAGCGGGATTATCAGCCTGGTGATTTTTGGCTTCATGCTGGCCGACCGCGACGCCATCAAGCTGGACCGCATCAACCCGCCGCGCATTGCCAGCGGCCCCCCGCTGCCGGTTCCCACCTCGGTCAGCGACCCCCAGCCCGCCAATCTGTTGATCCGCACCGGGCGCTTAGGGGATGATGAGATCACGCTCAGTCTGCTCGATTACCAGGAACGCGATCTGCGCTGGAACGGTCCCAACCTGAACGACAATACACCGCTCGCCCTGGACGACTCCCAGGTTTATCTGATCACGGATGATCTGCAACTGCGCGCTCTATCTCTCGCAGACGGCGACCAGCAGTGGGAAATCGAATTACCCGCCGCGCTAGCGCCGCTCTGCCGGGGATGCCTGCTGGCGACAGGCGAGTTTATCCTCACGCTGGACGAAACCGGCACGCTCTCCAGCTACGAGGCCCTCACCGGCGAACTCGTCTGGACCACCACGCTGATCACCATTCCCAACCGTTTGCTGCGCATCGGCGATCAGCCCGCTGTGATCGACACCACCGCCTCCGGCCAGCCCGTCCTGCTGATGTTCGACGCCGCTACGGGCAATCGCCTGTTGAACATCGAACCGGCCTGCCTCACCGAAACGCTGTCGCCCAATTCTCCGGTGTGGTATACGGCGGGCAACGCCTCGCTCTATGTGCTGTTCGGCTACACCGAGCATGGCTGCGTCCAGCGCTGGAATCTCGACAGCGGCGAGCTGATCTGGGAAACCAGCGTCCAACTCAGCCGCAGCGCCTGGCCCCGCGACTGGTTTGATGATACGCTGCTCGTCGCCGACGACACCATGTATTTCGGCGGCGAACAAGTGGATCGCTACGGCAAGCGCACCGGGGTAATCCTCGCCCTCGATATTCTGGATGGCAGCATCCGCGAAGTGTCGCCCCACCCCAACATGATGCTCAAACCGCTCGCCGTCGAAGACGATACCCTGATCGTCCACGCCATCCCGGCTCCCGGCACCGGCGCGGATGAACTCTGGGCCATCAGTCCGACGGGCGGCGAGCGTTATTGGCGCTATCCCTTTGATCCCACCACCAGCAGTTGGACCACCCAACTCACAACCACCGGGCTGGTGATTATCCAGTTGTTAGCCGGTCCCGACCGGATCAAAGTCAATCTTCTGAACCCCAGTACCGGCGTTTTGCTCGCCGAAACCATCACCGACATCGATAACGCCGTTTGGAGCGGCACCACGTGGACGGACGATACCGCCTGGCTGACCATTCGTTCCCTCTACGCGGTCGATCTTTCCACCGGGGAAACCACGCTGTTCTGGCCCCAACCCTAACTTGAGAGGAAAATCCAAAATGATCGTTTTTCGGTATGATTCTGCCTTGCTTAACGAGTATCCGAACATTCGCGGCGGCATGATCTACGCGCGCGGCCTGCGCAACGGCCCCACGCCCACCCCCCTCGCCGACGCGTTCCGCGCCGAACAGCAGGCCGTACTCGCCCGCCTTGGAGATACCCCGCTCTCCGATCTGCCCAGCATTGCCGCGTGGCGTCGAGCCTTCAGCGCGTTTGGCGTCAAACCGACCCAATACCGCTGCGCCGCCGAAGCCCTGCTGCGCCGCCTGACCAAACACGGCGACATCCCCAGCCTGAATCTGCTGGTCGATCTCGGTAATCTGGTCAGCATCCGTTACGGTCTGCCCATTGCCGTCTGCGATCAGGCGCAGCGTCACGGCGCGGTGACGGTCTGCCGCGCTGCCGGAAACGAACATTTTACCGATTTAGGTACCGAAGAAGTCACAAATCCTGAGCCGGGCGAGGTGATTTTTGTGGATGAATCCAGGCTGGTCAGTGCCCGCCGCTGGTG
This sequence comes from Aggregatilineaceae bacterium, assembly GCA_036260665.1. GTDB lineage: Bacteria > Chloroflexota > Anaerolineae > Aggregatilineales > Aggregatilineaceae > DATAMF01. The sequence goes on along the minus strand of DATAMF010000417.1, from coordinate 3,803 downwards.
CTGGCGGCAGAGCGATCAAAGCGCCGCCCGCGACACCACCACCGAAGCCCTGATCACATGTGAAGGGCACCACGCCGCCGCTGAATCCGACGTGCGCGCTGCCCTCCACGATTTGCAGGAACTCCTGGCGATCTACCAACCCGGCGCGGCGCTGCAAGTGACTCTGCTCTCGCCGTCCAACCCCGCCTTCGACGTAACCGCCTAAGGGTACGCCCGCCTCTTCGCTTTTCTCCCCTCTCCAAGGATTTGGAGAGGAGCCGGGGGTGAGGTTCGTAGGGGCAATTCATGAATTGCCCCCTACCTGGGTTCTTACGGCGCGGGCACCACCTCATCCGGTACCACCGCCGGTTCAACACCTTCCAGAATCGGCGTATACACCGCCACCTGCTCCGCCTCGACGGTGACATCAATCGTTGAGCCTTCAGGATACGACGACCCGAACAGCGCCGCATCCAGTCCCACACCGGCTATCGACATCACACCTTCAATCGCTATCGGATTATTCTCCGCGTCCAATGTCATGCGGAAGGTGTAGCTGTCCGGCGCGTCATCCGTCAGCAGCAGATCGAACAACGGGCTGCTGGCGTCCTGAACTTTCATATATTCCGCCACACCCACCGAATCCAGCGTGATCGTGATCACGTCGGCGGTGGTGCCATCCTCCAGCGTCGTCTGTTCCAGCGTAACATCCGTCGCATACTGCTTATACATCTCGATCATCGCGTTCAGTTCTTCGAGATCACTTTCTTCGTACAGGTCGCTCAACGCCAGCGCATCCAGGGCGGTATAAGCATCCAGTTCTTCCACACTGTTGATCTGGACCCACCCCTCGGCCAGCGGCGGTAGTTGATCGTTTGGCTCGTCGTATGCCACATTCACATACATCACGCCATCCACGATGCGCGCTTCCCCGCTGATCGTATATTCCACGCTCTCCTCGGTGCCATCACTCACCGTCACCGACGAAATCACCGACGCCGCCACAACCGCCTGCGTATTATCGTCCGTTTCGCCGGGAATCACCGTTGCCGAGTGTTCCAAAGCCGACGCCCGAATCGAGGTCTGCTCCGGCTCCACAATCGAATACGCCTGGCTGCCCGATGCATCTTCCGTATACGCGGGCCATGCATCCCGCACCATCCGCGCCGCCACAATCCGATCCAACAACGCGATCTGCTCGTCAGTCAGTCCGCCGCCATCCTGCGCCCGTGCCGTCATACTCAGCGGGGCGGCAGCCACCATCACCAGCACCAACACCATAACCCATCGTGTTTTCATCAAGTTCTCCTTGAGCTATTCAGCCGCCAAACAGAGAGTCCGGCTGTCCTCTCAGATTGTACGGTAGCTGCCTATTCCGGGGCCACTGCGGGTTCGCCGGCTTCTTCCTGTGGGACATAAATCGCATACCGGCCTATTTCCAGCGTAATATCCAGCGTCACGCCTTCAGGCAGGTCCGCTGAAAGGGTTGGCCCATCCAATCCAATGCCTTCCAGGTGCAGCACCGAGTCCAGTTCATAAATCGTATGATCCGCAGTCAGCCAGAACCGGAGCGTCGCGCTGTTGTTCCCCGTTTCCATTAAGGCGCTGCTAATCACATTATCGCCCAGGTCCTCACCCAGAAACTCCGCGATCCCCTCACGCTCAAGCTGCACGGTGATGATGTCAACCGGGCGGCCATCCTCCAACGTATCGGTATCCAAAAAGACGGTACTGGCTATCGTCCGCAGCAGTTCCAGATTCTCCACCGCTTCATCGAGCGTATCCTTCTCCAGCAGATCATCGATCTGGAATCCCTCAAAGCTGGGGTATTGATCGTTTTCGGCGTCATTGCGGATCGTCACCCATCCATCCGGCACTTCGGGCACATCCGGCGTGGACTCCTGGTACGCCGCCTGGACATACGCCACCCCATCCACCAGCCGCAGTTCCCCGCTGATGTCGTACTGCGTCGTGATCGGCTCCTTTCCGGTAGAAGTCTCTTCGTAACTGTAGACCGCCCCCACCTCCGCCTGGACGTTGTTTTCTGTCTCGCCTGGAATCACGCTGGCGCTGCGGGACCACGTCATCATTTCGACGCGCGAATTTTTGTTTTCCGCCAGCATCATCGCAAACGAAGATACGTTCACGCCGCTGACTTCTTCGCTGTACGCCGTCCATGTACTAAACTGCTTGCGCGCCTCGATCACCCGATCCAGCAGTGCCAGTTCCTCGTCCGACAGTCCATCCTGCGCCTGGGCGTGCCACCCCGCCCCCGACCCCATCAGCAGCACCACCATGAGCGCCAGCACAATTTTTTTCATAAGTCTCTGCTCCTCTTCCAATTCAAAAAGTCCGTCCCAAGTGTACGCAAAAACCCCATTCAGCGCACCCGCTTTGCTTCCCTTTCTTTCTCCACGTGCGGCTAAAACATGACCCACAGCTTCTGGATCGCGGTTCAACGGGCCTCATCGGGGCGCTGCTCGCTTTTGCGCCCCTCTCCAAGGATTTGGAGAGGGGTTGGGGGTGAGGTCCGTAGGGGCAATTCACGAATTGCCCCGTTAATTTTTCGCTCTACCCCAACTTGTGGGTCATGATTAGCGCCAGTGGAGAAAGGGACCGGGAGTGAGGTTCGTAGGAGCAATTTCACAAATTGCCCCTACAATTTCCGACTTCTTGAGCAAAAAAGGTTAATCCATCCAGATCGAACACCCAAGGGATAAAAAGTGATCGTGCATGAGCCGCGGGCTAAGCCATCGGGCATCGCCAGAAATGTCCCATAACAATTCCTGACGCGCCACAACGGTTGCACGAGTTTGTCCGTCCGATAAAGGCGGATCATACACGATACACCACTCTTCATCGTAATAGGTCTGAGCCGTGGCTTTTTGCGCCTGAAGAATCACTCCATCCCAGTTTTCCTCGCGCCCCATGCTGTGAATATAGTCTCTGAGCGTTTCTTCGACTTCAGGCGGCAGCGTATCGGAGCCGGGGGCAGTGGCCGTCGGATGTCCCCCGCCAAAGAGGACAACTGCCGCATCGCCCGTATCATCCGCATCATCCGCATCATCCGCACAACCGCTCACCACTAGAATGAGCAGTAATATCACACCGAGAAAGCGTATCCATCCATCTAATCGAAGGCTGTGCATCGTGGATTCCCCTTTTTTGCACATTGCAAGTTACTCCTGCCAGTTGGTGCAGCCGCGCTTTAAAAAATCATCTTCGGAGACTGTATACGCCGACCCGGTCATGAGGAGAGGGGTGATTTGCCACAACAGTTCAATACGCGACACAACGGTACCACGAGTCATTCCCTCATACTTTTGGAAGGGAGGATCTACGATCACACACCACTCTTCCTGATAATTGATCGGTCCGTTTGCCCGTTGCGCAGTGAGCACAACCCCATCCCAATTTTGATTTTGCTTATAGGCACTGTCACGAATAAATTCGCGGATAACCTCGAATGCTTCTGGTGGAAGGCTACCTGCGTCGGCTTCAGTCGCTGTCGCGCGTCCCTCACCCAAAATAACAACCGCCGCATCCCCGCTATCGTCGTCTTCCTCCTTTTCCTCCCCGCAGCCGCTGACGCCCACCACCAATATGAGCAGCAGTATCCCGCGCAAAAAACGTTTCCATTCCCCATTACCCATAACTGCTTCCTCCTACTTATGAAGCGGCAGAATCCAACGTTCTACCGTAACTTCCTAATATATTATTTCTGAGGATTTCAGGTATAGTGATAGGTTTCCGCTTCCGCGTAATCAAGTCTCACCATCGAAGTTAACCATCCAAGTTAACCATCCGATGGTGATGACATTTCC
>DATAMF010000410.1:0-5033 GCA_036260665.1 Aggregatilineaceae bacterium | reverse complement strand
TGATCCCGAATATGATGGCGGAAATGGGCGCAAAAAATGCATATCTGCCACCTGATCAAGCGGTGTTTGATGCGCTGGAAACACGGCGCACGCGTGACTACACACCGCTGTATCCTGATGCGGACGCGGTGTATGCGGCTGAATATGAGTTAGATGTCAGCCACCTGGAGCCGCAAATCGCCTGCCCGGATCGGCCTGATCAGGTGGTTTCACTTTCAGAGGTGGCGGGCCAGCCGATCCAACAGGCGTTTTTGGGTACGTGTACGAATGCGCGGCTGGAAGACTTGCAGGCGGCGGCAGATGTGCTGCGTGGTCAGCGGGTGCGGTGTCGTTTGGTGGTCATTCCGGCCAGCGCGGAGGTGTATCTAGCGGCGCTTCGTGCGGGCGTGATCGACGTATTGATCGAGGCGGGGGCGGCGATTGGCACCCCCGGCTGCGGCCCCTGTATGGGGAATCATATGGGCGTACCCGCGCCGCACGAGGTGACGATCAGCACCGCGAATCGAAATTTTCGCGGGCGGATGGGGACACCTGACGCGCCGATTTATCTGGCCAGCCCTTATGTGGTCGCGGCCAGCGCGGTGTGCGGCCAGATCACCGATCCGAGGGAGTTTTTGTCATGAGATGCTGGGTTTACGGAGATCATGTGAATACCGATGTAATCTTTCCGGGGCGCTACACCTACACGGTGAACGCGCCGGAGGAAATGGTCAAACATGCACTGGAAGACCTTGATCCAACTTTTGCTGTCCAGGCCCAGCCGGGAGATGTCATTGTCGCTGGATACAACTGGGGCTGTGGCAGCAGCCGCGAACAGGCGGTTACGGCGCTGAAGCTGGCCGGGATCACCACCATCATCGCGGCATCGTTCAGCCGCATCTACTTTCGCAACTGTATCAACCAGGGAGTGCTGCCCGTGGTTTGCCCAGAACTGCATCAACTGGTCCAAACGGGCGACTCGATCACCCTGGATGACCGGCAGATTGTGGCCGGAGAACACCGTTTTTCTATCCCCGAACTGTCGCCTTCCGTTCAGATGATTCTGGATGCGGGCGGATTGGTCCCCATGCTTCAACGTCGCTTCAAGGAGGAGGCAGGGCATGATCATCACATTGATTAACGGGGATGGCATCGGCCAGGAAGTCATTCCGGCGGCACGGGATGTGCTGGAAACGCTGGGGCTGCCGCTGGAATTTCAGGAGGCCGAGGCCGGATTCGGAACGTTCGAACGGTGCGGAAATGCACTGCCTCCGGCGACCCTGGAACGGTGCCAGCGGAGTGATGCTATCCTGTTCGGCGCGACGAGTTCGCCCATGACGCAGGTAGCGGGCTATCGCAGCCCGATCTTGCAGCTTCGCCAGTATTTCGATCTGTTTGCTAATCTGCGGCCTGCGGTGGGGAACGGGATCGATGTGCTGATTGTGCGGGAGAATACGGAAGGTCTGTACAGCGGGCGGGAACGGATCGAGGATGGCGGTGATACGGCTATCACCGAGCGGGTAATCACCGCTCAAGCGTCCGCCCGGATCGTGCGGGCGGCATGTGAACAAGCCATGCGGCGGCGCAGACAGCTTACGATTGTGCATAAGGCGAATGTGTTAAAAGCGACCTGCGGCTTGTTCCGGCGCGTCGCGCTGGATGTGGTGCGCGACTTTCCCGCCCTTCAGGTTGAGGAACTGCTGGTGGATACCGCCGCGATGCGCCTTGTCCAGACGCCCGCACATTTTGACGTGATCGTGACGACCAACCTGTTCGGGGACATCCTGAGCGATCTCGCGGCAGGGCTGACGGGCGGGTTAGGAAGTGCGCCATCGGCCAATACGGGCGCGGGGCGTCCGGCATTGTTTGAGCCGGTGCATGGCAGCGCACCCGATATTGCCGGAAAAGGCATCGCTGATCCGCGCGCGGCCATTCTCAGCGCGGCGTTGATGCTGGATTATCTGGGATATGGGCCGCAGGCAGAAGCAGTGCGCCGCGCGACTTATGCGACGGCCCACACAGGAAACACCCGCCAGACGACTGAGGCCGTGATGCGCCATGTCTGATCTGCTGATCGAGTTGGTACGACACTACAGCCCGTCGGGAGATGAGGCCCCGGCGGTGCAATATCTCACCGAATGGATGCAGGCCCAGGGTATGCAAGCCTGGATCGATGCGGCGGGGAACGCCTGCGGGCAATGTGGTCCCGATGATGCGCCGTATATGCTGCTGCTGCTGGGACATATCGATACGGTGCCGGGAGAAATTCCGGTGCGGATCGAAGACCATACGTTGTACGGACGCGGAAGCGTGGATGCGAAGGGATCGTTATGTGCGTTCGCGGAAGCCGCCGCGCAAGCCCATCTGCCGAATGGTTGGCGGGTGATCGTGATCGGAGCGGTTGAAGAAGAAGCCGCCACCAGCCGGGGTGCGCGTTTTGTGCGCGATACATTCACACCAGACCGGTGCATCATTGGTGAACCTAGCGGCGCGAACCGGATCACATTGGGCTACAAGGGGCGGCTGCTGGTGGATTACACCCTGCGCCGCCCAGTTGCGCATTCGTCGCGACCAGAGCCGACGGTGGGCGCGTTGGGAGCCGCTTTCTGGCAGGCGGTGCAGGACTGGGCAAACCAGCATAACAGGGGGGCGGATCGTCACTTTGACCAGATTCACCCCAGTTTGCGGACGATCAACACCAGCACTGATCACTTTGTGGATACGCTCCAGATGCGGATCGGCTTTCGTCTGCCGCCGAACTTTTCGCCTGAACAAGGATACGCGGCGATCTCGCCTTTCGCTGAACCGGACGGCGAACTCTCCGCCTGTGGCGGTGAACAAGCCTACCTGGGGGATAAAAATAACGTCCTGGTGCGCTCCATGTTGAGCGCGATTCGCGCGCAAGGACAGAGTCCGGGGTTTGTGCTTAAAGGCGGCACCAGCGATATGAATGTCGTTGGAGAACGGTGGACGTGCCCGATGATCGCCTATGGACCGGGGGACAGCAGCCTAGATCATACGCCGGATGAACATATCCCGCTGGATGAGTACGCGCGGGCGGTGTCGGTGTTACAACATATGATCGAACACCTGAAAGCTTAAAATTAGATGCCCTCGCCCGTGCAATTCACCGGTGGGGGCAACTTCGATGAGCAGATATGGTAATCGGGGAAACGATCAATTAATCGCTTGTTGGGGCATATAGAGGTAAGATATTCGCCAGCAGCGCCGTAGGCAGATATGAAGAACATCCAACGGCTGCTATTCAGGCTGGACAGGTATGTTGACATATTTCGGAATTTATCTCAAACCCTATCGAAAACAGGCACTTATTGCCCCGCTGTTGATGGTTGTCGAAGTTATCTGCGATCTGCTGCTGCCTCGACTGCTCCAATTGATTGTGGACGAGGGTGTTACCCAAAACGATATGGGGTTGGTGGTGCGCACCGGGATGCTCATGATTCTGGTGACGGGCGTCGGCGCGGTGGGCGGAATTGGCTGTACTATTTTCGCGGTGCGCGCATCGATGAACTTTGGAGCCGATCTACGGAGCGGCGTTTATCGCAAGGTCCAAACACTTTCGTTCGGCAACCTGGACAAAATTGGCACGGCAGAACTGGTCACACGCCTGACCAATGATGTAAATCAGGTTCAAGAACTGCTGCTGATGGCGCTGCGTATTCTGGTGCGGTCGCCCCTGTTGGTGATCGGCAGCCTGATTATGGCGGTTGTCACCAGTCCGCGTCTGGCCCTGGTGTTGGCGGTGCTGATGCCGCTGCTACTCGTCATGTTGATCCTTGTGATCCGGCGGGCATTCCCGCTGTACACGATCATGCAGGAAAAACTTGATCGGGTGAATACGGTCATTCAGGAGAATCTCTCCGGGGTGCGCGTGGTGAAAGCCTTTGTGCGCAACCAGCATGAAAAGCAGCGTTTCAAAAATGCCAATGATGGGTTAACGGATTCTTCCATTCAGGCGATGCAGATCAGTGTAATCACTGCTCCCTTCATGACTCTGGCGATCAACCTGGGGGTTGTGGCGGTCATCTGGTTTGGCGGCGTGCAGACGATTCATGGGGATATGACGGCGGGCGCGATCATCGCCTTTGTAAATTACCTGCGCCAAGCGCTGATGTCGCTGATGATGGTCAGTATGTTGATGATCCGTATCTCACGCGCGCAGGCATCAGGAAAACGAGTTGTCGCTGTACTGGACAGCGAACCGGAAGTGCAGGATCGCCCTAACGTGCAAACCGGCTTCATTCCACAGGGGCGGATCGCTTTTGAAGATGTCACTTTTAGCTATAACGGCGGTGAACCTGTCTTGCGGGATGTCAGCTTTGTCGCCGAACCGGGCCAGACAGTCGCGCTGCTCGGTGCAACGGGGTCTGGCAAATCAAGCCTGATCAACCTGATTCCGCGTTTTTACGATGTGGACAGCGGGCGCGTGACGATTGATGGAGTCGATGTGCGCGATATTCCCCAGGCAGAACTACGGGCGGCGATTGGGATCGCTTTGCAGGAAGCGCTCCTGTTTTCGGGGACCATCTATGACAACATCCGGCAGGGACGGGATGGTGCCAGCGAAGCCGAGATCATCGCCGCAGCTCGCGCGGCGCAAGCGCACGATTTTATCATGGCGCTGCCGGACGGGTATAACACGCAGATCGGACAGCGAGGAGTTAATCTTTCCGGCGGGCAGAAACAGCGGATTGCTATCGCGCGGGCGCTCGTTCGCCAGCCGACCATTTTGATTCTGGATGACAGCACCAGCGCCGTTGATGTGGAAACGGAGAGCAAAATTCAGGCAGCCCTCAGCCAGATTACGCAAACCAGCTTTATCGTAGCCCAACGCATCAGCACTGTGCTCAAAGCCGATAAAATCCTGGTGCTGGATAATGGGCGGGTTGCCGCTGAGGGGACACACCGTGAGTTGATCAGGACCAGCCCGGTGTACCGCGAAATTTATGAGTCACAGTTAGGCAATGGGGCAATCGCTGCCCAGGCGGTGCGGCATGGCAATGCGTGAACCTGCACGACGGCGAGAAGCTCCT
>DATAMF010000396.1:0-13306 GCA_036260665.1 Aggregatilineaceae bacterium | reverse complement strand
GGTCATGACGAGGCCGTGCGGAGTCTGGTCCTCAGCGCCGACGGCACCCAAGCGCTGTCGGCAGCCGATGACACCCTGCTGATCTGGTGGCGGGTAGACTCGCTGGATGGAATGCTGGATTGGGTCTATTCGCGCTATGATGTGTACTGTATTACAGAGGGTGGGTTCGGGCATAATCCACGCTGTAAAGCAGATACCTATTCGTCACCAGAAGCGGAAACCTCCGTCGTGTCGGTGCCTGCTGTTCCCGTTCAGACCACTGCTATTCCCAGCGAAGCGCTGTGCCCCATTGAAAACTCCGCTCCGATTCCCGCAGAAATGGTCGATACTGTGCAATTTAAGGCCGCTGCGCCTTATACCATTGGCTTCAGCAATGCTTTGGCTTCGGATGTGTTGGTTGAAGCATGGGCACGTTATGAGGCGAGTCTGCATCCTGAGATCGAAAACTTCATTGTCAAAAATGCGGGAGGCGACCTTGGCCAGCAGATAGCCGATATTCAGGACCTGGTCGCGCAAGACATTGATCTGCTCATTGTGAATCCGAATGAGGCTGGGGATCAAAGCCTGCTGGCAGCGGAACTGCAAAAGGCAATGGAAGCCGGGATTCCGGTGCTGCTGGTCGGGCACCGGATCAACACCGACCAATATGTGAGCTTTGTCGGCCCCGATGACTTCAAAGTGGGCTGCGTGATGGCGCAAGAACTGGTCGCGCTGCTGGATGGCGAAGGCGGTCCGGTACAATTTAATGGCATCGACACGTCGCTCTCCGATAACTTACGCAAGGCAGGATCGGCAGCGGTGGTCAGCTTGTATCCGGGGATCAGTATCCAGGGGGAAACACCGACTGAACTGGACCCCACTAAGCCCGCGACGATTATCAAAGAGGCCATGTCCGGCACCCGCGTCGATGGCATTCTGGCCTACAATGGGCTGCTGGCACTCCGCGGAGAAGAGGCGATCAACGAGACGGTGCAATCCTACGTGCCCGCCGTAGCCGATCATTATGTGGGCTTTGCACGACTGGTCTACGAGAATCACCTGCGCGCCAGCCTGATCCGCATTCCCAGCACGATGGGCGCGGATGCCGTACGCGTGGCGCTGGACATTCTGAGCGGCAAGGAAGTCTCGCAATTCGTGGAAATCGAGATCGAGGTCATTCCGTCGAGCGAGATCACGGCTGAGGACCTGGATCAGCCAGATGAGGGACTGCTGCGGGACGATGAAGGGCTGCCCGCCGAGTTCTATCCATAAAGTCTGATACAATGCAACCATACAAGAGGCACCCTGACGGATCAGGGTGCCTCTTGTATCAGGAGAACTAACAGACCGGTTTAACACAAAAGCGGCGAATCAGAGAAGTAACCTTTTTCTAACGGGCTGTAAGTTAGAAAAAGGTCTATTTAGCCTAAATAATAAGGGTTGTTTGGGATAAAAGTAACCTTAATTGGGATAAGTGTGGGATAGATTCAGGCTTAATGGGCTGAGATTTAAGTTAAATCGTAGGGGATTCAGGTTAAATCAGATAATTCCACAACCTGTGGCGCATATTGCTTTTGATGATATCCTGTCCGCAGCATCTTCATTCTCGCGCGAAGGGCAGGTGTTCAAGCATCTCAACATTCGAAAATATATTCTGATCACGCAGATGCGAGGCGCAGAACTTTATGCCCAGGACCTGGATACACCAGGGTTTGGACATGTAAAGATCAAAGTATTCAATGCACTGGACTGCGCGCGAAAAGCGGCGAAATCCTAATCGGCTGCGGCTAGTCCAATTTGTCGTAGACTTTGTGCATGGCGCGCGAACGCTGGCGCGACAAATCAGCAACCTGTTCATCGGTTTGTTGGATGCGCTTACTCAGAACCTTGATCAGTTGCAGCGAGAGTTCGGGATTCTCCTGAATTAGCGCGACGAGTGGCTCATGGCTCAAGCGTAGGGCCAGGGTGTCTTCGAGCGCAATAGCTGTTGTGGTCGTCTCGCTGTTATCAAAAAGGGTCGACTCGCCAAAATAGGAGCGCATCTCAACCGTTTTGAGCCGAACCGAGGTGTTTGTGATATTATTTTTGCGCTCAATGCCTACTTTACCACTGACTACCACGTAGAGCGTTCCCCCTGGAGCGCCTTCGTCAAAAATGACGGAATCGGCAGAGAAAAATTCTTCGTAGCAGACATTCGCCAGCACTTTAAGCTGGCTGATCGTCATATCTTCGAAGAACGGCACTTCTTTCAGAAAGATGATTTTTTCGACAACGGACAGCACATTTCCCTCCTCTTGGGCGTTTACCAATACACTCTGACCACTCACCAACCGTTGGGCCGCACGAACAGCTACCTTTAAGTCTTCAGATTCACCAGGGACCTGAGATAAAAGCGTCTGAATCTCATCTAAGCGGAACAAAGATCGAGGTTCGGGCGGGGTTTCGGTACCGCTGAGTTTCCCTAACAGGTCCAGTTTAGATTTGGGGCTTTTCTGTTTCGCTGCAAGTTCAGCGCCGATTTCGCCCAGGATGAAGATGGCGGTCAATTGAAGCCACACATTGTCGGAATCAGACAATAGACTCTTGATCGTTTCTGCCGGGCTTATGGTGTCAAAATGCCATTCCTGCTGACCGATTGCCGCACGATCTGCAATGCTCAATGCTGGATCGAACACAAACACCAGTAAATGCGCTACCGGGGCAGGAACCAGCGATTCCAATGCTTCTACCGCATTGGCATAGACACGGGGATTGTCGCTCTTGAGTGAGTCGGCAATGATCTGTAATGAGGCTTTATCGTGGAGGGCGGACAACAGATAGAAGGCTTCGTCCATCAACTCCCGGTTTTGCTCCAGCCATGTCAGCCGGAGCAGTTCGATATTTCCATTTAACTGTGAAAATGTGTCAAGCCGGACAAAATTCGCATAAATCCGGGCGAGATTGTGTTTTACATGGTTCAGAATCAGCCCGGTATAGCGCCGGGGATCGATTCGCGCCAGAACGACGGATGCCATCTTGGTATCGGTTTGGTCAAGTAAGGCCGGTTTACCCGCCCGCGCCAACACTTCGACAGCGGCATCCCGCACATGCGGACTGGGATCATCTAATACCGGAACCAAAATTGAAAGGGTAGATGGTTTGGCGATATATCCCAGCGCGCGAATCGAGGCAACGCGCACCCGTTCGATAGGGTCCTGAAGCAGGCGTGCCATATGCCGGTTGAGAGGAGCGCTCAACTGGTCCGGCCAACGAGCAGCAAGTGATTCGATTGAAAGTGCCGCCGCGATACGGACGGAGTTTGAGGAGTCCTGTAGACAATCAAACAGAGGGAGAAAAAACGCCTGGTTTTGTGTTTGGCCGAGAATATGAACGCCTATAACTCGCCAATCGGGATTATTGCTGGTCAGAAACTCCTTCAACACGCGTAGTGCAGATGGCTGGTAACGCGGATCATTGATCAGGACTGAGAGCGCCTGACTTCGAATACTGGTTTCCTGGCTGTTTAATAATTCAAAGGCCAATTCCAGATAACGCTCGTGATTGCGGCCTAATTGGTGTTCAAGGCCGATCAAGGCTGATTTTTGGACGCGGGGATCCGTATGGTGCAGCAGATCGAGATAAAAATTCTCAGAAGCATGAAGCTTCGCTTCAACCATTAACTCCAAAATGCCCGCTTGCAGGTCAGGATCATTGCGCCGGACTAATTTTTCAAGGGCGGGGACCGCATGGTTGCCGTCTAACTCGATGAGAATGTTCGCCATCACAATGGTAGCGTCGTTATCGGTGCTCTCTTCAATACGGGATTTCAAGTGGTTCAGCGTGGTTTTATCGACTCGGCTGGTCGTAGAGTGAAGCAGAAAAGAAAAACTTTCCTGCTCCAGAAGCAAGATCAGGGCGCGGGCATATTGACGACTCACCATAATCGAGGCCAGCAGATAGGCGGTACCGCCACCCACCAAGACAACCGTCAAAAACCACTGTTCAGAGATGAAAGGCAATCCAGCAATCAGGGCGGCTAACAGGGTGCCGATGGGTTCGATAAAACCATTGATAAACCCGCGCGCACGGGCTTTGATGCGGACGGGGACCGCATTGTAGAGCAGTTCGTCATTGGTGGCGCGAATACCCACATTCACCGTATTCAGGTTGAAATGAGCTAAAACGCCAGCGGCTAACTGAAGTGGGAACAGCGCGATCAAGCCGCTAATACCTAACGAGGTGATGGGGTAGATCAGATTGGTCTTGCCGACACCGAGAAACGATACGATACGGCTGAACATAAAGATCTGGATAGGCAGCATGATCAGATTGCCGACCAGTGTGATGATGCTGATCAGGTTGGCAATCGCGTCCTGATCGCCCTTGTAGGCATTATCGAAAATCCGCAGAACCTGATAATTGGTAACGGTTCCCAATACCATCATGAGGATGGACATCAGGGCCAGCCCTCGGAGGTACGATGACTGGCGGACAAAGCCAAAACCTTCACGGATGTTTTCAACATAAGAAACACGCGGTTTGGCGAGTGTTGACCCCACTGGCTTGGATAGTTCGGGTTCCTTCACCAGATAGGGCATCAGGCGGGCCAGCAGGGCAAGCGCGAGAAGACTAAAGCCCCATAGCACAATAATCATGCTGGAGGAAAACAGACTATTCAGCAGCGGCACAGACAGGGCAGCCAGAATCCCGGCGATGCGGACGACGGATGCCAGCACCGAAAAAATGCGCTTCGCGGCGCGCGTATCGTAAAAGCTGTTGACATAGATGCCCCAATGTGCACCGATTACGGCATAAACAATCCGGTGGAGCAAATAGAGGAAGGAATAAGATACGGCGGGCGGCGCGATCTGGATGAGGATCAGTCCGAGTGCGACCCCGGCTGCACCCAGGCCAGCCAAACCGATCAGCAACTGGGCGTGCGAAAAACGATCCGCAAAGGCGGAATAGACGGCAAAAGTCAGCACGACGACAATTGCATCACCAATAAAAATGAAAGGGATAAAACGGACGCCGACCTGAACCAGAAAAAGGGCGGTCAGCGTGATCTGTGCCCAGATACCAGCCAGTACCGGCAGCAAGGCCATCAAACTGAGGATGGAGAGTCTGCGCCATTCTTCGGGACGAACGTTAAAAATTCGGCTAAGGGCCTGCATGATTATTTCCTGTTAACGGGCACATTGATTGTGCGAACATTAATTAGTATAGTCGAATATCAAATTTTGAATATCTCTTTAGTCTGAAAAAAACATAAAAAAGATGCGAACAAAAATTTTTGTTCGCATCTTCGTCTATCGAATCGGGAGAGAGAGAATTAGCAGGGATGCTGATAGACTTCCCAGCCGAAGTAATTTTCGAAGGCTTCGGCCAAAATAGCCGAGGTGGGCGCGGCGGTCATCGCGGCGTGGTGTTCGAAGCCATTTTTGCAGATATGCTGCATCAGCTTTTGCAGATGAGGAACTTCAACCACCGCGCGACTGCCGAAGGTTTCCAACTGATCATCGGTGAACAAACCATCCCCGACATAGGAGCGAATCTTGCCATGGCGATCATCCGTTGTCAGGCGGGCATAACTCATCGGGCCGGAAGGGGTGCGTCCGTTGATGGCACCATAGGTGTTTTCGGTACCCAAGGTTGTGGCAAGAATTTCGGCATTCGCCATCTTAAAATCGGTAAAGAAGCTGCTTGCCCAGTTGCCACAGTGGAACAGAACGCATTTGTTGGGATCATCCGCGTAGTTATTGTTCCAGTCCACCAGGGCTGCCGGGGTGCCGGACGCAAGCTGAAGGGCATACATCGACGCGACGCCTGTAATATCGACTTCGCACGCACTGGGCATCAACTGCTCGCTCATCATACTCATGAGGGTGCAGACATTGATGCCATAGTTCTTCTGCACCGAGGTCCAGCATTGCAGCGCGGACGCGTCGAGGTCAAATTCGCGCATCCAGTCATCGATGACAACGCCCACCTTGGCCTGCTTCACCACTGCTGCCGAAGGAACCGCGTCGGTACGGATGTAGCCCGTGATCTTTTCCAGTTTTTCTTTGACACGCGGGTGCTCATCGGTGAGCTTTTGGGCGCTGCCGATAATTTCGGAGAGATCGATAGTGTTGACGGTGATGCCGTACGCCTGGAGCAGCTTTTCACTGTAGCGGGTGGTGTTAAAATTGCCGGGACGCGCACCGATTGCGCCCAAACGGGCGGTTTTGAGGCCCTTGACCACGCGGCAAACCTGGACGAACTTCTTCAGATCGGCGCGGAATGAGGGACTCTTGGGATGGACGGTGTGCATGTCGGTGAGGGTGTAGGGATACCCGTACTGGTAGAGGTTGTTGCAGACGGAAATTTTGCCGCAGAAGGCATCGCGGCGGCGTTCGACGGAGAATTGGTCGAGATCGTCAGGATACCCCTGAACCAGAATCGGAACATTCAGACCCGACAATTTAATGGTATCGGCGACGCCGCGTTCGTCACCAAAGTTGGGCAGCGATACCAGCACGCCATCGATTTGGTCGCGATGTTCACGAAAAAGTGCAGCGCAGGCTTTGGCGTGTTCCCAGGTTTCGACTGCGCCCAGCTTGGTTGTGTTTTCATCGAGGATGACGGCTTCAATTCCCGTTTCGTTGAGCAGTTCCAAAATATCTTTGCGGCCTTCGGAAACGAGCCGATCCGGGAAGAAGTCACGGTTGCCGATAATGACAGCTAAAGTTGTTTTTTCACTTATCATCGCAAATTCCTTTCGGTATTTTTAGATACACCAACTATGTTCTTTCTACCCCAAATTTTCGCCATTTACGCGCGAATCATAGCATAGCGGTGGTAAATTGCCAGCTAAATATATATTCACCCATGTGCTTCGTTTTACTGTTTTGGGGGAAATGGAGGTGTGAGGTGTTAAGTTGTGATCATCCCTCTTGTGGCGTATCGTTATCCGATCTCGCCCGTCCAATAAGCGCGGGTACGATCTTCACGAGGATACTCAAAAATCTGCGGGGCATCGCCTTGTTCGACCACCGCACCCAGCCAGAGAAAAATGACATGATCGGCCAGGCGGCGCGCCTGTCCCAGATCATGCGTCACCATCACAATGGTGTAATTTTGCTTCAAATTCGCGAGCAGACGCTCAATTGCCCGCGCCGAAATCGGATCGAGGGCGGAAGTCGATTCATCACAAAGCAGCACATCCGGTTTGACCGCCAGCGCACGGGCCAGGCAGAGACGCTGCTGCTGCCCGACTGATAATCCGGTAGCGGGTGCTTTCAGGCGTTCTTTCACTTCATCCCACAACTCCACCGCCTGCAAATGGGTACGCACCAGATCGTCCATTTTCATGCTTTTCAGGCCATGAATGCGCGGGCCATAGGCGATGTTGTTATAAATGGACATGGGCAGTGGGAAGGGTTTTTGCGCGAGCAGTCCTATTCGCGTGCGGACTTCGGTAATGTCAACCGTGGGGCCGTAGATATTCTGGCTTTCAAGTAAAACTTCCCCGGCCACGCGCACCTTGGATTCTAATTCAACCAGACGGTTGAGACTGCGCAGCAGAGTCGTTTTGCCGCAGCCCGATGGCCCGACAATGGCCGTGATCCGGTGGCGCGGGATGTCAATGTTAATGTCTTTGAGCGCTTGTTGATTGCCAAACCAGACGTTCAGATGACGAACCGAAATATGTGGGGCCGTGTTAACCATTCCAATTCCTTACCGGACTACATGCTTGCTGAGGGTACGCATCGACAACCGCGTGAGCAAACTGATTACGAGCACTAAAATCGTCAGGACCAACGCTGAGGCATAAGCGCGGGCCTGGACTGAAGGAAAAGGCGAACTGAGTTGGAAGAAGATCGAAAGCGGCAGTGAAGCAACCGGACGCATGAGTGAATCGGGCATACTATCGGTGTATCCGGCGGTGAACAACACGGCAGCAGCATCCCCAATTCCACGCCCAAACGCCAACAAAATTGCCGTGACCAAACCGGGCAGCGATTGGCGGGTGAGAATGCCCATCAATTCTAAGCGGGTCGTCCCCAGTGCATAGGTGATTTCGGAAAGTTCAGGGGGAACCATACGCAGCACTTCATCGATGGTTCGCACTAGAATCGGTAGTTCGACTAACGCCAGCGTTAAAATTCCGGCCAGCAGTGAGGCGCGCATGCCGATAAGCAGCATCAGCGTGAAACCGAAGACGCCATAAACGATGCTGGGAATGCCCCAGAGGATGTCAAAAACAAGGCGGATGTAATCGGCCAACTTCGACTGGCCCATGTAGGTATGCAGATAAAGCGCCACCGGCAAACCGAACAACAACGCGAGCACGGTTGCCCCCCCTGCCAGATACAGCGATCCCAAAATCGCGTTGAGGATGCCGCCTTCTGCTTCGCCCAGATAAGAGCCGCCGGTAGATGCCTCGCTGATCATCGACCAACTCATTGCACCGATGCCTTTGCGAACCACCGTAAAAAGAATGGCAGCTAGCATCCCCAGTGTGACAAACAACGCGGCACGCATAATAAATTTGAAAAGGCGTTCTTCCAGGTGGCGTCGTTGATTGCGATTCATGTGGTTTGCTCCCGGTTGAGACGACCTAGAATAGACCGTGCGCCGACGTTAAACAGCAAGACGACAAATAACAGCATTAACGCGGCGGTCATAAGCGCTGAGTCGTAAAGCGGAATGGACATCATCTCGCCGTAATTGTTGGCGATGAGGGCGGGTAGTGGATAGGCGGGATCAAACAGGGTTTCGGGTACTTTTACCCGGTTGCCGACGACCATCGCCACCGCCAGCGTTTCGCCAAAGGCGCGCGAAAACCCTAACACCACTGCCGCGATGAGGCCGGGGGCGGCTTTGCGCAGCACGACGAGTTTGGTGGTTTCCCAATCGGTGGCACCTAAAGACAGTGAGGCTTCACGCATACCCTGGGGAACACTGCGCAGCACTTCTTCGCTCACCGCTACAATGATCGGAAAGGTCATAATCGCTAGGACAAAGCCCGCCGCCAGCAGACCAAAGCCCGTCGGATTGGTGTTCTGGAAAATACTCCAATGATCGCCCAGCGTTCGATCCGCCCACGGGCTAATGTGATCGCGGACCAACGGCACCACAAACAACACACCCCATAAGCCGTAAATGACCGATGGAATACTCGCGAGTAAATCGACCAGCGGTTTGATGATGGCACGGGAGCGTGAATAGTCGGCCAGGTAGATAGCGCTCAGCAGCGCGGTCGGGACGGATAGCAGCATCGCGAGCAGTGTTACCAAAACGCTTCCGGTGATGAACGGCCAAAACCCAAACAGTCCCTGGCGCGGTTTCCAGACCTCGCCTTGAACCAGGGAGCTTATCGAGTTGGACGCTAAAATGGGCCGGGCACGATCCAGGAGCATGGTGACCATCACCACGATCAACAAAGAAGCTGCCACGGTTAACAGCCCCATCGTTCGCCCAGCTATCCAATCTTTCCACCAGCGCCAACTGCGGTTCTGATGGCGCGATACCATACGGCGCAAGCCAACTCGATCAACCAGCATTTGCAGACGTATCGACTCCAAATTTTCCCCTGCTTCTAACCATAGAGGGACAGGTTTTTCAACCTGCCCCCAAGATAGATTCTGGCACTTCTCGTCTTGCTGTCAAAAAAACGATTTACTGTGGAAGCGCGTTCAGCGTTGCCTGTAAGGATTCATCAGCCAACTGCACATAACCCGCCGCATCGACATACTGCTGTCCATCAGTCAAAATCCAGCGAATGAACGCGGTCACAGCGGCGTTCGGTTCGCCTTTGGTCACCACATAGAGTTCACGCGCCGGGGGAGAGGGATAACGACCGTCGGCGATGGCCGCAGTGATGCTGGATTTGTCGGCGTAAAAATTTTCGTCGTCATTGATCTGCCCGTCGCCGTTGAGATCAATCGGGACTACCCTGATTCCCTCAACCGCCTGCCCTGTCGTCAGATCGTAGGCAAAACCAATGTTGTTAAACCCAATCCCCATGGGATCCTGCCGCACGGCCTCGGCCAAACCGGGGTCACCCTGCATGCCAATTCCAGCAACCAAATCTTCTTGGGCTTCACCACCGATAAAGAGTGCCCATACTTCCGCTGCCCCTGCCGAATCAGCACGGGTATAAACGGAGATCGGATCATTATTGTCGCTGCCAACAACTTCACCCCAGGTGGTCATTTCGCCATCGATCCAGATGGCTTTACCTTTTTCGGGCGTCAGGCCAACGGTGAGCAGTTGATCCAACACCGGATTGTCTGCATTGACCGTTGCTACAACCGCATCTTTGGTTACAGCAAACCCGACCGCGCCCTGATCGGTTTCTTCAGCGCGAATTTCGCGTGAAACCATCGCTACATCGACGGCTCCGGCTAGGACATCACTCATCCCCTTACCTGCGCCACCGGCTGAAATATTGAATTCCACTTCGGGATGCAGCGCCTTATATTCGTCAGCCCACTTCTGCACCATAGGATAAAGGGCGAATGCGCCAGAGATCGTAATCGTGCTTTTGGGGGTATCCTCTGAATCTTTCGAGGTTGCTTTTTTGTTGTCCGACGAGGACTCTTTGTCATCTCCACAGGCGGCGATCAGAAGGACAGCAACCAGCAGGAGTGCGAGCAATTTACGAGTCATTGGTGAGGTTCCTTTCTATGATTCGCGATAAGTCGAATTATCACGAGTTAATCCGTAATAGGTTTGATAACCAAAACAGGCTGACGGTGGTTAGAAGTCATGGCATTAAGCACCCGCTGTACGAAATCCCCATGCGCTTCTGCCGCAATCGTAATCAAGTCATAATCCCCTTGAGTCACTTCGGCGGCGATCTGCTCTTCGGGAATACCCTGGCGCAGTTTTATCACGCCCTGAATCCCGGATTCGGTCAGGCGTCGCGCACATGTCGCGATATGTTCACCCGGCGCACTGTCGTCGGCCAACAGCGCCGCCAACCCGGATGGCAAGCGCGCTCCACGCTTAGGTCGGGCACCAGTCGGCGCAACTGTGAACAATGTAATCTGCGCTCCCGTTTTTGCTAAAGGAATCACCCAATCCAACACATTGTCGTCAGGCGAGTGTCCACGCAGCACGAGCAAGATATGCTGTAAAGTCAACGCCTCAGATCGCATCAGCAGCACAGGGGTTGAGGATGCCCGCAAAAAGTGAGAGAGCGATTCGGCAGGAAGGGTATCCAATACCGTCAGGCTGTAACGGCCTTCACGTGCGACTGTCAGCACGGTTTCCAGATCACTGGTGCCGGCATCCAGGCAAAGTACCTGCGCATCGAATACCTGGGCAATTTGCTGCGCGCGTTCTTCGGGTACCCCCCAGCAAAGAATTTGTGATGTCCCGATTTCATTCTGCTCCGACCAGAGGAGGTTGAGCGCCGCTTTGATCTCATGCGGCGAGCCTTGCACCGGGACAATCGGTGTGCCTAACACGGCTTGCAGCATGGCGACAGCGGCTTGATTTTCAGGATAAGCCATAACCACCGTAAGTTGGTCTTCATCCCGCGCCAGCGGAATCGCCAGATAATAATACGCCAAACGGCGTGGAAGCTGTCGGGCAAGCTCAAGATCAAGCGTTACGCGACTGAGGGACAGAAATGGATAATCGGTCATGGGAGCTACTATAGCAGGCGGTGGTAACAGGCCCAGCTACAACCCGGTGACAAAGTGGTGACATTTTTTACCGCTGTACCAGCGCATAGCCAACGCCGGGGACTGTTTCAAGATAAGCGGGCGAGGTCGGTTCGGGTTCGATCTTGACGCGCAGACGGTGAACAAGCTGCTTAAGCATGGTACGATCTCCGCCGGCTGGACCCCATATTTGTGTGATCAAAGTATCGGCGGGTAAAACATGGCCGCTGTTGAGCATCAGGACTTCCATCAACCGGCATTCAAGCGCGGTAAGTTGGGCGAGCAACTGGCCGGAGCGGTAGAGTTCGCGGCGCGACACATCCAGCGTTAATTCTCCAGCAGCTAAAGGACCAGCCGTGGGGGTAATTCCGGCTCGGCGTAACACGGCCTGGGCGCGGGCTACAAGCTGGCGCGGGCTGAAGGGTTTGGTAATGTAATCATCGGCTCCAATTTCAAGACCGCGCACCACATCGTCATCGCCGCCCAATACGCTCAATATAATAATGGGTGTGCTGGCCCGCTCGCGAATGCGGGTGCAGACGGTTAATCCATCTACTTTGGGAAGGTTCAAATCGAGGATGATCAAATCGGGCGACTCAATCTGCCACGTATCCAGCGCGGCTTGACCATCATGAGCCGTAACGACCTGAAACCCTGCCCGGCGCAGCGTGAAAGACAGCACATCCGCTAACACCAGATCATCATCTACGATTAAGGCCTTCATGGAACCTCCACCAGGGGAAGGGTAAACCAGAACACTGAACCACCGCCGGGCCGATCTTCAACCCCCACTTGACCATGATGCTGCTCGACAATAGCTTTCACGACGGACAATCCCAAGCCAATCCCCTCTTGTTCGCGCGTCGAAATCCCCAAACGTACGAAGCGCCGGAACACTGCCGCCCGGTCCGCTGGTGCAATACCCGGCCCGCGATCTGTCACCGCAATCCACAATGTTGCATTCTGCTGTTCCAATGCCAGGTCTATGGTACTGTTCATTGGGCTGTACTTGCTGGCATTCGACAACAGGTTAATAAAAACCTGAGTGAGTCGCGTTGGATCAGCATGAACCAGCGGCAATTGGAGCGGTTCGGTGACAGACAGGGCTTGTTTGCGCCGATCTAATAAGGGCTGCATCAGTCGAACGGCACCAGCTATTACCCCGTTAATCGCCAGCGGGCGCGGATGAACCACAAAATGTCCGGCTTCGATCTTCACGCTTTCCAGTAAGTTATCAACCAGCGCTTGCAAACCCGATGCGCTGAGGTAGATCGAATTAAGCAGTTCGTCCATTTCTGCTGCTGACAGATAACCAGCCTCGTCCAAAAGCAGCTCAATGGAAGCGTTCAACCCGGCCAGGGGCGTGCGAAACTCATGCGAAATATTGGCTAGAAAGTAGGAGTGCAGATGCTGTTCGCTGGCTTCGTCCGTAATATCCCGCAGGATCAAGGCGACTTGAAGAGGTTCGCCTTCCGCTGGCGAAAAATGGACTCCCGTCACGGCCAGCATTACGGGCTGCTCATTTTGGGTAAGCACATTCATTCGCCGCTGCGCAGGCGAAATATAATCTGCTAGCAGCAAGGAAGTCTGTTCTGCCGGGCGGAAAACATCGGTAAATGAACGGCCAACAGCGTCGGTCCACCTCAAAATACGTTCCGCGCCTGCGCTGAAATAGACGATCTGCTCGTCAG